>JAQBPV010000152.1 GCA_028287345.1 Gemmatimonadota bacterium
GCTGAGTGCGGCGGTCGACTCGAGTGGCGTGCGCAATCTTGGTCTAGACGACGCGTGGTCGACGGACGATGCGCTTCCCGTGAGCCGCGCCCTGAAGCAGATCCGCGGACACGACGGACAGCTGTACATGTACTGGAACGGACCCGAGGTCGTCGTCGCGAATCAGCCCGGCGTGTTGACGATCGGTGTCTCCGATCAAAAGGGCGAGCCCGCGAGCATCGAGCCTTACCTCGGCATGAATGGTCACGCCGTCGTCGTGCGCGAGGACGGCAAGGTGTTCATCCACCTGCATCCGAACGGAACGTCGTCGATGGCGTCGGAGCAGGCGTTCGTGCTCCGCGATCGCGGCGACACTACCAGCGACGGCAGGCTGCGTCTCGACACGACGAGCATGTCACACGCGGCATCGCCCGTCCTGCTTCGGGAGATACGCTTCCCGTACGCGTTCCCCTCGGCGGGACGCTATCGCGTGTACGTGCAGGTCCGCGCGCTGGGGCGCGTGCACACCACCGGATTCGACGTACGGGTGGCGCCCGAACGCTGACGACTCAGCAACGAGGAAGGGTCAGCGTGAACGTCGAGCCGGCGCCGATCACGCTCGCCGCAACGAGCTCGCCACCCATCCCGCGCGCAAGCCTGCGACTGATCGCGAGCCCGAGTCCAACGCCGTCCTTCTGGCCGGCTGCCGCACCGGCCATCTGCACGAACGGCTCGAAGACGGAATCGAGCTTGTCGGCTGCCATACCGATCCCGGAGTCGCGCACTTCGATGGCGACGACACAGTCTGGCAGTTCATAAGTGCGCATCGTCACGTGGCCGCCGGCCGGCGTGAACTTCACTGCATTGCCAAGAAGGTTGAGCAGCACCTGCTGCACCTTCTCGCGATCCGCACGCGCTATCAGCGTCTCCTCCGCGGCGAGGTCGATGGCGCAGGTGAGGGAGCTCGCGGCGAACATCGGCTCGACCAATCCGATGACCTCGGCGATGAGCGGTGCAAACGAGACTGGCTCCGCGGCGTACTTCACCTGCGACGCATCGAGTCGTGCGAGGTTGAGCACGTCGTTGATCAAGCCGAGCAGCTGGCGCTGGCTTCGCTGAACGCGCCCCAGGGAGTCACGCTGGCGATCGTTGATGGGGCCGAGCAACTCCATTTCCACGAGCTGAACGTGTCCGCCGATTGCGTTCAGCGGCGTGCGAAGCTCGTGACTCATGACCGAGAGAAACTGGTTCTTGGCGCGATTCGCGGCTTCGGCCTTGGCCAGCGCCACACGCAGCGATTGCTCCAGCGTATCGCGTCGCTGCACCTCGGACTCGAGCGCCTGCGCGCGCTGCTGCAGCATCGCGACTTCGCGCATCCGGTTGCTCGGCTGGACCTCGAGAAAGCGCTCGGTAGGAATGACGTGCGCGTGCTGTGCGCAGATCGAGGAGACGCTGTCGGTGTGCGCGTCGCTCGCGAAGGTCCGCATCGAGTAGCCGCACAGCAGAGAAAAGCTGTACGTGCGCGCCATGTCGTTCCACAGTTCTTCCAGCTCTAACGCACCGCCGAGGTTGCCCGATCGGCACAGGACATCGACCATCTCGCCGAACACACGGATCGTGACACGCGGCACGCGCGACTGATAGGCGCGAAGCAGGCCGCCCACCGCCGCCCGGCACAATTCCGCGTCCGGGTGTCCGTTCACCATGAAGGACGCAAGCAGCGCGTCGGCGTCTACCAGCACGAGCTGACCGCGCTGCACCGCGCGCTTTACGTCGAAGCCCCGATCGCGAAGGTGGTCCGTGATGCCAAGCCGGTGCGCTTCAGTCGTGACAGCGACGACGGGCTGCCCAACGGCGAGACCGGTCGCGAGGTAGTCTCCGACCGACGTGACGAGAAACTCGTCGTTCTCGTAGAACTGAACGGCGTGCGTCGATGCGGAGCCGATACCTAACGATTCATAGGTGTCGGCCGTGCGACCGCCGGTGGCCTTGTACGGCAATGACTGCATTTCAGCCCCGAATTGTCAGTGCGCTCAATAAAGCGTCTGCTCGCGCGAAAGCAACGAACGCAACCGTTGGGCCCGCTGCTTCGAGGCCTGACGGGGTTTACTATCTGGCATGTCCCGACGAATTCTCGTCTTCTGCGTTTTCGCGGTCGCGGCCGCCATCCTCTTCGCGCGCCTCGGCTTATGGCAGGTCGCGCGCCTCCATGAGCGACAGGCGTGGAACGCGTCGATCACGCAGGCTCGGCTCAACAATCCCCTCCCGCTGTTGCGGCTGGGCAACGATACGAGCGCGGCACATTACCGCTTCGCCACGGTCGATGGACGTTACGACTACGAGCACGAGCTCATTCTCTCCAATCGGACGCGTCGCGGCTCGCCCGGCGTGGAGATCTTGACTCCCGTTCGAATGCCGGGCACGGACACCGTAGTTCTGGTCAATCGGGGCTGGGTGTACTCGCCCGACGGCACCTCCGTTGATCAGGTCAAGTGGCGGGAACGGGATACGGCGCACGTCGCCGGCTACGTCGAGCTGTTCAGCACCGATACGGCCATCACCGCTGCCGCGAATCCGCGAGTCATTCGCCGCGTTGGCCGCGCGAACGTCACGGCGAAGCTGCCCTACCCCGTGGCACCGTTCTATCTCGTCGCCGTCGGTGACTCGGCGGACCTCAGTCATCCGGCCCGTCGCGACCTTCCCGTGCTCGATGATGGCCCACATCGCGGCTACGCGGCGCAGTGGTTTTCCTTCGCGCTCATCGCGCTCGTTGGTGCAGCCATCGTCGCCCGGCGCGATCCTTCCAGGCGCTCCGGCTCGACCGATGCATCCGATGAGTTCGCGCTGTAGCTTCTGATTCAAGTCCAACACGAGTGTCATATGGCCGAGCACCCCGCAGGTCTCGCCTCCGAACAGGAGGCCCGCGACGTCGCCGAAGCCGCCCGCGAGAGCGATTGGTCGGGCCCGAGCTTCGTTCGTGAGCTCTTCCTTGGGCGATTCCGCCTGAACCTGATTCATCCGCACCCGGTGCAGGCGGACGATCCAGAGGAAGTCGCTCGCGCCCGGTCGTTTTTCATCAAGTTGCGCGTGTTCCTCGAGCGGATCGATTCGGACATGATCGACCGCACTGGTGAGATTCCCGAGGAGTACGTGCAGGACCTGCGTGAGATGGGCGCGTTCGGCATCAAGATTCCCGTCGAGTACGGCGGGCTCGGGTTGTCGTACACGAGCTATACCCGTGCGATGCAGCTGGTCACCAGTAAAGACGGCTCACTCACCGCCTTGCTGTCGGCGCACCAGTCCATTGGATTACCGCAGCCTCTCAAGCTCTTCGGGACCGCCGAGCAGAAGCGGCGCTTCTTCCCGCGGCTCGCCAAGGGCGCCATCTCGGCCTTTGCGCTCACCGAGACGGACGCTGGTTCCGATCCGGCGAACATGCGCACGACGGCGACGCCCAGTCCCGATGGCACGTACTGGACGCTCAACGGCGAAAAGTTGTGGTGCACCAACGGCACGCGCGCTGAGCTGCTCGTCGTCATGGCGCGAACCCCCGACATGATCGTCGACGGCAAGGCGCGGAAGAAGCAGATCACTGCCTTCATCGTCGAGGCCAACGCGCCGGGCGTCGAGGTCGTACATCGCTGCCGCTTCATGGGACTCAAGGCCATCGAGAATGGCGTGATCAGCTTCACGAACGTGCGCGTGCCGAGCGAGAACATTCTCTGGGGCGAAGGCAAGGGACTCAAGCTCGCACTCGTCACGCTCAATACGGGGCGTCTTACGCTGCCCGCGAGCTGCGCCGGCGGCGGCAAGGCCATGCTGCAGATCGCGCGCACCTGGGCGAACGAGCGTGTGCAGTGGGGGCAGCCCATCGGGAAGCACGAGGCAGTCGCGCAGAAGATCGCGCTCATGGCGGCGAACACCTTCGCGATGGAGTCCGTGGCCGAGCTGGCGGTCGGGTTGGCTGAGCGCAGTAACTATGACATCAGATTAGAGGCCGCCATCGCGAAACTGTGGAACACCGAGACGGGATGGCGCATCGTCGACGACACGCTGCAGATCCGCGGCGGCCGGGGCTACGAGACGGCCGATTCACTGCGTGCGCGTGGCGAGCAACCGATTCCGGTGGAGCGCGTCATGCGCGACTTCCGTATCAACCTGATCTTCGAAGGTTCGTCGGAGATCATGCGGCTGTTCATCGCGCGTGAGGCGGTCGATCACCATTTCAAGACGGCGTTCGCGCTGGTCGACAAGAAGGCGTCGTTCGGCCAGAAGGTCGGTGCGCTCGGACGCGTGGCGAAGTTCTACCCGTTCTGGTACACAGCGCGCTGGTTCGGGCGCGGCATGGTTCCGGTCGTCACGTATCACGAGTTCGGCGCACTGGCGAAGCATCTCCGCTGGGCGGAGCGAGCCACGCGTCATCTCGGCCGCACGCTCTTCCATGCGATGGCCCGCTTCGGTACGAAGCTCGAGCGCCGACAGATGGTGCTCTTCCGCGCTGTGGACATCGGCGCCGACCTCTTCGCCATGACCGCCACCTGCGTCCGCGCACGCATGCTCGCGAAGCAGGGCAACAGGGAAGCAATCGAATTGGCCGACCTGTTCTGTCGCGAGGCGCGGCTACGCATCGCGGCCAACTTCAAGCGCTTCTACGGCAAGAACGACAAGCGCATCTACAAGGTTGCGGGCCGCGTGCTCGCCGGCGACCACGCGTGGCTGGAGCAGGGCATCATCGGCATGCCGAAGGAGTCGAATCCGCTCGCGCAGGTCGCTGGTTCCCCGTGGAAGCCAACTGCGCGCGCGATCGATTCCGTCGATTCTGGAGAGGTTCTTTCGAGCCGGACGTGAGCGTCCGAGCCCTATGACGTGAACGCCGTGTATCCCTCGTCGGCAATGATCTCGGCGAGCTCCTCGGCGTTCGTGGCCTTCGGGTCGTAGCGCACATCGGCAGAGCCGATCGCGACGCGCTCCACTTCCACGCCGGGCGTCTTCTGGAGGCGATCGTGCACCGCGCGCACGCAGTGCTCGCAGGTCATGCCTTCGATCGTGAGATGCAGCGATTCCATTCCTCTACTCTCCCTTGTTGTCGTCCCGCCGGCGCGAACCGCAGCGAATTTCTTGAATTTGCTCCGCGCACGCACGAGAGCGGCGCATCGCCGGCCGCCCACCGCGACGAGAAAATCCCTTCGGTCTCGGCGCCAACAGGTTCGCGGTGCGGAGAGATGTGATTCCAACAAATTCAAATAATTCAAGTCAGGCGGTTGATCTTTGTTGCTCCGGAATCCAGAGCAGACTGTCGCCAGCCGTCGCTACCTATGCATGATCCACGGTGGATCCCGACAGTGCGAGATGGGAATTGCACTTCAGTCTGCCGACAGCGTCACGGCGTTCCGATGCCCCACCTGAATGACGATGACGGCGGCGGCGATGAGCATGCCGCCGGTGAGCGTGCGCGGACCGAGTTGCTGTCCCAGCACGACGCTGCCGAGCAGCGCAGTCCAGAACGGCTCCACGGTGCTGACGATCGCTGTGCGCACTGGGCCGATCGCCGCGAGACCGCGGAGAAAGGCAATGAACGCAATCACCGTACAGACCACCGCAAGCACACCGATGGACAGCCACGCGAGCGACGACAACTCGAACCTCGGGCCACCCTGGAACAGCGAGGCCGCGATGAGGGTGATCGCCGCGCCGGCGGCTGCATACGAAGACGTCACCGACGGCGGAAGATCCTTGCCGAGGTGGCCGATCATCGGGATGTAGATCGCGTAGAGCAATGCTGCCGAGAGTGCGAGCGCCACGCCGATGGGATGCAATCCACCGGCGCCTGGCATGCCGACCATCAGCGCGAGTCCTGCGAGCGACAATCCCAGCGCCAGCGTGCGTGGACCCGTCAGCTGCTCCGTGCCGCGAACGGCGCCAATGACCGCGAGCCACGCAGGATACGTGTAGAAGAGAAAGGTCAGCGACGCAGCCGGGATGTACTTGAGTGCCGAGAGACTCACGAACGCGATCGCGGCCTGACCGCCGCCGGCGAGAACGAGTAGTGGAAGCGCTCGACGACCGGCAGCGCGTGTCGCCCCGATGCCGCTGAGGATTACGAGTAGAACTGCCGCGATCGCATAGCGCCACACGAGCGCGTCTATCAGCCGCGCGCCGCTGCCGATCGCCAGCGTAATCAGGATCGAAATGGAGCCGAAGCAACACGCGCTGAAGACGACGAGGAGTGTCGCTCTCGAAGCCGATTGCCGTGCTTCGCTCACAGCAGCGTGCCGCCGAGCACCAGCAGTGCGACCGTGAAGTAGATGACCAAACCGCCGACATCCACCAGCGTCGCCACGAGCGGCGCGGATGCACTCGCTGGATCGAACCCGACGCGGCGCAGGATGAACGGCAGCATCGAGCCCGCAATCGAACCGAAGGTGACGATGCCAACGAGTGAAAGACCGATCGTTGCCGCGATGAGGTCCCAGCGCGGGTCGTAACTCACGATGCCGAGGCGCTGCCAAATGGCGATGCGCAACATTCCGATAATACCGAGCAGCACGCCGAGTGCGAGTCCGGTAGGCAATTCGCGGAGCGCAACGCGCCACCAGTCGCGCAGCGAGATCTCCCGCAGGGCCATCGCGCGCGTGATGAGCGACGTGGCCTGCGACCCTGAATTGCCGCCAGCGCTCATCACGAGCGGGACGAAGATAATGAGCGCGGCCACCTTCCTGAGCTCTCCTTCATAGTGCTGCATCGCGAACGTGGTGAACATCTCGCTGACGAGCAGGACGCTCAGCCATCCGCCGCGCTTCCGGAGCATGCGCAGGAAGCTGATCTGCATGTAGGGCTCATCCAACGCCTCCATGCCGCCGAACTTCTGTACGTCCTCCGTCTGCTCTTCTTGAATCGCGTCGATGACGTCGTCGACCGTGATGACCCCCATCACATGGCCCGACTCGCTCACCACGGGTACCACGACGAGATCGTAGTTCGAGATCACGCGCGCGACCTCTTCGCGATCCGCGCTGGGCGACACGCTCTGCACTTCCGTCCATGCGACGTCGGTCAGTCGCGCGCCCTCCGGTGCCGCGAGCAGCTCGCGCAGCGAGAGCACGCCGGCGAGACGACCATCCTGGTCCGTCGTGTAGATCGAATAGATCGCCTCGCGCTTGCCGCTTCGCGCGATCACGCGCACGCGACGCAGCGTCTCCTCCACCGTCGTACCCGACGACTCCGAGACGAACTCCGTCGTCATCAAGCCACCGGCGGTGTCCGGATCGAACTGACGAAGCGCCTGCGTCTCGCGGCGCTCCTGTTCCGGCATCTCGTCGACGATCTCTTCGGCGTGCTCCTCGTCGAGCTCCTCGAGGACGTCGGCGCGTTCGTCCGGCGTCATCGCGCTCACGAGCGCGGCCGCCGTCTCGGGGCTCATCGCCTCGAGCACCTCGGCGCGGAGCTCCTCGTCGAGATATTCGAGCACGGCCGCGGCGCGATCCTGCGGCAGTGCCGCCAGAAACACCGGGATCTGCTCGAAGGGCATCGTCTCGGCGACGTCCGCGAGATCCGCCGGATGCAGCTCTTCGGTCTCCGCCGCAATCTGCGACGGAGACTCCTCGAGCAGCGCGATGATATCGGGGGCGAGCAGCGCGCCTACAGGACGCTCCTCGGGATTGCGACGGGATGGCGTCATGGCACGTCCTCGACTGCGGCGATACGGGCGTGAGCCCGTCAAAGTAGACCTGTGGTTACACGATCGGCAACCGCCGCCGTTCCTCGTTTGCGGACGTCACCTCGTAGCCGCTCTCCGCCACTGCCGCGCGCAGTGCGTCCAGCGTCGCGCGTCCGTCGTGCTCGATCACTGCGGCACCGATGGAAACGTCGGCTGACGTGATGCCTTCGACTGGGGTGAGTGCCGTGAAGACCGCGTTCACACAATGCTGGCAGCTCATGCCATCGATTCGGAGATGCGTTATCATAGTCGCAATATCACCTTGCCCCTCTCACCTGTCAGCATGCCCTCCGTCGCATTTCTCGGCCTCGGCGCCATCGGGCGTCCCATGGCCGCATGTCTCGCCAAGTCGTCTGGCATCACGCTCGCTGTGTGGAATCGTACGGCCGCAAAGGCGGCAACGTTTGCCGCAGAGCATGGTGCCCGTCACGCACTCACGCCGGCCGACGCCGCTCGTGGCGCCGACGTCGTCATCACCTGCCTGCCAATTTCCGCGGACGTCGAATCACTCCTCGACGGTGACGATGGGCTGCTCGCCGCCCTGGCGGCGCACGCCGTGCTCGTCGACTGTACATCCGGCGACCCCGCGACGTCGCGACGCATTGCCGAGCGGCTCGCCGAAAAGGGTGTCGGATACCTCGACGCGCCGGTGAGTGGCGGCGTGAAGGGTGCTGAGTCGGGCACGCTCACCGTGATGGTCGGCGGCGACGCGGCGGTGCTCGAGCGCGTGCGCCCGACGCTCGAAGGGTTCGCCAAGAAGATCGTCCACTGTGGCGACGTCGGCGCCGGCGATGCCGTGAAGGCCGTCAACCAGGCGATGCTCGCCATCCACATCTGGAGCCTCGGCGAAGGACTCGTCGCGCTCTCGAAACTCGGTGTGAAGCCAGAGGTCGCGCTCGAGGTCATCAATGCGTCCAGTGGTCGATCGAATGCCTCGATGAACCTCTTTCCGGAGCGCGTGCTCGGCCGAGCGTTCCCGCGGACGTTCAAGGTCGCGCTGCTCGACAAGGACATCGACATCGCCGCCGTGATGGCGCGTGAGCTCAAGGTTCCCTCGCCCCTCACCCAGCTCACCGCCGATCTAATGCGCGTCGCGCACAACGCGCTCGGCGAAGAGGCCGATCATGTCGAGGCGGTGAAGGTGCTCGAGCAGTGGGCCGGCCAGGAGATCGCATGACGCGGTCACTCGAATCGATCCGCGGAGACTTCCCCGCGCTTGAGCGTCGCGAGAACGGACACGAGGTCGCGTACTTCGACGGACCGGGCGGCACGCAGGTGCCCCGCTTCGTCGCGGACGCGATGACCGACTACCTGTTCCACCACAATGCGAACACGCACTGGGCGTATCCAACCAGTGCCGAGACCGACGCGATGCTCGAGGCGTCGCGAGCCGCGTTCGCCGACCTGTTCAATGCCACGCCGGCCGATGTGTCGTTCGGCAACAACATGACGACGCTCGCCTTCCATCTCTCGCGCGGACTCGCACGGAACTGGAAGGAGGGGGACGAGATCGTGGTCACCGAGCTGGATCACCACGCGAACGTGGCGCCGTGGCATGCCATCGCACGTGACCGCGGGCTCGTGGTGCGTACCGTCCCGCTCGACGTGCGGACCTTTCGCCACGAGGCGGATGCATTCGCGTCCGCCATCGGCAAGCGCACGCGGTTGGTCGCCATCGGTGCGGCATCGAATGCGCTCGGCACCATCACCGACGTTCGCTCCGTCTGCGCGATGGCGGCGGATGCGGGCGCGCTGTCGTTCGTTGACGGTGTGCATTACACGCCGCATGCGCTTCTCGATGTTCAGTCCATCGGCTGCGATTTCCTCGCCTGCTCGTCGTACAAGTTTTACGGCCCGCATGCGGGAGTGCTTTACGGCCGGCGCGAGATCGTCGACAGGCTCGACATTCCGAAGCTCGAGCCCGCGCCCGAGGCGGCGCCCGAGCGTCTCGAGACCGGCACGCAGAATCACGAGGGCATCGTTGGCGCCGGCGCTGCAGTGGACTACCTCGCGAGCATCGGCGGCGAGGGTGGTTCACGCCGTGAGAAGCTCGCCCGTGCGTTCGCTTCACTGCACGAGCGGGGCGACGAATTGCTCACGCGTCTGTGGGAAGGTCTCATCGCCATCGACGGCGTGACGATCTACGGCCCACCGCCCGGTACGCCGCGCACGCCGACGGTGTCGTTCACGCTGCGTGGTCACAGCACAGAGTCTGTGGCGCGGCATCTCGTCGGTCTGGGCGTGTACGCCTCCAACGGTGACTTCTACGCGAAGACTGTGGCGGATCGCCTCGGCCGCGGCGAAGACGGGTTCGTTCGCGCCGGCGCGGCATGCTACACGAGCGCCGATGAGATCGATCGGCTTATCGCCGGAGTGCGCGACCTCGCCGACTGAGCGACCGGTGCACTCGCAAACCGATTCATGCAACCTGAAAGAAAGTGCGCGCGGACGAGAGCTTCGTCATCCGCGCGCAAATGCGATTCCCAAAAATTCACATGATCCAAGTCAGTCGGTTGCTGTTCCGAACGAACCCTTACTTCTTCCGCGACACCAGCGTCTTCTCGAATGCCGGAAGGAACTCCTCGTACTTCGAGCCGGGACTCCACAGCACCCACCCATCGTAGCCGCAGTCGTACGTCGCTTTCTTCTGCGCGTTGAGTTCCGTCGGCCCGTAGTGCGGTGAGCCGAGCGTGAACGCCTGCAGGTATGGCCGCACGTGCTCGGGCGTCTTCACGCCGATCTTCTCGTCGCGCTCGTGTGCCTTGCACAGTGCGATCTTCAGGATGTCGTATGGCTGCGCGTTCGGTGACTTGATGTTGAACGACCCATGGGGATAGTGCGAGGGATACACCATCGGAAGCAGCACATCCGTCACCGGCGCGAGCTTCTCCCACCACTGTCCTACCTCGAGCGGCCCGCCCACTGTGGTGACCAGGCCGAAGATGTCCGCCGTCGTGCGTGCGCCCATCTTGTCGAGACGCCCGTTCGCTTCCTTGAGGAACGACGCCAGGGCCGCCGGCTTCGCCTCCCCCTTGTTGTCCGGGAACACCTGCGGCGGCAGTGACGGGTATGGCTCGGGGAAGCGTATGTAATCGAACTGGATTTCGCCGAACCCCATCTTCGCGAGTTCTTCCGCGACACCGATGTTGTAGTTCCAGATCGCACGGTCGTACGGATTGACCCAGGCGAGACCCTTCTTGTCGCGCCAGACACTGCCATCCTGCTTGCGGATCGTGTGTGTGGGATTGAGGCGCGCCGCCACAGAATCCTTGAACACGACCATGCGCGCGATGGGCAGAATCTTGTGCGCTCTCAACGTGTCGAGGAGCCCCGGCAGATTCCTGATCGTGCCCGACGTGCCCGCGTTCTTCGCCCACTCCGGATTGCTCGGCGTGTAGTTCAAGCCGAATTCGTCCTTGAGGTCGATGACGAACGCGTTGATCTCCGTCTCATCGGCGATCTGGATGAGCTGCTTCATCCGCTTCGTACTTTGGGCGGCGAAGCGATTCACGTAGAGCGCGCGCACCACTGGAAACTCCTTCTCCACGTCGATCGCGCCGACCGACCGATTCGTCACCGCCGAGGGCTTCGTCGTGTCAAGCGGCGCTGGGGTCGCGGCCTGCGCGACTGGTACCACCGGTGTCGCCGACGCCGAGCTGCCAGCTGGCCCGCCCGACGATCCGCCTTGCAAGCTCGGGGAATTCTTGGCGCGCTCGGTCGCGCTGCAGGCGACGAACGCGAGGACGAGAAACAGCGAATAGCGTGCGGACACGGTGAATCGGGGTGTGAGGTTCCGAGAAATCTACTGCGCTATATTGCGAATACATGCACCAGTCGTTCCTCTCGCGCGCACTCCTCCTCGCGCTTCCGCTTCTCGTCGGATGCCGGGACGCGGCCCGCTCTTCCAGTGCCACTCCCGCGCCACCCGCCGCCGAATTCGTTCTCGCTGCGGGTGACTCGGCCTTCTGGCTGACCAGCGATTCGGCCGGGATTCGTTTTCGGGGCGCTCCGCTGGAGCTCGCGCGCTACGGCGGCCGCTTCTTCGAGCTGTACGTCGTCGACGACGACCATTCCTTCCTTGGCGCAGACCTCGTGGGGCAGAGCGTCTACCGACGCGATCTCCGTACCGGCGACTCGGTCATCGTTTTCACCGACAGCCTGCTGCCGCAGTTGGCTCGCGAATACGCGAGCAAGCATCCCGACGATCACCCGCTCGAGCCCGACGAGGAGCCGGACGACGATCCCGAGCTTCGCGCGACCGCGACCATCGACCTCGGTGCCGCGCACGGACCGTTCGTCTCGTACTCCCTGCACACCGACGTCGAGCGCGATCGTGAGCCGCTCTGGCACACCAGCCGGCGCGGCGTGTTGGATCTGCGCACTGGACGCGCCGCCACGCTGGCCGACGTCGCCGGACCGCAAGCCAAAGTCGTCGAGCGCGACGTACGGGCGCTCGGTGTGCCGCCACATCACGCGTTCGACGCACGCAGCTTCGCCATCACGACGCTCGATGGCGCGCCGGCAATCGCCTATGCATTTCCCGGTGCCGGCGAAGGCGACGACGGGCACCTGTTTCCGCTCACGCCCATTCGCATCGCGGATCCCATCTGGTGGCGCGACGTCGCGGTGACGCTCCCGACGACCTTTGCCGAAGGGTCGCGCGAAGTCTGGCGTCACAACGGCTACGCGGTGGTCGTCCGCTACGACTCCACGGGCGACGCTACGCTCGCGATCCGCGACAGCACGTCACGCGAATGGAAGGTCGGGCACGTCTCGGGGCCCGCCACCCGCATCTACTGGCTCGACGGTCCCGCAGTCGATGGCGACACCCGCCACGCCCTCGCTCGTGCCTTCACGGAGGCCGCCGGATATGGCGCCGACAGCCGTGTGGCCGTTAACGTCGGCAAGCGGCGGCTGTTCCTCGCCTCCCGTCCCTCCCCATCGCATTAGATTTCCCGCATGCAGCTCTTCACAGTGGACCACGCCAACCGCACGCTGCCCTATGTGCGGAAAATTGTCGAGGACATCGTTCGCGAGCACCGTCGCTGGCAGGAGGCGGTGGTCGAGCTCGACTTGCTCGTCTCCGTCGCGCATCCGGAGCTGCCCGATCCACGCGCCGTTGCGCTGGAGAAGAAGATCCAGCGCATCGCCCGGGAGATCGATGCCTTCCAGGTCGAGCTGGAGTCCATCGGCATCCAGTTGAAGGACCGCCGGATCGGACTGATCGACTTCCCCAGCGAGCTCGATGGACGCCCCATGCTGCTCTGTTGGCAGCTCGGTGAACCGTCCGTCCAGTTCTGGCACGAGATCGACTCCGGCTTCGCCGGTCGCCAGCCACTTTCGCCGACCTTGGTCGCATGAAAAACAGCAAGTCCATCACGGCTCCCGACGGCACCGTCTGGAAGGTCGACGTTCAGTCGCCTGGCTCCAGCAACGCGATGATCATCTTCCGTCATCCCGATGGCCGTACATCGCGGCTCGACAGGTACAACTGGATCATCACGCAGGGCCCTGAGTCGCGCAGCGTCACGTCGCGTCTCGAGACCGACAAGGTGCTCGACTCCCTCGATCAGCCGACCATTGCTCGGCTGTTCGCGCGTTCGATGTCCGTGAGCCGTCCCGACCCGCTCGCGTCGCGCAGCTAGGCGATCACCGCATCACGGTAGGCGACTTCCAACTCCAGGCCGTCCTTCCCCACGATCGTCCGTTCGAAGCACTGCCGCGCCTCTTTCCCGAGGTCGCTGGCATCACGCGAATAGCGAGCGGAAAAGTGCGTCAGCAGCAGCGTGCCGACGCCAGCGTCACGGGCCACCATCGCCGCCTCGCGCGCCGTTGAGTGGCCCGTTTCGATCGCGCGCGCAGCTTCCTCGTCGCCGAACGTCGCTTCGTGCACGAGGACATCCGCTCCGCGCGCTGCTTCGATCGTGGCCGCGCAGGGACGTGTGTCGCCAGTGACGACGACCTTTCGCCCCGACCGCGGCGCACCCACCAACTCCGATGGCGCGATGACGCGGCCATCGTCGAGCGTCACCGCACGCCCGCGATGGATCTCGCCCCAGAGCGGACCCTCGGGAATGCCAAGCTCCCGCGCGTGATCAGGGTTGAAGCGCCCCTTTCGCTCGTCCTCGACGATCGCATACCCCAACGCACGTGCGCCGCGGTGGTCGACAGCGTACGGCACGATCGCGTAGTCCTTCCGCTCGATGCGCTGCTCGGGCTCCAGCTCTGCGATCTCGATCGGGAACGATAGCCGGTCCATCCCGAACTCCTCGGCACGCTTGAGCAGGCGAATGGCGCCGCGCGGGCCCCAGAATCGGAGCGCTTCGCTGCGTCCCTGCAGAGACATCGTGCGCATCAGCCCGATCACACCGATCACGTGGTCGGCGTGAAAGTGCGTGAAGAAGATGTCCTCGAGGCTGAACGAAACGCCGTAGCGCATCATTTGCCGCTGGGTGCCCTCGCCGCAGTCGAAGAGCAGGGTTTCGCCCTCGCGCACGATGGCCACGGAGGCAACGTTGCGCTCGACGGTGGGACGCGATGCGGATGTGCCGAGAAGACGGATTGAGAGCGACATGGCCGCGAAATATACGTCGCGGCGGCCCGAGCCTTGCCCTTAGTCCTGAACCGGACTCATAGCGCGCAAATAGTGGACTCGTCCACACTTCCACGCTCGGGTCCGCAAGTTGCACAAGAGGACGGTATCGCGACCTCGCAAGGGGTCCAATTCTTCAAGGAGGAGCTGTAAATGGCGATCAATCCGAACGACGAAGAGCGCAGCTTCGGCGCAGATCGGGAGCGTCAGCGCGAAGTCTCCAATGAGAGCGCACGCTCAGCGCGCCCATCGAACGGTGAAGAAGGCGCGTCGGAGTCGGGGTCGGCGCCCCGCGGGCGCAGCAATCGCGGCTTTGCATCGATGGATCGCAGCAAGCAGCGCGAGATCGCCAGCAAGGGCGGCCGCGCAGCGCATCAGAAGGGCACGGCACACGAGTTCGACTCTGGCGAAGCACGCGCCGCCGGCCGTAAGGGCGGTGTGACGGTCAGCCGGAATCGCGAGCACATGGCGGCCATCGGCCGTCGTGGTGGCGAAGCCCGCGGCGCCAATCGCGCTGCGAGACTGCAAGGGCAGGCGTCGAGTGAGTCGAATGGAACCTCCTCGAGCGCCAGCCAGAACGGTAGCAATCGCTTTCAGGGCGATCGCGAAGTCGGTCTGGGCAGCAACTCGTCACAGCAGCAGCGTGCGAGCGCCCAGCCGCAGCGCCCAAGCGGGAACTCGCTGGGGGGCGAGCCGCGGGGCGTGTCGAGCGACGAGCGCAACGTCGAGCGACCGTAGCAACGGTCAGTCGGTTCATCGATTGATCGGCTGACAAGCGAAAGCGGCACATCGGACTCCCGTCCGGTGTGCCGTTTCTCTTTGCTCCCGCACTCGCCACACGATGAGTGCGGTCGCATTTTCTCTCGATGATCTCGTCACTCATCGTCGTTGCCGCGCAACTCGCCGCGACGATTCCGCGTGATTCCGCTGCGCCCGTCGGCGCTCGCAACCCAGCCTACGCCACGCGATCGAGCTGCCGCGGTTCCTCATCGGGCAGCAGCGTGGAGATGTGCGCAGCGAGTACTTGGTCCAGATCGAGGACGGCTTTGCGCCCTCGACACTGCGCGCATTGAACGCGATGGGTCACGCGTTCCAGCGTATCTCGCTGCCGGGCGAGCTGCGCATGGGCTACGCGGCGGTCATCACGATTGGCGACAAGGAAGTGATGGCCGGCGCCGATCCGCGGCGTGCTGGAGAGGCTGGGGCGGTCGGCTGCAAGAACGACAAAGGGAATGGCTGCCGCAAATAGGCGGTTCGCCGGCGCGGCAATTGAAAAAAGAAACTGCCACAGCTCACACGGATGGGCACGGAAAGGAGCAACAGCCGCGGATTTTCACTGATACTGCAACGCGCCCTGTATCGGCGCACCATGGTCAGCCCTTCGATCAAAAAAAAGAAGTTTTGCTTTCCTGGTTCGCGTGGATAGTGTCGAGAGCTATGGTTGGCCCGAGGCAGTATCCGCGTAACTCCGCGGCAGTTGCAGTTCTCCGTGTAAATCCGCGTCAGGCAGTGGCTGTTCCACGGAACTGCTACCGAGATGCCTCCGCAGAGATGCTACCGCGTCACGATAGCCGACCAGCGCGCTTCGTCGATGTTGCCGCCTGACACGATGACGACGATCGGCCCCTCGAGCGCACCAGGCTGACCAGCGAGCATTGCCGCGATGCCGCACGCGCCCGATCCCTCGATGCGCGCGCCGTGCTCCTTCGCCATCCAG
The DNA here is from genome assembly GCA_028287345.1 of Gemmatimonadota bacterium. Lineage (GTDB taxonomy): Bacteria > Gemmatimonadota > Gemmatimonadetes > Gemmatimonadales > Gemmatimonadaceae > AG11. The sequence continues at coordinate 16,006 of JAQBPV010000152.1, forward strand.
GCAATTGCGCCGGCGATCTCCTCTTCGGTGACGACGCGCATTTCGTCGATGGCTTCCTGTCCGATCGCGAAACCTTCATCGTCGATCTGGCCAGCGAGTCCGTCGGCCAGCGTCGGTGGAGTCTCGATGTCGACGCGGCGCCCCGCCTCGAGCGACGCGGCCATCGCGTTCGTGTTCTCGCTCTGCGCGCCGATGATGCGCACTTCGGGCGCCACGGCGCGCAGAAGTGCTGCCACTCCGCCGACGAGACCACCACCGCCGACCGGCACGACGATCGTCCGCGCTGACGGAAGCTCTTCGAGAATCTCGAGACCCACCGTGCCCTGACCCGCCAGCAATGCATTGCCAGCACACGGATTCACGAAGGTCATGCCATGCGCCCCTGTGAATTCCATCGCCGCGTGATGCGCCGCATCATAGTGCGGTTGCGACTCATCCACCTCGGCGCCAAGTGCGAGAATGCCATCGCGTTTCACACGCGGCGCGTTGGACGGCACGAAGATGCGAGCTCGCATGCCCAGCAGTCGCGCCGCATGCGCGATTCCGAGTCCGTGATTGCCCGCTGATGACGCGACGATGCCGCGTTCGCGCGCGTCCGGCGTCAGTGTGGCGAGCGCGTTGTACGCGCCGCGCAACTTGAATGAGCCGGTGATCTGCTCGTTCTCGCACTTGAGAAAGACGTCAGTGCCGGCGATCTCGCTCAACGCGTGCGAGCGAACGAGTGGCGTGCGCGCAACTACGCCGCGGAGACGATGCGCGGCAGCGATGACTTCAGTGGGGGCGGGGAGCATCCGCCAAAGTTACAACGCGAGCTGTGCCTCGCGTCCCCAGCGCTCCAGGTAGCGGGTCATGTCGTACTTGGCGTGCGCCCGCTTCAGCGACATCGGCCGAATCGTGCCCCACACCGCTCGCTCGGCAAAGGGCCGGTCGAATTTCCCGAAGCACCACTGAATCCCCGCGTAGCTGTTCGGGTCGCGGCCGTCGAGCGCGTACTTGTTGTTCAGGTGCACCAGCCACGCGAGTGCGTCCTCGTACGTCGGCGCCCAGGTCAGCACCGACTTGCCCCAGAGCATGCGAACCACGTTGTGCATGTGGCCAGTCTCCACGAGCTCGCGCTGCCCCGCGTTCCAGATCTCGTCGTGCGTGGCCGAGCGCTCGAGCTCTTCGAGCGTGTACGTCATTTCGCGCGCATCAGCAGCGTGCGTACGCATCGAGCGATGCACCCAGTCGGGCAACGCGGCGAGCGAGCCGTAATGTGGATTGCGCAGGCAGAAGTTGAACGACAGCTCGCGCCAGGTGAGCAGCTCGTTGAGAAAGGAGTCGCTCTGCGCGGTATCGCCAGCCGCGCGGGCGGTCGTGACGACTTCGAGCGGCGAAATCATTCCGTTGTGGAGATACGCCGACAACCGGCTCGATCCAAAGTCGTCCGACGGATTGCGACGTCGGTCGGCATAGTCGCGCAGACCGTCGGCGACGAATGCGTGTAGCCGAGCGCGCGCCGCACGTAACCCGCCGTGTGTGCTCACGGGGCCGACCGTCTCGTCGACTTCGCAGCGACCCACTTCGCGCTCGATGTCACAGCGGCCGATGTCGAGCCACTCCACCTCGAGCGACGCGAGCAGCGACGGCGGCGTTGCGCGCTTGGGTGCGCGATCCTCTACACGCTCGAGCGAGTGTTCGAGCAGCCGCGCGATCTTCGGGCGGATGGTGCGCGCCGCGTACTCTTCCCGGTGGAATGATGCTGAAGGCACCACTGCCGCAGAATCGACCGCCAGCACGCGGCAGTTCACGCGCGCGGCGACACGCGCTGAGCGCTCGGCTACGCCGGCGGTGGGAAAGAGGTCCGTGACGACGACGCATGCCCTGCTGGCAAGTCGGTCGATGACTCGCGCGTCATCGTGCACGCGGCGCCGCAGCGCGAAGCGATACGTGAGCCCGAGTGCTTGGGCACGGCTGGCGAGCTCCCGGGCGCCTTGCATGATGAACGTGTGAAAGCGCGCCGACGCGTGCGTGTAGTGCGGATCGAGTCCGTGATGGATGATCAGTGGTTTGCCGATCCGGTCCGCCTCGACTGACGCGAGCCGCAGTGCCCAGTTGTCCTCGAATCGCTGGGTAGTTTGCATCCAGTAGAGGATGTATTCGCCCTCTGGCTGGAGTCGTTTTTCGTTGAGTGGAATGGTGCGCAGCGACAGCTGATCGCGGACGTATGGCGATCCGAGTGGGTGCTTCGTCATGCAGGGCGAACGTGCGGCTACGATGCTTTGTTCCTGCCGCGCTGCCGACACGTGTTACTACAGCGCATACGGAGTCGTCCAGTTGACAGTGGGGGACGTCTGGTTACATTTGAACCAGTAACAGCGGCCCCGCACGGTTGCGGGGCCGCTCCTGTATTTCCCATGTTCGTGGCAGCTAGCTGCCTCGAGCCCGCCACACTGCGGGGCTGTAGCTCAGCTGGGAGAGCGCGCCGTTCGCAACGGCGAGGTCAGGGGTTCGATCCCCCTCAGCTCCATTGATCACTGTTCGGTTGGCACGAGAATCGCCAACCTGTAGTTTTGCCCGCCGCCGTTCGGTAGGACGGAGAGTTCCAATGATGGCGCGCGTGGCAAGTTCCTGACGCTCGGCCCAGAGCCTGAGCAGATAGACGCCGCGATCCCAAGGGATCGCGGCGTTTGAATTTCTGGTCTATGGGGCGAGCACCGTGCGCGCGTCGTCGCGGAGCGCGAGGAACAGCTCGCGCAGCCACAGGCTCTCCTCCTTCTCGACCCGCGCGCCGAAGTCGTCGAGCGCCGTGTTGCTGAGCGAGTTGATGAACTTCAGGATGGCGCTTTCCTGCACCGCGAGGCGGCTCTGCCGCACCAGCACCGTCTGTTGATCTGCCTCACCGGCGCGAATCCCCATCCTGAACAGGGCGCCTTCGCCGGCGAATGGATAGCGCAAGGGAGCGCGAATCAGGCGCGCGGTGATGAATGGCAGGTTCCAGCTTGGCTCCTTGCGCGCCGTCAACGTCCAGTCCCGCTCGCGATCCGCGTGTGAGCCGTTTACGAACTCCATCGACAGATCGTGGAAGCCGACGCTGAACATCTTCACCTTCACCGTGAAGTCGGCCAGCACTACGAGCGTGTCGGGAATCGGCTTCGGCGGGCCGACGAGCGGAACGAGGTGCCCGCCCTGCGATCGCAGGCGAATGGTGAGGAACCGGTCCCGAAACTGCCCGTCGACATATCCAACGCCGGCGCGATCCGACAAGAAGAAGTGGAATTTCGCCGGATCGACGTATCGGTGCACGTAGTCGCCGAAGGCGGGGAAGCGCTGCTTGAGTTGCTCCGAATGCACCGAGATGCCGAGTGTCACCGCAGTGGTGCCGTCGGGCAACTGCACGGGATGCAGCGAGTCCAGCGAGAAGGCGCTGCCCAGTGCTATCGATGTGTGCGGCGCGGACGCGAGGATGTCGGCGCGCGCATCGCGTTCGTTCAGTCCTTCACCCGCCGTGAGCAGGCGCGTGATGACGAGCGCGATGTCATTCGGGCGCGCGTTGCCGAGTGCGAAATCCACCGTTGTATCCCATCGGTACTGGCCATCGGCGAGCTTGCTGAGCGTCGTGATATGACGGCCCTCGGCGGGTTTCATCGGCGCCGGAACGCCACGACGCGACGCCATGACGTACTTGTCGTCGACCAGCGAGCCGAATGTCTCGAGGATGCGAACAGGGCCGGACACGCCCGTCCACGCTGCGGTGTCGTCGAAGACGCGAGACGGTGACAGGGCACCCTTCGAGATCTGCACGCGCGAGTACTCGTATTTCGCGTTGCGCGCGACGTCGAAGTGCCGGTCGGCGAGTGCGCCGAAGAATTGCTCGGCGCTCGCGCGTGCGCGCATGCCGGCTCCGAAGCCGGACAAACTCTCTCGGCAGCCGATGACGAACAGCGGAAGGAGCAGGAGCGTCCAACCGAGCACGCGGGTCGTCGTGCGCCAGCGTGCGAGGGGCGTGGTAGTGGTCAGGAGAGCTCCAGCAATGTGTGTGAAAGGGGTTGAAGCAGCATCCTACCTCGGCTATTTTACAAGGGTTCCGCCTGTGGTGCATTTCAATAGGCGGTTTTTGCTGCCCCTTGGTGTAACTGGCAACACGTCCGCCTCTGGAGCGGAAGAGTCCAGGTTCGACCCCTGGAGGGGCAATAGGAAGCCCGGCCCCGCTCGAGCGGCGGCCGGGCTTTCGTCATTACACCACTTCGGCAAGAGTGACGCCCTGCGGTGGGCACGAGTTGGGCGAGGAGACACCCGAGGCGCACCGCATGCCGAACATTCCGCTCTCACGCCACATTCCCCGCGTCGGCCTCCTCGCGATCATCGCAGCGGTCGCTGCGTGCTCGTCGTCCGGAGTCAGCCCCGTGCCATCCGACGGAAAGGTGCCCCTCGGCACATGGGGCGGCGACAACGCGGGGATGATCGTGGGCGACTCCGCCATGCATCTGCACGTCGGCTGCACCTACGGAGACGTCTCGGGACGCATCGCGGTGGACGCAAATGGAAACTTCGACGTGGCGGGGAACTACCTTCTCCGGGCGTATCCCATTGCCGTGGGCCCGGCGCTTCCAGCGCGGTTCGTCGGCCACATCGACGGTGGCACTGCGACAGTGACGGTGACGGTGAACGACACCGTCGAGCACACGACGGTCGTGAAGGGTCCGGTCGTGGTGCAGCAGGGCGAGCAGCCGAGGTTGGGGCCGTGTCCGATCTGTCGCCGGCCTGACCTCACGAAGCGCGGCGCGTAGCGCAACAGCGACCGCCCGGGCACCGTCTACCGCACTAGCTTTGCCCGATGATCATCGGACACGTCGGCGTCGCGTTTGCGGCGAAGTCGCGGTGGCCGCGCATTCCGCTCAATGCGTTGCTCGTCGCGACCTTCGCACCGGACATCCTCCGTGAGCTGCTTGGCGCGCTCTCTCTCTCGCCCTGGGAGGCGACACTCTACTCGCACGCGCTCCCGTGGAGCGCCCTTCTCGCCGCCTTTGCGGGGGCTCTCGCCTGGGTCGCGCTGCGTGATCGCACCGCGTTCATCGTGGTGTTCGGCATCGTGCTGTCACATGTGTTGCTGGACCTGATCTCGGGCAACAAGCCACTCTGGTACGGCGGCCCACGCGGGATCCACTTGGGAATGGTCGAACCGGTGGAGCTCATCATCGAGACGCTGATCATGTTGGCGGGCTGGTATCGACTGCGACGAAACGCGGCGCCCAGTTGGTTGAAGCATTGGGCCGTGCCGGCGCTTCTCGTCGTCGTTCAAATGGCCAGCGTCGTGGGTTCGATAAGTCAACGACCATATGCAACGCGATGCCTGGTGTCGCCAATGGGGACGTGCTCGGGTAGTTCGCTGCTCACCAAGAGCTGGGAGACGAAGCCCTTCTGGTGAGGCCTTGCATCTCAGCGTAGAGCGATTATCTTAGTTCTAAGATGAATTCGCAAACGTCCACCAAGCGAGCGGTACGAAAGGCTGCCACGAGCAGCGATACCGTCGACACCGCACTGAGGCTGTGGGTCGTCCTGGCCCGAGCGTACAGGGCAGTGAGCGAACAGGCCGAGTTGGATATCGCTCGGCATGGCCTCACCGGAATGGAGTTCGGCATCCTCGAGGTGCTGCACCACAAGGGTCCGCTGCTCCTCGGTGAGATCCAACGGAAGGTCCTCGTGACCAGCGGCGGAATCACCTACCTCGTCGACAAACTCGAGAGGAAGGGACTCGTCGAGCGGCAGGAATGTCCAGAGGATCGCCGAGCACGCTACGCGGCACTCACGCCGGCCGGCGCGACGCTCATCCGGAAGATCTTTCCGGCGCATGCGAAGGTGATGGCGCAGGTGGTTTCAGGGCTCGACCCCCAGGAACAGATCAGCGCCACAAAGCTACTCCGCAAGCTCGGCCTGGCCGCCGCCGACGACAGGGACGAGTAGTTGCAGTATCGGAACCAGCACGAGCCGGCACGTATATCTTAGTTCTAAGTTATTTAGCAGTAAGCCAACTTCTCTCACAGGGTGTCTCACATGTCCGCATCAGCCGCACCTCTCGCCACGACCTGGAAGCTTGATCCGTCTCATTCGACAGTCGAGTTTTCCGCCAAACACATGATGTTCACCACGGTCAAGGGACGCTTCACCGAAGTCGAAGGGACGATCACCGCACCCAACGCCACGCTCGATGGCGCATCCGTCGTCGCCACGATGAAGACCGCGAGCATCGACACGCGCACCGAGCAGCGCGACCAGCACCTCCGTTCCGCCGACTTCCTCGATGCAGAGAATTTCCCCGACGTCACCTTCAAGAGCACGAAGCTCGCGGGTACCAAGGAGAAGTTCAGCATGACGGGCGACCTGACCATTCGCGGTACCACGCGCGCAGTCACGCTCGACGTCACGTACGAAGGAACCGGCATCGACCCATGGGGCAATGAGCGCATGGGCTTCTCCGCTTCCGGCAAGATCGATCGTCGCGAATTCGGGCTCGTCTGGAATCAGGCGCTCGAGGCAGGCGGGGTCCTCGTCAGCAACGACGTCAAGATCCAGATCGACGCACAGGTCATCCGCGGGTAATTCAATGGACCTCATCGGCATTCACCACCTCACGGCGGTCTCGGGGAAAATCCGCGACAACCATCTCTTCTACACGGGGCCACTCGGCATGCGTCTCGTGAAGCGGAGCGTCAATCAGGACGACGTGAGCGCGTACCACCTCTTCTATGCCGACGCGAAGGGGACGCCCGGTACCGACCTCACCTTCTTCGACTGGCCGGTTCCCGCAGAGCGACGCGGCACGAATTCCATCGCGCGAACGAGTCTTCGCGTGGCCGGAGCTGATTCGCTCGACTGGTGGAAGACGCACCTGCGTGAGCAGGGAGTAAAGGCCGGTGAGGTCATCGAGCGCGACGGGCGCCTGACCATCGACTTCGAAGATCCCGAAGGACAACGGCTGTCGCTCGTGGACGACAAAGGTGCCGGAGAGGCACATCCGTGGGACCGCAGTCCGGTTCCCACGGCGCACCAGGTGCGCGGCCTTGGGCCGATCACGCTGAGCGTGCCCGATCTCGCTGGCACGGACGCGATTCTGCAGAAGGCCATGAACATGCGCCCCGTGCGCGAGTACGCGCATCCGGACAACCCTGCGCACACAGTGCACGTCTACGAGATGGGCAAGGGAGGAGCGGGTTCGGAGTTACACGTTGCAGTACAACCCGGACTCGCAGCGGCGCGGCAAGGGGCGGGCGGTGTGCATCACGTTGCGTTTCGCACTCCCGATGCCGATTACGACGCTTGGGCCGAGCGGTTGCGCACGCTCGGAATCCCGAACAGCGGTAAGGTGGATCGCTTCTGGTTCCGCAGCCTGTACTTCCGCGAGCCGAATGGAATTCTTTTCGAGATCGCGTCGGAGGGACCGGGCTTCGGGGTGGATGAGAGCGAAGCGACGCTCGGCGAGAAGGTCGTACTGCCGCCGTTCCTCGAGGCCCAGCGCGAGGAGATCGTCTCCAAGTTGAAGCCGATCGACTGAGGCAGTATCCGCGTAAATCCGCGGCAGTTGTATTCTCCGTGTCCATCCGCGTCAGGCAGTAGCCGTTCCACGGAACTGCCACGACTCACACGGATGGGCACGGATGACGTCTCGGCATCACCCACGGATAAGTTAGGAAGGGATGGCATCCTTCCGTCGAGCACTCCACACCTTTCGCACCGCAACGTCGGTGTCCGCGGCGCGTCCCGCTTACGCCGCGGGACTTCGCGCGTCGCTCGCGACCGTGGTACCGCTTGCCGTCGGCCAATATCTCGGACACGCCGGCGCCGCCACATGGATGAGCCTCGGTGGGTTCAACGGCGCCCTGTCCGACAAGGGCGGTTCGTACAGGGCGCGCGCGCAGACGATGACGGCATTGCTCGTCGCCGGCGCCATCGCCGCCACGCTCGGCACTATCGCGCATGGACGACTGCTCCCGCAGCTCGTCATCACGTTCGTCTTCGCGTTCGTCTGCTGCCTGCTGCGCGTGTGGGGCAATCCGGGCATCAGCGTCGGCGGGGCGTCGCTCACCGTCTACGTCGTCGCACTCGCGATTCCTGCAGAGCAGGCATCAGACCTCTGGGCGCGCGCGGCGTACGTCGTGATCGGTGGCTTGTGGGCGATGGCCATTGCACTCGTCGTGTGGCCGCTGCGGCCATACAGGCCGGCCCGCATCGCGATCTCCAACTGCTATAACGCGCTGGCGAATTATGTCGATCACGTCGCCGCGTCGGTGAAAGTGCAGCGAACCGCGGAGTGGCCGGTTGTGCTGTCCTCGACGCCGATCGCCACGGTGCGCACGGCGCTCGAGGAGGCTGGCGCCATTCTCGTCCAACTGCGCCGCGGACGTCCCGGCAAGGTGGATCGCGGGGAGCGATTGCTCATTATCACCGAGTCGGCGGATCAGGTCTTCGCGCACATGGTTGCGCTGGGCGAGACGCTGCGCGGCGCGGTTCGCCATGACGTGCTGCACGAGAGAGGCCTGGAGCTGATCCGCGCGGTCGCTGCGACAGCGCGTGAGATGGCAGCCAGCGTTCTGATCGAGAGCGACGCGCCGCGCATCGAGGTGACCTGGAGTGGCGAGCCGCTGCGTACACTCATTCGCGCGCTGCCACCTGAAAGCGTGGATCCACACTATGAGCAGGCTGCGGTGATTCTCGATCGCGCGGCGCAGTTCGCGAGCGCGGCGGCGGTGACACTCGAGGTCGTGAACGGCGGCCAGGTCGACGCGAATGTGTCATCGCTGGTGCCGGCGCGTGCACCGGCGGCCGAGGAGATAGTCGAGGAGAACGCGCTCTGGGATCAGATCCAGGCCCTCCTTTCACCGGGCTCATTGATCGTTCGCTTCGCGCTTCGCGTAGCCGTGGTGACGACGATCGCCGTCGCTCTGTCGGAGCTCCTCGAGCTGAAGCACGGCTACTGGCTCACGATCACCGCGATCGTCATCCTGCAGCCGTACACTGGCGTGACGCTGACCCGCGCGGTGCAGCGCGTACTGGGGACGGTGCTTGGCGCGTTGATCGCCGCCGGATTCGGCGCGTATTTTCACGATTCTCGCGCCATTCTCGTGTTGGCCACGGTGTTCGTCGCGTGCTGCGTGGCGCTGTTGCCGGTGAACTACGCGGCGTTCTCCGTGTTCCTCACGCCGACGTTCGTCCTGCTGGCCGAGGCCAGCGCCGGCGATTGGAATCTCGCCGAGACACGCGTGCTCATGACGCTGCTGGGTGGCGCACTGGCGCTCGCGGGCGCGCGATTCCTGTGGCCGAGTCCGGAGCGTACGCGCTTTCCGGCATATGGAGCGGCGGCGATGCGCGCCAACGCCGCGTATCTCGGCGTCGTCATTGACCGCTTCGATGATCGAAGCCAGGTCGCCAGCGAGGCGATGCGGGCGGCACGCCGAGCGGTCGGCTTGGCGACGGTGAATGCCGAAGAATCTCTTCAGCGCGCGCTCACTGAGTCACACGGCGACGAACGCCCGCTCGCGCCGGCGCTGACATGCCTCGCGTACACGCGGCGATTCACCGCCTCGGTGGCTGCGCTGGCGATCGCCCGGCATGCAGCCGATGGCAGCACGAGTGCGGCACTGCAGCCAGTTCGTTTGGTTTTGGCGCCGGTGCTCGAGGACCTCGCCGAAGCACTGGAAAGTGGCAGGATGCCTGTCGAACTCCCGCGTATGGACGCGCCGCTTTCGCGGGAACCGACATCGCTGATCGTGAAGGCACGGGTAGAGCGGCTCGCTCGCCAGGTAGCAACGCTCCACGACGCAGTTGCGCGCATGGGACCGCAGGCCGCGTGATCGAGCTCGACCAAGGAACGGTCTTTGCGCCATGTTTTCGTGTTCGCCGCCGAAGCCTCTGGTTTCTGCGGCCCTTTCCTCCTTCCGCCAAGGCGACGTGGCCGCACGGACGTTCGAAGACTCGTCTGGAACAGTGTGGGAAGTCTTCGAAGTGCATCGCGCTTCGGAAGCGCCGCGAGGCGTGTCCGCGGGACTGGAAGGAGGCTGGCTGGCCTTCGTCAGCGCGAGTGGCAAGCGTCGGCTTGCGCCCTATCCGCCCACGTGGGAAAGCGTGTCTGAGCCAGAGCTCGAGCAACTCTGTGAATCCGCGCGGCGCGCCAATCCAACTCAGCTACCGATAGGCGGCCCGAGAGCGCGCGTGCCGCGCGTCGTGGAGTCGGAGACTCCACCGCCCGATGAGAGCACGAGTCTCGTGCGGGACGCTGTGCGCGTATTCGCTCACGAAGCGCGCGCGTCTCGCCTTCCGGCGATCGAGGCGATGGTGCGGCTGAAGAACATGCTCGCCGAACGGTTCCTCAAGGAGGACGCTCCACCGGAGACTCGCGCCGATGCGTCGGATCTGCGCCGCGTGCGTCGCTGGTTCGTGGAGGCGTACTACTTCGAACGGCCGGCGTGACTAGTCGCGGTACGGCGATTCGTGATACGGTGACTCGTCGTCGGTCAGGAGATCGTCGAATGTCTCCTTCACTCGCGGTAGCGGTGTGTCGCCATCGGGGGCTAGAGCCCGGATGAGGTCCACCAGCATGGGGCTGAGATGGGCACCGTAGCGGCGAAGCATCGATGCGCGCTCGCGCTTGCGGAGCAGGAAGGCAAGGATCGGCATGTCTGCCTTCGCGCCGTTGCAGTCCGTGCAGGCAAGGACGAGGTTGTCGCGCCGATCGTAGGCACTCTGGCCGCGTCGAGGTGCGACGTGGTCGAGCGTGATCGTCGTCGCGGAGACGCGACGGCCGCAGTAGGCGCAGACGGCGCCATGCTGCTGAATGAGCCAACGCTTGGTTTCGGCGTAGGCGGTGCGGCTTGTGGATGTGGACGTCAGTTGGGTGGCGGCGGTGCCGCGCCCCCTGCGTCGGGTCGAACGTTTTCGTGGAGTCGTCACAACGGCGGGAAAATCGCGGCCGGTAGATTGGGCCGCTCGAGAAACATGGTAGCGTCGATCAAAGGACGACCGATGCAATGCCAGCGCCACGCGGAAGTCGGCGGGGGTCGCACATAAGCTACACTGCCAGGCCGCCGATCGTTCCTGAGGCGCCGCTATCGGTCCCGTTCGCCAGCGGTGGCGAAACCGGCGCGCGCCGGGTTAGAGTGAAGGAGGAGTTCACGGGCTCAACCAGGTCCCAAGGGTGCGACGACGCATGCTCCTGCCAACTCGATGGGCTCTATTCTGTGCTGTAGTGGGTGCCGCAGGCTGTCGCAGCGGACAGCCCGGCGCGTCGTTCGCGGGCGCCTCGCTGCTCATGCCATCGTCCGAAGCGGAAGCCGCCCACGACGAGCTGCTGCGCGCCGATATCGCCCGCGCTGATTCCGTCGCGCGGCGCGGATTCGCCGAGGGGCTGGCGAGCAACTTCGCCAGCGACGTGCTCTACCTGCGCGGCGGACTTCCAATTCTGCGCGGAGCCCTCGCTGCTCGCGCGGTGATGTCGGCAGAGTCGCTGGGTACCAACGCGACCGCGCGGTGGCAACCCGTGCGCGCCGAGACGAGCGGCGACCACAAGAGTGGCTATACGTACGGCTACGCCATCTATGGAGTAGCGCAGACCGGCGCCCCGGCACTTCGCGTCGACCGGTACATCGCGTTCTGGCGAAAGGAGGCGGTGGGGTGGCGCATTGCAGGTTACGCGGAGACGTACGGTTCGCCTCCGCCGACAATGTCGCTGCCCGATGTCGCGGCGGATTCGGTTGTCGCTGACGTCCCGCTGTCGCGCCAGCGCGGGGCGCTCGAAGCCATCCGCGGGGCCGATACCGACTTCTCGCGCGACGCAACGAAGTTCGGAACCGGCGAGGCCTTCGGCCGATACGCCGCACAGGACGCGCAGATGTTCTCGGGACCGGGAGAGTTCATCACCGGACCGCGCGCCATCTCCGAATCGTTCGGCCCGCCCGGGGAGAAGAGTTCACTCGTCTGGCACCCCGTCGAAGGCGAGATAGCGAAGAGTGGCGATCTCGGATTCACCGTCGGCAACGCGGTGTTCAACGGCGAGCGAGAGGATGGCGCACCGATCGTGCGGTACTCCAAGTACCTGACGGTCTGGAAGCGGCAGCGCGACGGCAGCTGGCGCTATGTGGTGGATGGAGGAAGCGCGCGCCCCGCACCGACGAACCACAACTGAACTCGCCGTGGAGAAGTGAAGTGAACGTCCGCCGTTTCGTCGCGCCCGCATTGCTCGGGATCGCGTTGATTCATCCCTCGCGAGCAGTGGCGCAACGTGCTGGTGCCGTCGAGCTGGGCGGTTTTCTTCAGCTCGACCGATTGCACGCATCGCTCCTGACGAAGCGCATCGGCGGCGGCGCCGGTGGCCGCGCCGGTGTGTTCATCTGGGATCGCTGGCAACTCGAGGGCGAGGCTTCGTACTCGCAGTCCGACCCCGAGCCATCACGCGTCTCCAAGGCGCAGATCAACTACTTCGTCGGCCGGCTGAACTACAATGTGCCATGGGGCGCCATGGCGGGTAACGCCGTGATCCTGAGCGCCGGCGCCGGACAGAGCCACATCGACCGGCAATCGGACCTCGTTCTCTCGCCAGCGATCGGCCTGCGCGCGATGCTGGCGAATGCGCTTGCCATTCGCTTCGACGTTGCGAGCATGATCGTGCCGAATGCGAAGCGTCAATTCGTCAGTCCGGGCGGCGGAGTGGGGACGACCTCGAAATCGTACGCGAACTATCAGGCCCGCGCGGGACTGAGCCTTCTGCTCGGCGCCGCGCGCAAGGTCGAGCCAGTCGTCCCGATTCGCGAGGCGGTCGTCGTGGACAACCGCGAGGCGGAGCTGGCGCGGGCGCGTCGGGATTCGATCGACCGAGCGAATCGTTTGCGGCAGGATTCCATCGACGCGGCGAATCGCGCGCGTGCGGCGCGAGCAGCCGCCGCTCGTGCGATTCCCGACGCGCGCTCCCTGATCAACGCGCCGATCTACTTCGACTACGATCAATCGGAGATTCGCGGCGACGCGCGAGACGCACTCGACGCCAAGCTTCCGCTGCTCCGCGCGAATCCCGCGATGCGAATACGCATCGAAGGAAACACGGACGCCCGGGGCTCGAATGAATACAACATCGCACTCGGCCTACGCCGGGCGAATGCGGCGCGCCGATATCTCGTGGCGCAGGGGATCGACAACACGCGCTTCGACGTCGTGAGTTACGGAGAGGAACGGAGCGTCGATCAGGGCACGACGGAAGCCGCCTACGCAAAGAATCGGCGCGATGACTTCGTCATCACCATCGGTGGAGACGACATCCGCTTGCCGCTGTAGCGCCAACGAAGCGTCGTTTGAACAGTCGCCTCGTGCCCATCGCCGCCGGGATATTGCCCGTTCTGAGGAATGTTTAGTTACAAATGCATGCATCGGTGACTTAATGCCTTTGCGAGGGGTGGTGTCTGTACTACCTGCCGTCGCTGGCGTTCGTGCTCGCACTACCCACCTCTCGCACAGGACATGTCCATGCTGCTACGCGCAAGAACTCTGATTGTCGCGATCGTTGCCGTCGCCGCCATCGTCGCGTGCGGAAGTGATGATCCCGTTCAGCCCGTGTCGAAGATCGTGACCTTCAAGGCCACGATGAATTCGGCGGCTGAAGTCCAGCAAAATCCCGTGGTGGGTCCGGGCACCGGGACGTTCACAGCAACGCTCGATACCTCAACGAACGTGTTCACGTATGACGTGACGTTCAGCGGACTTACCGCCAACGTGACGCTCGGGCACATCCACGGACCGGCGACGACGGCCGTTAGCTCCGGCACCACGATCAACTTTCAGACACTTGCCGGCGCCACCTTCACGACTGGCGTCACGTCGGGCACGGCACACGGCACCACGACCCTCAATGCGGCGAACCAGATCACGGCGACGATCAACGGCGACTCCCTGAGGAAGCTGCTGTTCGCGGGGCTCACCTACGCCAACATCCACACAACCGCGTTTACCGGCGGCGAGATCCGCGGGCAGATCACCAAGCAGTAGCACCACTTCCCCCGTAGCGGCGATGTCCATCGTTCGTGCGGGGTTTCGTGTCATAACGACTGCCGCTGCCCTCTCTGCTGGAGGGCAGCGGCTTCTTGCGCAACACGACATGGCGTCGATGCAGCCGTCATCGGCGGCGACGCCTGGCGCGATGACGATGTCAGGAACGTCCTGGATTCCCGATTCGTCGCAGCCGATGCGCGCACACACGTGGCAGGCGAATGCGTGGACGCTGTCTGCGCACGGCGCCGCGTCGCTGAGCTACGACGAACAGCGCACCAAGCGCGGCGGCCGCCAGTTCGGCCTCATCGATGGGGAAATGCTCATGGCGTCGCGACCCATGGGCAGCGGTCATCTCGAGTTGCGCGCGATGACGAGCCTCGAGCAATCAGTGATCGGCGGAAGTGGCTATCCGGAGCTGTTGCAGACCGGCGGCACATACAGACACGCCGTCATTCACGACCGCCAACATCCGCATGCGGGCGTCATGGAACTCGCCGCGCTCGTTGACCAGCCGATCGTTGCCGGTGCAGCGCTGTTCCTCTATGCAGGCCTCGTCGGCGAGCCGTCAGCAGGACCCGTTGCGTACATGCATCGGCCGTCGGCGGAGTTCGATCCAGCGGCGCCGATCGGGCATCATTGGCAGGATGCGAGTCACGGCAGCTTTGGCGTCGTCACGGCTGGCCTGCACACGCGGACCCTGCAGCTCGAAGCGTCGACGTTCAATGCGCGTGAGGCCGACGAGACGCATCCGGTCGTCGACTTTCGCGATGCGAAGCTCGATTCCTATAGCGGACGTGTGAGTTGGGCTCCCGCCTCTCGCCTCGTCGTGTCGTCGTGGTGGGCGTATCTTTCATCGCATGAGCGCCTCGACACGACCACCAGAATGCATCGGTACGGTGCGTCGGTGATGACGTCGCACCCGCTGGGCGGCGGACGTCTTCTGTCGACGACAGTGATCTGGGGAATGAACCTTCACCACCACTCCGGAGCGAGTCACCTCGTGCTCCATGGCGGTCCGGATGCCTCGCCGCATCATCACTCGTCGAGCATGCTCGCCGAGGCGAATGTCAGCGTCCATGGCAACACGCAGGTATTCGCACGGGCCGAGCGGGTGCAGAAGAGCGGCGAAGAGCTCGGGTTTCTGGGCGGAGACCTGACGGAGTCGTACGACATCCGCGTCATCAGCGCTGGTGCGGCGCGGCGCATGACGACGTTCAGCGCAATTGACGTACTGCTCGGTGCGCGCGGTGCAGTGAACTTCGTGCCCGCCTCGCTGTTGGCGACATACGGAACGCGCACGCCGGTGGGCTTCTTCCTGTATCTGCAGCTGCGACCTTCCGTAGCGAGTGCGCATGGAATGGCCGCGCACTGATGATGAGGCAACGCTCGGTCGCCGTGATGTCGATCGCGCTGCTGAGCAGCTGCGGGAGTGACAACGCGATGGCGTCGCAGAACGCGACGTACGTGGCCACGCTCGTCGGCGCGCGCGAGGTGCCTGCAGTGCAGACCGCGGCGAGCGGAGTAGCGACGCTGACGCGTACCGGCGCCATCGTGGCGTACAGCGTGTCGGCCACGGGATTCACCACGCCGCTGACGGTAGGACACATTCAGATCGGTCGTGCGGGAGTGATCGGATCGGTGATCGTGACGTTCGTGATCGTGGCACAATCGGGTACCGTGGCGACCGGAACGATCGACCTCTCGGGGCAGATCACGCAGGGAAACATCACCATTTCCGGCGACTCGCTGGGAACGCTCTTCGACAACGGAAACGCGTACGTGAACCTTCATACGGCCGCCTTTCCCGGTGGCGAGATTCGGGGGCAGATCGTCAGACAGTAGTGGGGTGGGGAACAGTCCCCGGATGCCGAGGTACTGAGGTAGCGCCGACGGCGGCACCTCGTGGGCTTTCTCGAGTTGGTGGAGGCAGTTTCGATGCGTGGACTCGTCGCTACGACGTTGGTCGCCCTGAGCCTTGCGACCGCGGTACAGGCCCAGGAACCGGCGAAGCGCTCGTCGTCTCCGCCACCTGCCCCAAAGCCCGCAGCCGCGCGACCACGCGTGGGCTATGCTGGAACGCCGACGCCACCTCCTGCACCTGTGCAGGTGAGCCAGCCGCAGGTCTACTACTCGCCGAACGGATACGCCGTCTCGGGCGCACAGTATCTGGTTCTCTCCGACGGCTCGGTGCAGGTGAACTTCGGCAACGGCTACGAGCGCGTGCTACGCCAGTGCGGGCAGGGCAACAACGTCAACGCGGCGGAGGCCCAGCGGAACGCCACGGGCCGCGACGCTCTCGGCCGCATCCTGCCGCCGCCCGGCATCGCTGCGCTGCAGGCCGGCTCGCGCGGGCAGATGTCCGGCAACGCGCCGGCACGCAATGCACAGGCGTGCTATCGCCACGACGGTCGTGGGCGTGCCGAAGTCGTGACGAGCGGCTACTGAAGCTGCGGTAGTAGCCTCACCGCGCTCGGTTCAGGCGAGGAAGAGCGTCACAATGGCGGTCACCTGCGCCATCGTCAGCGGTTCGTCGAACGCTTCGCTGGCACCCGAGTCGCCGCCGAAGTTCGCATCGAAGCCCGCGAAGTTGACGGCACCCTGAACGAGGTTCTGTTCGCCGGCGTAGACAGGCTGCATGAACGCGGAGAGATCGTCGCGGCTGTCGAGCGTGATCCACCCCTTCTTGCCGCGAAGTCGCCGCACCTCGTAGGCATGGCGCGCCTCGACCGAGTGAATGGCCAGCGCCGCCGTCAGCACACCCTTGTCGTTGATGAGACGACCCACCTGACCCTTGTAGGCGCGCACACCGGTGTCCTCGAACGCCTGTGCGAGCATCGTGAACGTCGCGTACTGCGTCGCGGCAAATGCAAAGCCCGGCAGGTTTCCCTTCGCGGTGTAATCGAATGCCGGCTTGGTGCGCGGCGTGGCCGATCTTCCCGTGATCAATGCCTGCAGGGCGGTCACGTGCGCATTCTCGTGCGTCCGAATGGTCTCGAATACCGTGCGGTCCGTCGCCAGGATCAAGCCCGTCGCTGCCAGGCCCTGCGTGTAGAAGTCCGACTCGAGGTATTCGAGAAGCAGCGCGAACTGCAGCACATCGAGAACATCGGCAGGCGCCTGGCCGTAGACGTCCCTCGCCAGCGCACCGAGCGCAATGGGAATGGAGCCAAGTGCGAGCATCGCGACCAGCTTGGAGCTCACCGGTTCGCCGCGTATGATCTCAGCGGCGCGTGCTCCGACGGCCGTGAGAATTTCAGGGTCGACCGAGGAAATGATACCGGCTTCCGTCGACGTCATCGTGATGTCCTCAGCCATTGCTGTTCGGTCTCTCCACGAACACCGACGGTTCGTTCGCGAACTCGAGCCTGTTCTCGATGAACGGCTGCGTGGCGAAGGCGACCTTGCTCGGTCTGAACGCGTTATCGAAGGACGTCGGCGCGAAGTCGGCGCCGAGCGGCGTGAGCAGATCGCGGATGGCTGCAGCGTGGCGCGCTTCGACCGAAACGATCTTCGCCGCGAAGAGCAGGTTGGTCACGTCGGTGAAATATTGCGCAGCGCCGTTGTACGCGGCGACGCCCAATTCCTCGAACGCCTTCGCTGCGGCGAGCACCGACGCGCGATTCGTGAAGTTCGTCGCGCCATAGATCGGCGCGACGGTGAAGTTGCCGTTCGATCCGAGCACCTGCTTCAGGAATTCGCGATGCACCACTTCGTGATTGCGGATGTCGGCGAGTACAGGCTGATCGGCCAGCGTGATCTCCGACGTGGGTGTGAAGGCCGCGACGACTCGCGAATAGAAGTCAGCCTCGAGCTGCTCGAGGATGTAGGCGAACTGCAACACGGCCACGTCGCCGAGGGCGAAGTCGATCGTGAGCGTCGAACCGGAGCCCGGTCCGCTGATGCCGCCTGTGTTGCTGCTGTCCTCGCACGCCGCGAAGAATCCAGGAAGCAGCACCAGCGCGCCGCCTGCACCCATGAGCTGGAGAAATCGACGTCTGCTGGTGAACGCGTTCAGCTCACCGATGCTGGCGATGGTGACTTCCTTCATCCGATCCTTCCTCCTGCTCGTCAGTCAAGTTGACGTCGTGTGTGCGACTGCGAAGCTTTGAAGCATGAAGATAGCAGCAGTCGTGCTCGCGGTGTCTGCATGTGCGTCGCCACCGGCGCCATCTCCCGCGCCGGTGCCCGGACCATCCGCACCGGTGTCCCGGCCGTCATCCTCGCCGCCGTCGAGTGCGCCGTCGACGAATACACCGACGTCAGCGACGCGTGCCGCAGACAGCGTGCGCATGGCACGGGGGAGGCGCGACAGCGTCGTCGCTCCAACCAGGGCGGCGATCCGTCGCGTGGCGAGCAGGCCTCGCAGCGTGCTACCGAGCGCGAGGAACGATACGCTGGCGGCGGCGGACCTGGCCGCGCCGGTGCGCGTCTGCGCCGGAGGAGATGTCACACTCGGCACCAATCTCGACCGCGAATGGTCGCGGATCGCGGCGAAGAAGATGAAGACCGTCTACCAGCGCAGCGACGCGCCGGACAGTCTCATCGCTCCGCTCCGTCCATTGCTCGAGGGAGCTGACATCGTGCTGTTGAACGTCGAGTCGGCAATCGGCAGCGGAGTGTCGCCGAGCAAGTGCGGAAAGAAATCGACGAATTGCTATGCCTTTCGCGCGCCGGTGACTGCGGCGTACGCGCTCCGCGACGTGGCGCGGCAGCAGAAAATTGTCGGCAACGTCGCGAACAACCACTCGCGCGACGCTGGACCCGAGGGACAGGACACGACGATCGCGCTGCTGACCCGCGCCGGCGTACTCGTGACCGGCTACGACACGATTGCCACTCCGGTACCGACGCCAGCGGGAGACACTATCGGCGTGCTCGGCTTCTACACGTCGGTGGAGTCGCCGGATGCGCGCGACACTGCGGCAGTGTACCGGCATGTGGCACGCGCCGCGGCACGCTATCCGGTCGTCATCGCGACGATGCATCTCGGAGCCGAGGGGATGGGTGCCCAGCGCACGCGCAATGCGACGGAGATCTTCCTGAAGATCGATCGCGGCAATCCCATCGCGTTCGCGGATGCAGCAGTGCGCGGCGGCGCCGCGTTGGTGGTGGGGCATGGCCCGCATGTGATGCGCGCGCTGGAGTGGCGTGACCGGGGCGCGCTGATCGCCTACTCGCTGGGCAACCTGATCACGTACGGGCCGTTCACGCTCAAGGAGCCGCTGAATCGCGGCGGGGTGCTCTGCGCGACGATCGACACGAGCGGTCGCGTCAGCGAGGCATCGTTGGCGTCGACGGTGCAGTTGGCGCCTGGCGTGATGCAGGCGGATTCGACGCATCGTGCGGCGGCGCTGGTCGACTCGCTGGGGCTGTTGGACTTTCGGGTAACCGGAGCGCGCGCCGGGCCGACCGGGGTGTTGAAGGCGCGTCCTTGACTCCAGAAGAGCCGATCAAAGGCCCACACGGATCAACACTGAGAACTACCGGCGACGGCGACCGAGCAATTCATCATGGAGGATTTGCACGGATACGACTAAGTGGAGCTGCCCTTAAAGGTGCCGGCTCTCTAGATCGGCACCGAATCAATCCTTCAATCCTTTGATCCTAGCCTGGTTTTGTGGCCTCCGCCCGAGCTGTACTCCACGGAACCGCTAACTGCCTAACGCGGATCCACACGGAAAACTGCAACTGCCGCGGATTTACACGGATACCACCTCGGGCGAGCTACGACCCTCACCACTGTCCACGCCAGCGACGAAAGTAGGCCTCGGGTGCTCCATAGCCAGGCTCAGTATCAGTGAAAATCCGCGGCCGTTGCCCCTTTCCGTGGCGATCCGTGTGCGCTGTGGCAGTTTTTTCGGCGATGCCCAATTCTTGGCTCGGCAGGCCAAAGCAACCGAGTGACTAGGATGAAAGGATCGAAGGATCAGAGGATGACTGCGTCAAACTGAGGTCAAATGAGAACGGTCGCGAGCCAATTTGGCATCGCGACCGTTCGTTCATTGCGTGGAGTCTTCTTTCGCGCCAATGCTGCTGGCGGTTGCCGTAAGCGAAGCGCCCCAGCTGTCAGCCGTCCCCATTGCGAGTCGAGTCAGCGGCACTGCCCGACACAACCCGGCGAACACCGCGCCACGCCTTTATCAGCGGCGATGACGTACGACCGATGTCGCTCTCGATGACGCGGCCGGCAACGGAGCTCGCGTGCACGTACTTGCCGCCGCCGATGTAGATGCCGATGTGACTGACCTGACCGCGCTTGCCCTTGCCGAACGTGAGTAAATCGCCTGGGCGGAGACGCGTCGTGTCGCGCACGACGGCCAAGCCCTGTGTTGCCTGCTGACGCGCGGTGCGGGGAAGGTTGACCTTCAACGCCGCCATTACATACCGAACGAGGCCACTGCAGTCGAAGCCAGCTTCCGGAGAATTGCCACCGCGAACGTACTTGGTGCCGACCTGTGCGCGTGCGACGGAAACCAGCGAATCCCGAACGTTGTGCACCGATGCGCTCCACGCGGCAAACGGCTTCGCAGCGTCGATCGCTTCCGGCTTTGCTTCCAACTGTGCCTGTGCTCCCGCGGATCGTGCGCACGTCAAGACGAGCGCGCATCCCGAGAGGGATCGCAACACGCGATGACGCAACGTTGTCGTGGCGGAAAAGGTCATGAAATCCATTTTGAACGACTCTGATGCAGGTAGGGATGGCATCAGTGGAACTCGCCGTGACAGCGTAGCCACGACCGAGGTTTGAAGATGCTATCGGCCGGTTGCGCCGAGGTCAACCTTGGATGTGTTTCACCCTCGTGATGGCGCTCACAGCCGTGTCGGTAACGTTATAAGACGCAAGAGCTTGCTAAATGCAACTTCGAGAGCCGAAAAACGCCGTTTCGTTGACTTCGGTCTACCGGATGCCCAGCATCTTGTGGGTCTGGAGGCTGAGCCTCCACTGAGGATGCGCTAGACAATAGGCGAGCGCCGCCGCGGTGTTCGACTGCGTGATCTCCGTTGTCGGCCCGTCCATCGGCTGCAGCATGAATGCGCTGAAGTCGAGGCCAGCGAAGCGTTCTGGCTGAGCGTCCGGCTGCACCTGCGGATACACGAGCTTCAGCTCGTGGCCCTTGGTCAGCACGAGCGGAGCATCAGCCTTGGGGCTGACGCAGATATGGTCGATGCCAGCGGGCGCGGGTTGGGTACCGTTCGTCTCGACAGCCACCTCGAACCCCCGCTCGTGGAGCGCCGCGATTGCAGGCTCGTCGAGCTGGAGCAAGGGCTCACCACCGGTGCACACGACCAGCGGCCTGCCACCAACGGCTTTACCTGCTTCGACCGACGGCCAACGAGAGAGGACGTTGTCAGCCAACGCCGCCGCCGACTCGAACTTGCCGCCATCCGGACCGATGCCGACGAAATCGGTGTCGCAGAACTGACAGACCGCCTTATGGCGATCCTGCTCTCGGCCCGTCCACAGGTTGCAGCCACTGAAGCGGCAGAACACAGCAGGCCGACCGGCGTTCTGCCCTTCGCCCTGCAGCGTATAGAAGATCTCCCTCACGACGTACGGCATGTCAGTTCGTTCCGGCGCCGTGCGCTGCGGGGATCGCCGCGTACGCAGCAGGATCGGCCTGGCCAGCCTCGGAAAAGCCCTTGAGCCGAAGTTGGCACGCGTCGCAATGACCGCAGGCCACACCATTCGGTGAGGGATCGTAACAGCTCAGCGTCATGGAGTAGTCGACGCCGAGTGACAGGCCAAGCTCGACGATCTCGCGCTTCGAGAGGTGAAGGAGCGGCGTCTGGATGCGAATCGGCGCACTGCCCTCGACGCCGCCACGCGTCGCGAGGTTGGCCATGTGTTGAAAGGCTGCGATGTACTCCGGTCGGCAGTCGGGATAGCCGGAGTAGTCGAGCGCGTTGACGCCGATAAAGATGTCCGACGCTCCGAGCACTTCGGCGAACGCGAGGCAGAACGAAAGAAAGATTGTATTGCGCGCCGGCACGTACGTGATCGGAATGCCGTGCGAGATTGCGTCGCTCGTGCGGTCCTTCGGCACATCGATGTCGGCGGTGAGTGCCGAGCCGCCAAAGGTGCGGAGGTCGATGTCGACGACGACGTGATCCTTCACGCCGTACTTGGCGGCGACGCGCCGCGCGGCGTCGATCTCCGAGGAGTGCCGCTGGCCATAGCGGAAGGTCATGGCGTGCACGTCGAAGCCCTGCTGCTTCGCCAGCGCGAGCATCGTCGTGGAGTCGAGGCCGCCGGAGAGCAGGAGGACGGCCGATTTGTCGTTCGCAGGCATGCTGAAAGCTAATGAGCGGGGCTCGCGGCCCCGTGCGAGGAGTCAGAGGTTCAAGATCGCGTCGAGCGCCTGATGGAGATCGTCGATGAGATCTTCCGGGTGCTCCAACCCCACCGAGATGCGGAGGAGGTTCACCGGCGACATCGTCGTCGGCCCTTCGACTGACGCGCGATGTTCGATCAACGACTCCGTGCCGCCGAGGCTCGTGGCGCGAGTGAAGAGATTGAGCCGGCGAGTCAGCTCGAGCGCAGCCGCTTCGCCGCCGACCAGCTGAATGGCCATCATGCCGCCGAAGTCATTCATCTGCCGACGCGCGATCGCATGACCGGAGTGCGATTCGAGGCCGGGGTAATGCACTCGCTCGATGGCGGGATGCGTTTCGAGGTAGCGGGCGACAACGCCGGCGTTCTCGCAATGCGCGCGCATGCGCCACGGCAACGTGCGGATGCCGCGCATGAGCAGCCAGCAATCGAACGGCGACGGAATCGCACCACCAACCTTCTGCATGAGGCTCAGCCGCTCGACGAATTCGTCGTTCTTCTTCGCCACGAGTGCGCCGCCGAGCAGGTCGCTATGGCCGCCGAGAAACTTCGTCGTGGAATGCATGACGATGTCAGCGCCGATGGCGAGTGGGAGCTGCAGCACTGGCGTCGCCCACGTGTTGTCGACGACGCATCGCGCGCCAACCGAGTGGGCCAGCTTCGCAAGGCCGTCGATGTCGACCACTCGCACGAGTGGATTCGACGGCGTTTCGACCCACACGATCTTCGTGGTGGGGCGCAGCAGGCGCTTCACCGCATCGAGATCCGTCATGTCGGCGACGTCGGCCTCGAGTCCCCAGCCGGCGAAGATCTCGCGCAGTTGACGCAGCGTTCCATAGTAGGCGTCATCGGGTGCGATGACGTGATCACCCGGCGACAGCGCCTGGAACACGGCCATCGTCGCGGCGGAGCCGGACGCGTATGCCAATGCTACCTCGCCATTCTCGAGCGCAGCGAGCGCCTCCTCGAGCGACGTACGATTGGGATTCGAGGTTCGACCGTACACATGCCCGCCACGATAGCCACCGTCGGGCTCACGCTCGAAGGTCGTGGAGAGATGGATCGGCGTGGTCACCGCGCCGGTGGACGGGTCGGGAAGATGTCCCGCATGAACGGCAAGCGTCTCGATGCGCATGCAAGCTATGGAAAGGGCCGACTGCACCGGCGAAGGGCACAAGATATCTCAGTCGCATGGTCGCTGGCACCCAAACTGCCTTCACCGCCCACATGAGGATTCTCGTCACGGGTGGAACAGGGGTAGTCGGCACGGGAACGGTGACGGAGCTGCTTCGTCGCGGTCACACGGTGATGCTCGTGTCGCGCCACGCGGCGGACGATGCGCGGCAGTGGCCTTCGGGCGTGATTGCACGCGCCTGCGACATGACCGACGCGGCTCGGCTACGCGGTGCTGCCGAGGGCTGCGATGCCGTGTTGCACATGGCGGGCATCGTCGAAGAAGCGCCACCGGAGACGACGTTCGACAGGATCAACGTTCAAGGCACGAAGCACATGCTTGCCGAAGCGCACCGCGCTGGTGTGACGCGTTTCGTCTACGTGTCGTCGCTCGGCGCCGACTCCGGCGAGTCAGATTATCATCGCTCCAAGCGACAGGCCGAGGACGCAGTGCGCCGCTTCGAAGGCGCGTGGACCATCTGCCGACCCGGCAATGTGTACGGCCCGGGCGACGAACAGATCTCGATGCTGCTGCGCATGGTGCGCGGCGCGAGTCCGATCGTGCCGAAGATCGGCGACGGTGAACAGCTTTTTCAGCCCCTCTGGTGGGAGGACGCCGCGTTCGCATTGGCCGAGGTGGTCGAGCGCGACGACCTCGCGAGCAAGGAGCTCGACCTCGCCGGCGCAGAGACGACGAGTCAGAATGATTTGCTCGAACGCTTCAATGCCATTACCGGGCGCGACATCCGCGCCATCGCCCTGCCAGAGGCCGTCGCGTCGATCGGTGCGAAAGCGATCTCGCTCATAGGATGGGACGTCGGCTTCAGTGAGGACCAGTTCCAGATGCTGCGCGAAGGCAACGTCATCGCGCCCGGCGCGACGAACGCGCTCACGGAGACGCTCGGCATCGAGCCCACGTCGCTCGATGCGGGCCTGCGCGCACTCTGCGACCAACAACCGGAGCAGCTGTCGAACGAAGGCGTGGGTGCGCTCAAGCGAAAGCGCTACTGGGCCGACATCGTCAGCGGTGCAACCCCGGAGTCGCTGTTCACGCAGTTCCTCGAGCACTTCAACGACGTGACGCCGGTGTTCGTCGACGTGGGCGCCGAACCGACTTCGCGCGACGAGATCCGAGAGGGTGAGACGCTGACGCTGTCGCTACCGATGCGCGGACATGTGCAGGTTCGCGTCACTGGACTCGAGGATCGTCGTGTCACGCTGATCACGCTCGCCGGACATCCGCTTGCAGGTGCGGTGCGGTTTCTTTGCGAGCAGCGCGGCGAGGCAGTGCGCTTTCAGGTGGAAGTCTACGACCGCGCCGCCAACATCATCGACCTCATCGCCATGCGAACGCTCGGCGACAGGCTGCAGAGCCACACGTGGTCGAAGGTGGTGGAGAACATGATCGAGCGGAGCGGGGGCGCCGCGAGCGCTGGCGTCGAGCACGACAGCGAGACGCTCGATGAAGAGGAGGCCGCGCTGATCGGGAAGTGGCTCGAGGAGTTGGTACTCGAGCGCAAACTTGCCGAGAACACCGAGACGATCGAAGGGAACGACGTCAGCCGCGCTCGGCCTCTTCCCACATGACGTCGAGCGGCTTCGATTGGCAGTGCGCACCGCAGCCCATCTTGTATCGGTTGCGCGCGAACCATTTGTAGAAGCGGTCGGCGAGCGTGCGGGCGAAGGGAATGCGGAAGACCCATGCGATCCAGCGGCCGCGTGGCAGTACGTTGAGCAGCTGCTCGATTGCGGCCGCACCCTGCCACGTGGTGCCGTCCGCAGCGATGAGCTGCAGCGCTTCGACGTAGGCGCGCGCCGGAATCCAGGGAAAGCGCGCCTGTACGCCAGGCTGCTTAGATGAGACGATCTCGAGCTGGTTCGTTCGGTCCCATGCGCGCAGCACTTTCGTCAACTTCGTGCAGACCTTGCAGTCGCCATCGAAGACGACGGTATACGCGCGGTCAAGGCCAACGCTGGGCGTATCCTGTCCTGCGACAGTGAAGCGAACGACGGCGACCGTCATGCGGGCGCCGGGTCGTGGTGATGCTCGTGCTCTACTTCGCTCGCCGCGAGAATGTCGATGC
This sequence comes from Gemmatimonadota bacterium, assembly GCA_028287345.1. GTDB lineage: Bacteria > Gemmatimonadota > Gemmatimonadetes > Gemmatimonadales > Gemmatimonadaceae > AG11. Next base: position 41,602 of record JAQBPV010000152.1, read on the forward strand.
GCGGCGGATGCTGGAACGTTGCGTGAATGGTGCACAGTGCGGCAACGCGCTTTGCCGTCGCGATCCGCTGCGCTGGCAATGACGGCCAGTCGAACACGACGCCGAAATCGGAGACGCGATGCGGATCGTCGCCGAAGACCCACTGCACTTCGATGGCGAGGTCGTCGGCCGACAGCTCCTTGTGCGTCGCCCACGAGTGCATCACGGAGAACGTGCAGCTCGCGAGCGCGCTGGCCATCATGTGAAAAGGCGAATACGACATCTCGGCCGTCGGCGCCTCGATGGTCAACGGGCCCGGCGTTGGCTCGAGGCGAATCGCGTCGTCGCTGAGGAGCGTGATTTTCATGGCGAGCCATGGTGCAAGGAGTGAACCCACTCGCCGCTCACAGCCTCAGCGTGCCGACAACCGTGCCGGTTGCTGCTGGGTCAGGCAATGAAGCGTGCCGAATCCCCACACGAGATCCACCGCGTGGATGCCCACCGTCTTCCGGTTGGGGAAGAGCGTGGCGATCGCATTCAGCGCGATGCGATCGTTGGGATCGTTGAACGTCGGCACGAGCACGACGCCATTGGCGATGTAGAAGTTCGCGTAGCTCGCCGGCAGCCGCTCGCCGTTCATCACGACGGCGCGCGGATAGGGAACCTTTACGACCTTCAGCGCGCCATCGCCGGCGCCCGCCAATTCCAGCCGGCGCATGTTGTCGACGGAGCGCAGATGATTCTCGTCCGCTGGATCGTCCTCGTACGCGAGCACGATCACGCCGGGAGCGACGAAGCGGGCGATGTCGTCCACATGGCCGTGTGTGTCGTCGCCGACGCAGCCTTCGCCGAGCCAGATGGTCTGGCGAATGCCGAGCTGCTCGCGGAACGTGCGCTCGTAGCTCTCGCGGTCCATGTCGGGATTACGGACCTGCACCTCGGACAGCAGCCACTCCTCGGTGACGAGCATCGTACCCTCCCCATCAGTCTCGATGCCGCCGCCCTCGAGAATCAGTCGGCCCCTGCCATCAGGACGCTGTGGCTCGACGCGCGGCAGCTCCGTGATGCGCTCGATGGCCTCGCCCATCTTCGCGTCGCGCGCGTAGTTCGGATACTTCGCCCACGCGTTGAAGCCCCAGTTCATGAGCACCACGCCGCCTTTTTCGTCGTGCACGAAGGTGGGCGCAGAGTCGCGCAGCCACACGCGATCGTTGGGGATGGTGTGCAGGCGCACGTTGCCCTCCACGCCATGCGCCGCGAGATGCTCCGCCGCAGAGGCGCGCACCTCCTCGTCATGACACGCGATCTCGACGAGCTCGTGCTGTGCGATGACGCGCGTGATCTCCGCGTAAACCCACGGTATCGGGGCGATCTTACCAGGCCAATCCGGTTCGTGATGCGGCCAGGCGATCCATGTGGCTTGGTGTGGATGCCACTCAGCGGGCCAGGTATATCGTGCCATTGCGGAGGTGTCTACGCGCCGAGATATCGCGACAGAATTGGCGCGTATGCGTCGATGCGGCGGTCACGGAGGAATGGCCAGTTGCGTCGTGTATCCTCGATGAGCTGCGGATCGCACCTCGCGATGAGGATCGCTTCCTCGGTACCCGCTTCGGTGAGGACGCGGCCGAACGGATCCGCGATGAACGAATGCCCGAAGAACTCGAGGCCGAGCGTGCCCGGCTCATCGTCCTCGTGACCGATGCGATTGGGCGATGCGACGAACACGCCGTTGGCGATGGCGTGCGACCGCTGGATGGTGCGCCACGCGTCCACTTGCGACTCGCCGAACTCCGCCTTCTCAGCGGGATGCCAGCCGATTGCCGTCGGGTAGAACAGGATGTCGGCGCCGAGGAGACTCGTGATGCGTGCTGCCTCCGGATACCACTGATCCCAGCAGATCAACACACCGATCTTCGCGTACTTCGTGTTCCACACGCGGAAGCCGCTCGCCTGCTTGGCGATCTCACCGATCTTGTCGATGCGATCGTCATGCGCGGTGTCGCCGGGCGCGAAGTAATACTTTTCGTTGAACATCGGGTCGTCCGGGATGTGCATCTTGCGATACACGCCGAGCAGCGAGCCGTCGGCATCTATGATCGCGGCAGAGTTGCGATAGACGCCGCGCGCCTGCTTCTCGAAGACCGGCACGATGAGCACGACGTCCAGTTCCTTCGCGAGCTTCTGCATCACGTCGGTCGTCGGACCAGGGATCGACTCGGCGATGTCGAACCGCTCGCACTTCTGCGACTTGCAGAAATACGGCGCGTTGAAGAGCTCCTTCAGGCAGATGATCTGCGCGCCGCGTCCGGCCGCCTCGCGAATGCGTACGACGGTCGCATCGAGCGTCGCCTGCTGATCGGCAGAGGCGGAATCCTGAATGATCCCGACGGTGAACGGAGAGTGAGACATTTCGGGAATCTAATATTGAGGCGGCGCGCTAATGTGACCCATGAAGAATCAAGTCCGATGCGCCAGAGTTCCTTCAGGAACAGAACTGCAACAGCTCACACGGGTCGACACGGATGTAGAACTGCCGATGAACACGGATACGACAAAGCTTCATGATGTATCAGCGTAAATCCGGCTGTTCTCCGTGCCAATCCGCGTGAGCCGTGGCAGTTGCAGGTGCCGGCAGATTTCACGCTACTCGATCAGCCCAATCACCACGTCCATGACGTTGGTGCCGGTGAAGCGCCTGGGAATTAGCGCGCCAGCGGCGCCGAGTACGGCGTGTGATTCGTGGCGTTGAAGCGCGACGTCAGGGTCGCGTCCGCTCTGGCGGATCTGCTCCCAGATCGTCGAGTCGGCGAACGCGCCGGCGGCGTCGGTGGTGCCGTCGCGCCCGTCCGTGCCGGCCGCGAGGATCGTGATCCGCCGCGCGCCGTCGCCATGCCTGGACAATTGGCGCGACGCTGCGAGCGCCAACTCCTGACACCGCCCGCCACTTGGCGGCGCTTCGGACGAGAGCGCATGCGCGCCTTTGCCGGCGGGAGCCGCGGCGCTGTGGAGCTGCACAGTGGTTTCTCCACCCCAGACCATGCAACCGGTGCGGCCCTGCTGCGCGCGCCGCAGCAACGCGTCGGCAATCTGTGCGCCCGACGTCGCGGCATCGCCTTGCAGTGGCGCCGCAATCGTTTCGACGTCGAGGGAGATCTGCCGAGCGTGTGCGGCGACGGCGTCGAGCGCGAGACGGTTGCTGCCGATGACGCGCGTGGAGACATGTGCGAACGCAGGGTGCGCCGGCTTGGGAGTCTCGGGGATGACGCCGCGCGCCACGCCGGTGAGATACTCGCGCATCGCTGGTGCGATACGCGTGAGCACGTTCGATTCCCTTAAGACGTCAATGACCTGCTTGACCGTCCATGAGTCGGGTGTGCAGGGACCGGAGCCGATGTCGGCAGGATCGTCGCCGAGGACATCGCTCATGACGTAGACGTGCGTGCGCGCTGGGGCAAGCGAAAGCGCCATCCGTCCCGCGCCCCACCGCGTGAAGCGCTTGCGCACGGCGTTCATCCGCCGGATGTCGAGCCCTGAGCCGAGCAGCAGCTCGAACAGCTGGCCGAGGTCCGACTCCGCCATTCCGCGGAGCGGTGCGGCGATGAGGCTGGTGACGCCACCGCTGAGAAGGACGATGGCGACGTCATCGCCGCGCATGCCGGTGGCCATGTCGCCAATGCGCTGCGCCGCCGTGAACGAATGCCGGCCGGGTAGGGGGTGGTCGCCCTGGAGCACTCCGACGGTCGCGTACGGCGACGCCATCGGCTCCGGAGAGACGATGACGCCGCCAGCGATGGCGATCAGAGAGCGCTGCAGTGTGGCCGCCGCTGCGGCGGCCATCGGATGTGCGGCCTTCCCGAGCGCGTAGAGCCAGAGCCGCTGCCCGGGACGTGCCTGGAAGTCGCGAAGTGCCGCAGACGTCACCGGGCCGGGAGCCGCCCCGGCGATGGCTGCGTCGTACAACTCAGTGAGACGCGTGCGACCAGTTGTCGTGGACTGTGTCAGACGAAGAGTCGCGTGAGAGTTCGTGCTGGGTCAGCGAGGTACGAGCGTCTGCTTCACTGCTGCTTCGAGGTCATCGTACGACTGCTGCGCCAACACGTTGAACGGCTGCATGCGCTTCACGATCCTGCCGGCCGGATCGATGACGAACAGCGAACGGTCGTCCAACTTGCCGCTGATCGCACCGTACAGCTTTCCGACCTTCTGATCGACGTCACTCGCATAGAGCACGGGCGTCTGCTGGTCGCGCGCCCACGATGCGAGTGTGGTATCGGGATCGACGCTGACGCCGAGCACGATGACGTTCTTGCCGTTGTTGAAGAGCTTGGCGTACTGATCACGGTACGCCTCCATTTGAATGGTTCAGCCCTTTGTCCGCGCCTTGAAGAAGAAGGCGAGGACGACCGTCTTGCCTTTGTAGTCCGAGAGCTTGATGGAGTCTCTCAGGACACCGTAGCGCGTCGCGGCAGGGAGCGTGAAATCGGGCGCGAGGGCACCCACATCCGGCGACACGTACGTCGGCGCGGCTGGCGGCTGCTGGGCCTGTGCCGCTGCTGCCGTCGCGCAGATCGCGAAGAGGGCAGTGGCGATCAGGCGCTTCGAGGGATGGTGCATGCGACCTCCGGGTATGGCGAACGCGGCATAATGCGCGGGGGTGCTTCCGCACGCAATGCCGGAGCAAGAGTCGGCCCGAAGGACGATGAACTTCTCGACGTCTGAGCCCGCTGTAGAAAAAAGAGGACGGCATTCTCTCGCGATTCGGACGAAAACCGACGCAAAGTCGCTCTATTGGCTGTTAAGTGGTGGTCTGGCACCTGCTTTGTTAGGGCACGTCAGACAGTCTCTTTTTCCGCTTTTGGAGGTCGGATGCGCATACTCGTCGTCAATTGGTCGTTGCTGGGTCTGGCGTTCGTCGGTGCCTGCAGCCGGGGCACCGATGCACGTCCGGACGACGCGCTAAAGAACGATCTCGCGCTCGCGGCCCAGGTTCAGCCCTATCAGGCGCAGCAGTTCGTGTCGCCGAATGAGCAGCAGATGGGCGCCAACGGCGCGGCGCAACAGTACAATGCTGTTGGCCGCGCACCGCAGCCCGTCTACCGCAAGCCGGCGCCGGTGTATCGCGCGCCGGCACGCCGCACTGCATCACGCTCGAGTGGATCGAGTGGATCGCAGGGCACGTACTATCCGCCCGCGCCGCAGGAGCCCGTTCGCCACACCGGCCGCGACGCCGCCATTGGAGCCGCAGCAGGCGCTGTGATTGGTGCAACGACGAGCCGCGACAAGGTGAAGGGTGGCCTGATCGGGGCAGCCGCAGGCGGTATCCTTGGCGGCATCATCGGCCACACGGTGGATGTGCAGAAGCCATAGAGCAGTGTGAGTTGTTGTTGTTCCCCCTACACGAACGCCTGCGCCTGACTATCGGTGCGGGCGTTCGTGTGTACGCTTCTTCGTGATCGGCGCCGAGTTAGAGGGCACGCTATTCGCTTCCCCAGGATCACATGAGCGACGATGCAGAAGAAGTCTCCATGAGCGACGATGCAACTGTCGACTCGAACCCTGAGCGACGGAAGCGGCGTTACGTCGCCAACCTCGCCTTCGGCGCAATCAAGGCGCAGCACTCCGCAAATCGCACACGCCTCGAACGGTTCGTCGACTGGCTGAATGGCATCGCCAGCTCGACGCTCTTTCTCGTCGTGCACTTCATCGCCTTTGCATTCTGGCTGCTCTGGAACACCGGGAAGCTCGGCATGCGTCCCGTCGACCCATTTCCGTTCGGGTTGATGACGACGATCGTGTCGCTCGAAGCGATTTTCCTCACGCTCTTCGTGCTCATGGCGCAACAGCGTGAATCGGCGATCGCGGAGTTGCGCGAGGAGCTCGGGCTCCAGGTGAGCCTTCGCGTCGAGCAGGAGGTGACGAAGACGCTGCAGCTCGTCGCCGGCTTGTACACCCGACTCGGTCACCGCGTGAGCGATGACCCTGAGCTCATGCACATGCTGCAACCTCTCGACGTGCGCGGCATCGAGCGCGATCTTCTCGCGCAGATCGAGGCGGCGACGCAGAACAAGCGCCACAACTCGATGCTCGATGGGACCGCGAGCCCGATCA
>JAQBPV010000434.1 GCA_028287345.1 Gemmatimonadota bacterium
TCGACAAGCCCAACGCGCCCAACGCGATACCGAGGTTCAACAGCGCCGCCGCGTGCATCTCGAGATCACCTGTTTGTCGAGCCGCCGTCACAGCGGCCTCGAGCGTCGCACGCGCGACGGCTGGAAACCCGCGGTCGGATTGGAGCCGCCCGATGTTGAGCAGGGATACGGCCTCGCCACGCGCGTCGCCTGCGGCGCGATAGGCCTCGCGCGATCGTGCGAAGAGGCGCTCCCCGTCATCGAAGTTGCGCTCTTCGGCGGCGAGATTGCCCAGGTTCTGGAGCGCCTTGCCCCTCGTGGCTGGAGCCTTTGCGAGCTCCAGCGTGCGCGTGAACAATGTGCGCGCCTGGTCGAAGTCGCCCCGGTTGTACCATACGGCACCCTCGATATTCAGCGCATCGGCTTCGGTATCCACCATACCGAACTCCCGCGACAAGTCGGCGCTCCGGCGCGCCGCGTGAAGCGCTTCATCCCACTGGGAATGCAGGCGATGGAGGTTCGCCAGCCGCCACCAGGCTTCCGAGGCAGCGGCGGGATTTTCCTCCACATGACGCGTGACCGCCTCGAAGCACTCGCGTGCTCGGGTCACCACGCCACCGCGCTCGTATCGAACGCCGTCGGCAAGAAGGGCGGCGATCGAATCGTTGCCGCGGGACGGTGTGTCAGGCATCGTCGGGATGAATGCGTTCACGTTCAATGGTCGTCAAGCGCCAGAGAAACCAGTGTCTCAACTGTCGGAGCCATTCTGCACCTCAAAACCTCGGCGGACTCGACCGCGCCACGTCAGGCTCTCGCCCGTCGCGCCGCCAAGCTAATATCGGTCATGACGAGAGCACGCAGACAGGCATGATCGAGGCGCCACCGTTACAGACGACTGGTACCGCCCGAGTGCCACTGCGCCGCATCCGGTCCGACAGAAAACGCACCCCGCTTGACTGGGCCGAGCTCTGGCGATATCGCGATCTCTGGCTCACCCTCGCCCTCCGCGACGTCAAGCTCCGCTACCGCCAGACCGCACTCGGCGTCGCCTGGGTGGTGCTGCTTCCACTGATGGCCAGCGGCGTGTTCACGGTCGTGTTCGGTCTCGTCGCGCGGCTGCCGAGCGATGGCTCGCCCTACTTCCTGTTCGTCTTCGCCGGCTTTCTGGGATGGACCTCGTTCCAGAACACGCTGCAGCGGTGCAGCATCTCGCTCATCGGCAACTCGGCGCTGGTGACCAAGGTGTACTTCCCGCGCATCCTGCTTCCCGCGTCGAGTGTGCTGGCATCGCTGCTCGACTTCGCGATTGGTCTTCTCGTGCTGCTCGCCGTCTTGCTCGCCCGAGGGGAATTTCCACCACTGTCGGCACTCCTGCTTGTACCCGCGCTGCTGTTGACGCTGCAGGTTCTCGCGCTTGGAGCAGGGCTGTTCATGGCGGCGCTCACTGTCCGCTACCGCGACGTGCAGTACGTGCTTCCCTTCATGATCCAACTGCTGCTGTACGCCAGTCCGGTCGCCTACGGATTGTCGGTGGTGCCGGAACATCTTCGCCGCTTCTATCTGCTCAATCCCGTGGCCCCGCTGCTCGACGCGCTGCGCTCTGCCTTGCTCGGACACGGCGTCATCAATTGGCCGGCGGTGGGAATAGCGGCACTGGCGAGCCTGCTGATCCTCGTGGGCGGCACCTTCTTCTTCCTCCGACAGGATCGCCAGTATGCCGACGTCATATAGCGCCGGCCCGGCACTGTCCATCCGTGACGTCGGCAAGTCGTACAACGTGGCCAACCGCCGCGCGACGATGCTCGCAGAATCGCTCGCGGAGTGGGTGAGCCGCGCGAGAGGGGGGAGCGCGAAGTCGGAGAAGTTCTGGGCGCTCCAGGAGGTGTCGTGCGAAGTGGCGCACGGAGAGATTCTCGGCCTCGTCGGCCGAAATGGCGCGGGCAAGTCCACGCTGCTCAAGATCATCGCTGGCGTCACGTCGCCGACCACGGGCGAAGTGGATGTCTTCGGACGAATCGGATCGATGCTCGAAGTCGGCACGGGCTTTCACCCGGAGCTCACGGGCCGGGAGAATGTGTTCCTGAACGGCGCGTTCATCGGCATGCGCCGATCGGAAATTCGCGCGCGATTCGATGAGATCGTCGAGTTCTCCGGCGTCGAGTCGTTTCTCGACGTTCCCATCAAGCGCTACTCGAGCGGCATGGCGGTGCGGCTGGCCTTCTCGGTCGCCGCACATCTCGACGCGGACATCCTGCTCGTCGACGAAGTGTTGGCCGTTGGCGACCAGGCATTCCAGGACAAGTGCCTCGGAAAGATTCGCGATGTTCGTCAGCGCGAGGGGCGCACCGTTCTGTTCGTGAGCCACAACCTGGCGGCGGTCGCGAGCCTGTGTACGCGCGCGCTGCTCTTGAGCGCGGGCCGAGTTATCGCCGATGCGTCGGCGTCGGAGATCACGCGTCTTTATTCGGCGGGCGTCGCCATGGCGACGACGACTGACGAGGTGGATCTCACGCCGCTGCCGAGAAACAAGCGCAGCGCGGCGCAGTGCACGGCAATACAGGTCAGTGCGGTCGATGAGCTCGGTGTTCCGCTCGACTCGATCATGCCTGGCGCCACCGTGCAGGTCACCGTCACGGTCACCGCAACCGGATCGGTCTCCCGCGCGTTCCTCGGCGTCGAGATCATGGACGAGCGAGGCAGGCCGGCCATCGGCATCAGCACGGACATGGCGGACGGATGGATCTCGCTCGACGCGGGGCAGTCAAAGCGCGTGACGGTGCGCCTGATCGACGTGCAAGTGCGGCCCGGCGTCTACACCGTCGGCCTGATTTTGACGACCGTCAGCGAACGGCTCGATGGCTTGGACGCGGTGGTTCGCTTCGAGGTGATGCCGTCGCCGGATGCCGGGTATGATCGCTGGCCGGGGTGGATGGCGGCGGCATATGCGCCTCGATTTGAGGTATCGATTGGCTAGCGACAGTGTAGTTGGAGAACACGCATCCACCATCCAACACCTTGCTCTCCTTCAGCTTCAGCTGGATGCGCCTACCCGCATCACGAAAGAGCGGCACTCCCGTGCCGAGCAACACCGGATGCACGTTGAGCCCCACCTCGTCGATCACCCCGGCTTCGAACAACGACTGCGCGAGCTCTCCGCCACCCATGACGCAGATGCCCTTCCCTTCCGTGTCCTTGAGGTCGCGGATGAATGCGCCCGGGTCGGACGAGACGAGCCGCACACCATGCTGATCGATCTCGGATAGCGTCCGCGAGAAGACGTAGGTCGTGATCTTTTCGTCGGCGCGCTTTGCAGGCGCCTTCTTCTTTTTCCTCGCGGCGCCACCACCGTGCATCGCGACGGAGACGTCCCACGTCTTCCGGCCCATCACCATCAGGTCGACCGACTTCCAGTACGCGCCCATGATGTCGTGGACGTCCTTGCTGAAGTGCAGCCAGTCGATCGAGCCGTCCGCACCAGCGATGAAGCCATCGAGACTGCAGGCGGCGCCGTAGCTCACGATTCGCATCCGCTCCTCCCGGTGGTATACTATACCGTCGTATAGATTCAATACTATATCATCATTTAGAAACGTCAAGATTGTGAGTCCGCGCCCCCGAAAGGTGAGCGACGAGGACATCTTCGCCGCGACCTACCGCGCCATGAATCGCCTCGGACCCGGCGAGCTGACGCTCGCCGAGATCGCCGCGGAGGCCGGGGTGACGGCGGGGGCGTTGTCGCAGCGGTTTGGCTCGAAGCGCCAACTGCTGCTCGACCTGGCCGAGGGTGCCGCTGCGTCGGCAGGCGATTTCATACGCGAGCTCGGCGCCGCGCACCGTTCACCGCTTGCAGCGATACGGGAGTACGCCGAGTGTCTCGCTCATCTCGCGGCGTCGCCCGGTGCGCTCACGCGCAGCCTGGCCTATCTCCAGATCGACCTGTCCGATCCGGATTTTCGAAAGCACCTCGAGGTGCAGGCGCGCGCGACGCGCGACGGAATCGAGAGGCTGCTCGCCGCTGCGGTCGCTGCCCGTGAGCTGATTCGGAGCACGGACGTGGAGTCGCTCGCCCGAACGATCGACGTCACGCTCAGTGGGTCGTTGATGACGTATGCGACGTATCAGGACGGCACGGCGATCAAGTGGTTGCGCGACAACTGCGACCTCGTGCTCGCACCGTACTTGAAAAAGAAGCGCCGCTGATGCCACGCAGTGCGCCAGAACGTCGCATCCTTTTCGTCGATGATTCCGCGCAGCTCGGCGACAGACAGTCGACGCTGCTCGACGTCGCCGTCGCCCATCGCGACCGTGGGGCCGTCGCGCTGTTCGAGGACGGTGCGTTCGCCGCTGCCCTCGTGTCGCGCAACGTCGCGCTCTTGCCGATCGATCTCGGACGCGCCGCGCGGTACGCGATGAAGACGGGCCGAGGTGCAGCGCTCGCGTCGGCGCGCGTGGCCTTTTCGCTGG
>JAQBPV010000500.1 GCA_028287345.1 Gemmatimonadota bacterium
AGGTGAGCCAGTTCGCGACGTCGCTGCCCTCCTTCTCCATCGAGAGGTGCTGGTATCCGCCGCCGGGAAAGATCACCACCGCCGTTCCATTGGCGATGCCGGCCGGCGGCAGATACGGCGTGATGACGGGTTGGTCTTCCGGCGTGTTGCCGAGCGCGCCGGGCGCACCGCCAGCCCACAGCGGAATCGCGGTCTGCGCGCGAGCCACGACCGGTCGGTTGGCGGGACGGGGAGGCAGGCGCGTCTGAGCATTCGAGACATCGGTCGAGATGCACAGGGCGACGAGGACTATCGACGCGAGACGCATGGGATTCGCAGTCAAGGTGAGATTCAATCGAGATGAAAGACTTCGCGCAACGCTACAGTACGCGGGCTGTCGTCGTCGTTCACCGGCATGATGTCCTGGCGCGAAATTAGCGCGCGCGGACGTCGGACGCCAAACTCATGGCGAGCGCGAAGGGCGCTCGTTCAACTCTGGAGGTCGCGATGCGAATGCTCATCACTGCCGCATTGTATGTCACCGCCCTTGCAGCGTGCGGCGGACAGGCACCCAACAAACCCGACCATAACATCCGGGTCCTGGTCGTCACCGCGACGCAGGGCTGGCGACACACCGAGCCCATCAACGTATCGAAGGAGCGACTGAAGGCGCTCGACACCTTAGCCGGCTTTCGTTTCGAGTTCACCGAGGATCCTGCCGCGCTGAACGCGAAGAACCTCTCGCAGTTCGACGTGCTCTTCCTCAATAACTCGACGCTGCGCATCGCGCCAACCGACGCAAAAGACTCGGCCTCGCTCGCCGCGCTGCGCTGGCCGCCCAAGGGACTCACCAACGCCGTGGACCGTGAGCAGCAGGAGGCCATTGCGTCATTCGTGCGCGAGGGCAAAGGGCTCGTTGTCGTTCATTCCGGCATCGACGCCTTTTATGGGTGGCCCGAGTACCGCGAGATGGTCGGCGGTGGGCTCTTCCAGAACCATCCCTTCACGCGCGAGGCGCGCGTGACCATCGAAGACCCGAAGAATCCTGCGGTGTCGCACCTGGGTCCGTCGGTCAACTACAAGGAGGAGTACTACTATCTCGACCGCAATCCGCGAGCGACCAGTCATGTGCTCGCTTCGCTCGACCTGACGAGCGTGGGCGACACGACGCGCACCGATCACCCGTTGATGTTCATTCGCCGCTACGGCAAGGGACGCGTCTACGTCAACCTGCTCGGCCACTTCGGTGACACGTGGAAGCGAGACGACTACTTCAACAGCGTGCTCCAGGGTATTCGGATTGCGGCGGGCAAGTTGCCGGCCGACTTCAGCGTGAACTCACGCTAGCGAATACTGCGCTGATATACCCGCACGTAGTCGACCTCGAAACGCGCGGGAAATTTCGTCGCGCTCGGATCGCCACCGTTGTCGCCGCCGATGGCGAGGTTGAGGATGATGTAGTGCGGCTGCTGGAGCGGATTCTTCTCCGAGCCATCCGCGTTGATGGTCGTATGGAGGTCGGTCGTGTTGAGCAGCACGTCGTCGACGTAGAGACGAATCTCGTTCTCGTCCCAGTCCATGCGCCACACGTGGAACCTGCTCGACCAGCTCGCGTCGCCGAGTGCGGTGAGCGGCTTCCGCGAGTCGTCCCACACGGCCTTGTTCGGAACGGTTGACCCCCACGCGACATTGGCGAGCAGGCTGTCGCGGTAGTACTCCATGATGTCGATCTCGCCATTGGCGGGCCATCGACCAACGTCGCCGAGCGTCCAGAAGGCCGGCCACATGCCAGGCCGGACGTCGATGCGTGCGCGCATCTCGAAGCGACCATAGCGCCAGCTATGAATCCCACGGGTGGAGATGCTCGATGACGAGTACTCAATGCGCTCTCGACTTCGCCGCCAGTCGGTGCTGCCCTGCTCGAAAGTTGGGTTGGGTTTCGATTCCCGTCTCGCTTCGATGACGAGATTGCCCTTCGTCACGATGGCGTTGTCGGCCTGATACCACTGGTGTTCGTGGTTGCGGACGAACCCGCGCTCGTAGGTCCAGTTGCGCGGATCAGGCCAGCCGTCGCGATCGAATTCGTCTGACCAGACCAGCTCGTAGCCGGGCGGCGCCGCGGCGCGTTGCGCGGCCGCCTCGGAGGCGCCGAGCAGGACGAGAGCCAACGCCAAAAGCAGGTCCCTCGCTGCGCTCGGCGCGACAGCTCGAGGTCTCACTACCGCTCGACACGCGTGGAGATCACGATGGCGCCGTGGGCGTAGCCCAATCCCCAACGTCCTCCCGCCGACACCGGATCGACGAAGTGGATCGACGAGATTCCTACGGGCGACAAGCTGCGCAGCGCCTGCACCGTGCCCAGCTCGTTGTCATCGAGGCGCACCATCACGTTGCCGGGCTGGAGATTCACCGTATCGGTGCCGCGCGCCTGCAGCCAGCGAAACCTGAGCGCGGCGACGAGATCGTAGACGTTCGTGAACGAAGTTGCGCGAATGTCCTGAGCGGTGATGACGTCGGCACTCGAGCGCGGTGCATTGTCGGTGCGGTGCGGCTGGCTGCACGACGACGCCAGCGCCAGTGCGGACAGAAGAAGGAGTCGAGCGGTTCTACGCACGGAAAAATCTCCTGGCTTTGAGTCGCGAACGACCTTGAGACAACACGGGCGTAACGGTAACCTTAGCGTCCGATTCTGGACATACCAGCGCCACCGATTTTCATGGTGCGCGCCTCCCCTCCTGATCTCATGGCTCAACATCGGGCGCTGCGTTTCGGAATGGTCGGGGGCGGTCCCGGCGCCTTCATCGGGGCTGTGCACAATCGTGCAGCAACGCTGGACGGCTTGGCCGTTCTGGTTGCCGGTGCGTTTTCGTCGGACGCCGCCAAGTCGCGCGCGCAGGGCGAGACATATGGCCTTTCAGCGAAGCGCGTCTACGGAAGCTTCATGGAGATGGCCGAGCGCGAAGCCGCGCTGACCGCCGACGAGCGCATCGAGTTCGTCTCCATCGTGACGCCGAATCACATGCACTTTCCCGTGGCGAAGGCGTTCATCGAACGCGGCATTCACGTGGTGTGCGACAAGCCGCTCACGACGACGCTCGAAGACGCCGAAGAGCTGTGCCGGTTGGTGAAGAAGCACAACGTCGTCTTCGCGCTCACGCACGCGTACGTCGCGTACCCGATGGTGAAGCAGGCACGCGCCCTCGTGCAGGAGGGCAAGCTGGGTACAGTGCGAAAGGTCGTGGTCGAGTATTCGCAGGGTTGGCTCTCGCAGCCGCTCGAGCAGACCGGTTCGAAGCAGGCGGACTGGCGCACCGATCCGGCGCGCGCCGGTGCCGGCGCCATCGGCGACATCGGGACGCACGCGGAGCATCTCGCGCGGTACGTCACCGGTCTCGAGATGGAGAAGCTTTTCGCCGACGTCGCGAGCGTGGTGCCAGGCCGTCGCATCGACGACGACGCGAACATGTTGGTGCACTATCAGGGCGGAGCACGCGGGATTCTCTTCTGCTCACAGATCTCGGTGGGCGAGGAGAATCGATTGGCGATTCGCGTCTACGGTACGGAGGCGTCGCTCGAGTGGCATCAGGAGGATCCGAACTTTCTCTGCGTGCGCCACGCCAATGGACCGATCGAGACGTACAAGCCGGGCAACGGCTACCTCGCGCCGGCGGCACAGCGCGGCACGCGGATGCCCGCCGGACATCCGGAAGGTCTGCACGAGGCGTTCGCGAATCTCTACGGGAGCGCGATCCGTGTGATGAAGGCGCGACAGGACGGCGTCGAGCCGGATCCACTCGATCTGGACTACCCCGATGTGCGCGACGGCGCGGTCGGCGTGCACTTCATTCAAACGGCGCTGCGTAGCGGAAGGGAAGGCGATTGGGTGGACGCGACGTATGAAGCGCCGGGCGGCTGAGAACACCGAAAAACAAGGCTAGGATTTAAGGATTCAAGGATTGAAGGATCTGATCTCTGTAGGGTCACAGTTTGAGCACCCTGCAGAAAAGAACAGGACAGTGGCGCGACCCTATTCTCGCGCCTGTAGGTTCGATCCTTCAATCCTTTGATCCTAGCCAGCAGTTGCCGTTCCGATGTCTGATGTTGATCCTGGCCCGACATGGCAACCACCTCTTGAACCCTAGTTGGAACTCCGCACAACACATGACGAGACCAGTCACGCTGTTCACCGGCCAGTGGGCCGACCTCCCTCTCGAGACGGTGGCGCAGAAGGCGAAGGCATTCGGCTTCGACGGCCTCGAGCTGGCTTGCTGGGGCGACCACTTCGACGTTCAGCGCGCACTCGCCGAACCCGACTATTGTCAGGGGCGCCGCGACATCCTCGCCAAGCACGGCCTCGCGCTCTTCGCCATCAGCAACCATCTCGTCGGCCAAGCGGTGTGCGACATCATCGACGAGCGACACAAGTCGATCATCCCACCGCACGTCTGGGGTGACGGCGATCCCGAAGGCGTACGCACGCGCGCCGCGAAAGAAATGCAGGACACCGCGCGCGCTGCCGCAAAGCTCGGCGTCAAGACTGTCGCCGGATTCACGGGATCGTCCATCTGGCACCTGCTCTACAGCTTCCCGCCCGTGCCCGACAGCATGATCGACGCCGGCTACGACGACTTCGCCAAGCGGTGGAACCCCATCCTCGACGTGTTCGACGAAGTCGGCGTCCGCTTTGCCCTCGAAGTCCACCCCACCGAGATCGCGTTCGACGTCTCCTCCGCGCAGCGCGCGCTCACCGCGATCGGCAACCGCAAGGCATTCGGATTCAACTACGATCCCAGCCATTTCGGCTATCAGGGCGTAGACTACTTGGCGTTCATCGACCGCTTTGCCGACCGCATCTACCACGTCCACATGAAGGATGTGTGGTGGTCGGAAACTCCGAAGCCATCCGGAGTGTTCGGTGGACACCTGGCGTTCGGCCACCCCGACCGCTCCTGGGAATTTCGCTCACTCGGCCGCGGCCGTATCTCCTTCGAGGACGTCATTCGCCGGCTCAACTCCGCTCGCTACGACGGTCCGCTGTCGGTCGAGTGGGAGGACATCGGAATGGATCGCGAGCATGGCGCGCGTGAGGCGTGCGCCTTCGTTCGGTCGGTCGATTTCGCGCCGGCAGGTGCCGCCTTCGATTCCGCTTTTTCCCGTGAATGACGATGAAGGAAGTGCTCGTCCGGTGCCGCTCGATCGGACTCCTGCTTGCTCTCTCCGCCCCCGCGCTCGGCGCACAGCTCCCACGCCGCAGCGCTGATTCCGTCGCGAAGTCCGACAGCGCACGAACGCATCGGCTCGATCCCGTGGTGGTCACTGCGTCGCGCGTCGACGCTCCGCTCACCACCTCCGCTGCAGCGGTAACGCATCTCTCCGGCTCCGCACTTCGCCGGCTGCCCGTGCAGACCGTCGCCGATGCGCTGCAGCAAGTGCCCGGCATGCTCGTCATCCAGGGCGACGGACTCGGACTCGCGCCGCGGTTGGTGGTGCGTGGCTTCTATGGTGGCGGCGAGACGGACTACGCCACGGTGCTCATCGACGGTGTGCCGGCCACCGAATTGGCGACGGGTCAGGTCAACTGGGATCTCGTCCCGCTGCAGGCCATCGAGTCCATCGAGATCGTGCGCGGCGGTGCGTCGCCGCTGTATGGCGACGCGGCGGTCGGCGGCGTGGTGAACCTCATCACTCGGCGCGACACGCCGGTCGCCCGCTGGAAGCTCGGCGGCGGCGAGTTCGGCCAGGCGCAGGGCGGCGGTGTGATCGGCGGAAAGCTCGGCACACATCAGGCGAGCGTCTTCGGCGACGCTCGTCGCTCGACGGGATACCGAGCGCACGAAAAACGTGAGGTCGGCAGCCTTGGCGGATCGTTCGCAGTGGCCGACGGCGCGACGCACTCGCTGACTCTCTCGACGCTCAATCATTGGCGCAAGTTCGACGAGCCGGGCGCGCTCGCAGATTCCATCGCCGCGCGATCATCGCGCGCCGCGTCACCGTTCTATCGTTTCGACAACACGGACGAGCGCGTCCATCGTCTTTCGCTCGACGGCGCGTCACTCGTGCGCGCACACGCGCGCGTGACTGGCTATCTCACCGGTGAAGCAGCACGCATCGACGCCGTTCGCACCCTGCCGCTGTCGCCCGCGTTCGCCGACACGAAGGATCGCCGGCTCAACACCGATCGCGTCGTCGGCTCGCTCCAATCGGAGTTCTTCGGACAGCTCGGCGGCGCACAGCATCGGCTCGTCATCGGGACTGACGCCGGCCTCGGACGCCTGTCGTCGGAGTACTTCAACATCGTCACCGGCGGGCCTTCGGCATACGCGTCGTCGCCGGGCACCAACGTCAAGCTCGACTCGAAGGGCAACGGTCGTCGCAGCATGGCGGCTGCGTTCACGCACTGGGAAGGCACTTTCGCTGACGTCCTCCGTCTGTCGCTCGGTGGACGCATGGACTGGATAACCGATCGCTACGAGCCAGAGTCGCCGAGCACCGGTGCAACGACGAAGGTATTCCGTTCGGCGTTCAGTCCCCGCGCCGGCATCAACCTTCGCTACCTGCAGTCGGATCGTCAGAGCGGCAGCGTGTACGTCACTGCGGGCCAGTCGTTCAAGGCGCCGACGATGGATCAGCTGTTCGATCAGCGTCGCACACCGGTGCCGTTTCCGCCCTTTGCCATCTCGACATCCAACTCCGCGCTCGAGGCGCAGTACGGCAAGAGCGCCGAGGTGGGCGCGTATCACCAGGTGAGCTTCATTCCCGAGAAGCTCGACGCTCGGCTCAGCGTATCGGCGTATCAGACCGACATGCGCAATGAGCTCGACTTCGATCTTCAGAAGTTTCGCTACGTGAACCTCGGCAAGAGCCGGCATCGCGGCATCGAGACCGGACTTACACTCGACGGCCCTGCGTCATTGTCCGCATTTGCGAACGTCACGCTGCAGCGTATCACGTCGCGCGCACCGGCAGACAGCGGTCACCTGCTCAAGGCAATTCCGAAGCGCGTGCTCTCCGGCGGCATCAGCCGGTCGATCGCGCATGCATTGTCGGCTTCCGTGCAAGTGACGAACGTCGGCGACTCCTTCCTCGACGACGCGAACACGCTGACGCTCGCTGGCCACACGCAGGTCGACGCACGCGCCTCGTATCCGGTCGGCCACGCGCGGCTATCGATCGACGTGCGCAACCTGTTCGGCACGCAGTTCAACTCCACGGGGTTCCCCGATCCCGCCGGAAGCCCGCTCATCTATTACTTCCCTGCCGCGGGGCGCGTGCTGAGTATCGGTCTCGAGTCGGGGTGGTAGCGTCGCAAGTGGAAACGAATGCGCGCGTCGTTCAGCTCGGTGGCCGAGCGGCGCTGGCGTCAGGCGTCGTCTTCCTCATCACGATCGCGTACACGTTCGGCTTCCTCTTCGCACGCGGCCTGAGCACGGACATGCTCAACGCGCCGTCGCGGCTGCTGCCATGGGTGAATGCCAACACGCTCGCTTACGTCGGGCTGTGGTGGATCTTCGTCATTCACCTGCTGTTGCTGCTGCCGGTACCCGCGGCACTCGCCGTCATTGCTGGAGCGCAGCGTGCAAATGTTCGCGCGGCGACGAATGCGGGAGTCGCTGGCGCAGTAGTCGGCATGATCGCCGCGATGATCATCGCGGCAACAGCGCCAGCCCTGGGAAGGGCCGCCGTGAGCATGCCGGCGGGGAATCTTCCGAGCGTGTTGCTGATCAGCGAGCTGGCGGGATCACTCGGGCTGCATCTGCGGTTGCTGTCGTATCTGCTGCTCGCCGTATGGCTGGCGACGACTGGAGTGACTCTGCTGAACAGGAAGGGTTGGCGAGCCCTCGCGGTTGCGCAGCTTGCCGTGTCGGCGCTGACGGTGGTCGTCGTCGTCGCGAAGCCGTTTGACTGGCTCGACCTCGAACCCTCGCTCGGCTTCGTCTTCGCGCTCGTCTATTTATGGATAGGTGTCGCGCTGCTGCGCGCTTCCCGGCCATCAGACGCGGGCGTGCAAGGCGGAGAAACCGCAACCGCCTGACTTGAATCATGCGAATCTGTGGAATCAGATCTCTGCGAAGGTAGGCTCAAAGTCGCGGAGCTCTATTGCACGTCGCAGCAGCGAATTAGCGATGCGCCATTCTGTGAATGACGGAGCAAATTCCAACTGATTCACATGATTCAAGTCCCGGAAGTCGCCGCAGTGACGCCGGACGACGAATCGTCAATCCTTGACCTGAGACAGCTCAGCGATCGTCCACGGAACCTTGCGGGACGACATCGCCGAGCGAATGGCTGTCACCTTCGCCGTCGTGATCGGAGCGGCCTTGTTGCCCCACGAGCTGCGGATGTAGGTCGCCACAGCCGCGATGTCCTTGTCCTCGAGCACCGGACCCCAGCCAGGCATCGCGCCGTTGAATGACTCGCCGGCGACTTCAACTGGACCGGTGAGTCCACCCAGGATGATGCGAATGAGCTTGTTCTCGTCGCCCTGCACCCATTCGCTTCCGGCGAGCGGCGGATAGAGCTGCTCCTTTCCCGCGCCGTCCAACTGATGGCAGACGACGCACGTGGTCGCGAAGACCTTGCTGCCGTCGGCAGGGGCCGCAGGCTTTGCGCCCTTCTTCGCCGCTGCCTGCGCACTCGCGAGCGAGAACGCGCTCAACATCCCCGCGCCCACGACCATCGCAACTCTGAGTGTTCGCATTTGTGTCACCGGCACGCTGAGGGATCGGACTTGATGTAGTACGGCTTGTAGTTCGACGCCTTCGGATCCATGCATCCCTTCAAGTTGAGTATCTCGACCTTCCGGAAGTCGATTTCCGCCGTTTCCGCCTGAAGCGAGATCGAGCCTTCGGTGATCGGCTTGCCGTTGACGAGCACGCCTGGCTTGGTGTTGTTCGCCGAGCCGCCGCCCATCTCCGGCTTGCGATACACCAGAACGGTGTCGCCGTTCGCAATGTGCTTGATGATGGAGTCACCAAGCACGAGTGCTTCGACCCGCACCCACTGGTCGCCATCGTACGTCTTGGACCTCGAGTTCGTGCAGTGCCGCGTGATCAGCGAGTCGCCGAAGTGCACATTGGTGCCCGGCGTGCAGAGATTGCCGGTGGAGCGTGCGCCCTTGCCGAGTCCACCGAGCAGCTGGACTTCGAGCGAGATGGGGAAGTCCTGATTGAGTCCCATGCTCTCCGCGCTCTGGCCCATCACCATGATGCCGTTGTTGCGGATGGCCCACGAGAGCGGCGCGCCTGCGCCCGGCACCTGTCCGCCGACGAACCGATACTCCGCGGCGACGAGGTAGTACGAGTATGGCTGCTTGTAGAAGATGTGGCCGAACTCGCCGTTCCACGCCGTCCACTTGTCGTACCGAACCTTCATCAACCCGTCTTCGACGCGGAAGGTGTTGTTGAAATTGTCGCCCAACTCGTGCTTGGCGAACTTGATGTCCCAGTTCGAAAGGTCGCGACCGTTGAACATCTGCACCCAGTCTGCACGCGGCGCGTTGCTGACGCTCACGCTCGCAGGTGCTGGCTGATTGGTGCCTGCGCCACCTGTGCCGCTCGCGCACGCGCCTGCGATGACGAGCGTCGCGACCGCTGCGACGCGAATACGTACGTTGAGTAGCGCGCTCATGCGAGCATCGTGTGAAGGTTGTTGTAGCTCGCCTGGATACTCGCCAGCGATCCGCCAGGATAGTTGGCGGCCGTATCGTGCTCGACGAAGAAGTGCTTGAGCCCTGCCTCGCGCGCGTGTTCGAAGTATCTCTTGAAGTCGAGCGTGCCGAGTCCCACTGGCGTCATGCCCTTCGTTCCGCCGGTGACCTGCAGGTCCTTCACGTGCCACATCGCGAACCGTCCCGGATATTTCGCGAACAGCGCGATGGGATCCTGATCGGCGAATGCCGTCCAGTAGAGATCCATCTCGAAGTCGACGAGCGCAGGATCGGTCTCACGCATGAGGACGTCGTAGCCCGTCGGCCCTCCGTCGACCTTCGCAAACTCCGGCGCATGGTTGTGATAGGCGAGCTTGATCCCCGTGTCGCGACACATCGCGCCCCACTGGTTGAACTCGGCCGCACCTTTCTTCCATGCGTCGATACCGCCATCACGCGCGAACGGATACGACGGCAGCGTGATGTATTCCTGTCCGATGATCTTCGCTGAGCGGATCTGCGCACCGGCATCCTGCCGCATGAGGTTGGCGCCGATGTGTGAGCTGCGCGACACCACGCCCAGCCGATCGATCGTCGCGCGAATCTGCTCGGGAGTACGGTTGTAATAGCCGGCGAACTCGAAGTTCGTGTAGCCGATCTGCGCCACCTTCGCGAGCGTCCCGTCGAAGTCCTTGTCGAGCAGGTCGCGCACCGTGTAGAGCTGCAGTCCGATGTTGTTCGCGCCAGGCGTGCGGCTGCCACCGCGCCCGAACGCACTCGCGCACGCAGACATCACGCTCGTGCCCACGCCGATCGCGGCCATCTCGTACAGGAACGAACGCCGGGTCACTCCCCTTCTTTCGTCGCGCTGTGCCACTGATCCTCCTCGCTGAGTCGATGTTGAATGTCAGTCGCGACTACTTGCCGCTCTTGCTGGCAGTGTACGCGGCAAGCTTGTCCGTGTACTGCATCTCCATGCGCATCACGCCGATCGCCTGCACGAGGCTCGGTGCCGACACGGGGTCTGCCCACGCGGCTTCGATCACCGGTGCAACCTTCTCGCGCACCGGTGCCGGCGTCCTTGGCGTCCGGATGCTCTGGATCAATACCGCATACGCGAGCGTACGCTGCGACGGCTGGCCCGTCTTCGCCATGTTGATGAAGTAGTCCAGCTCTGTCATCCGACGACGGTCGCCGAC
>JAQBPV010000503.1 GCA_028287345.1 Gemmatimonadota bacterium
CCATGGGCGTATGCCAAGGCCCACGCCACCTCGCGGAGGATGCGCGCGACTTCGTGCGGTGGAAGCGGGCCAGTACGTCGCGCACGTTCAGCGAGCGTCTCACCATCGACATACGCCATCGCGATGAACACGATGCCTTCATGCGCCTCAACAGCGTGAATCGGAACGATGTGCGGATGTGAGAGACCCGCCGCCGTCCGCGCTTCGCGAAGGAATCGTTCGCGCAGGACCGGCTGCGCGGCCATCAGCGCAGGAAGCATCTTGAGTGCGACCGGCCGATCGAGCGAGAGGTCGCGTGCGAGAAGGACGACGCCCATCCCGCCGCGACCGAGTTCGCGCTCCAGTGCGTACCGTCCTGCGACGGCTCGCTCGAGGACCTGAAGATCCGCGTTGGTCTCGACCGACACGTGTACCTTCGCCGATTACGGTTTCGCCGCTGCGGGCGCAGCAGTGAACGTTCCCGTAGCGCCCATCGGCTTCACCTCGATGGTGCCCTTGAGCTGCGCGGGCGTCGCGAACGTCGCCGAGTAGACGATCGTCAGTGGCTGACCCTGATAGTCGACGATGTACTGAAAGGTGACCTTGCCGTCCTTCGCCTCGCCGGTGAGCGGATGCGGCTCGTTGCTGTCGTCCGAGCAGTTCCCCGTGAGCGCAGCGCCTTCCTGCTTGATGACGCAGATCGCCTTCACGGGATTCCCCGCGACGTCGCCGGTGATCTGCCACTTTCCGGACGCAGAGTCGGCGGCGGGAGAGGTGTGAAGAGCGGCGAGAAGTGTGAGCGCGAGCAGCATGTGAAGTTCTCCTGAGGTGAGGGAGGGTGTGATACGTTTTTACACTGATCAGCGAGCGGGCCGTCGTACCGCGATCGTCTGTGTGAGCCCGGCATCCGTCGCCGAGTGGCCGACTTGAATTCGATAGTCGCCGTTCGGCACGACCCACGTCTGAGCGCCGACGTCCCACACGCCGAGCGGGTGGTTCGCAGAGCGTGGATCGATGACGATGCGCACACGGCGGCGCTGGCCTGGATCGAGCCACAGTTTCTCGAAGCCGACAAGACGCTTCGGCGGTTCACCAGCCGATGCTGGCAAGCCGAGGTAGACCTGAGGTACGTCGGCGCCGCGACGCGTGCCGGTGTTGCGCACGGTGAACTCGACCGTGATCGGGCGCGTGCCGTCAGCGGCGCGCGGGCTCACGGCGAGGTCGGAGATCGAGAATGTCGTATACGACAGACCGTGACCGAAGGAGAACAGCGGGGCGATGGACTGCGCGTCGAACCAGCGATAGCCGATGCGCAGCCCTTCGCTGTACTCGACGGTGTATGAGCCGCCTCCCGTCATTCCCATTCCCGGTACATCGATGCGCGCCGGTTTACCTGCGGAGTCGACGCCGGGCCACTGGCGCAGCGTCGTCACGGGAAGATCCTCTGCCCGACGCGCGAACGTGACGGGCAAACGTCCACTCGGCGTCGCGAGCCCGAAGAGCAGTCGAGCGACGACGTCACCGTCGGCCTGACCCGGGAACCATGTCTCGAGCACGGCCGGCACTGCGTCGATCCACGGCAGCAGCGCCGACGCGTTGTCCTTGAGCACGACGATCGTGCGCGAATTCGCGGCCGCGACAGCGGCGACGATGGCGTCTTGATCGTTCGCGAGCGATGTACTCGCGAGATCGCGTCCCTCTTCGGAGAGCGTGCCGGCGAGCACGATGACGACGTCGGCGTTGCGCGCGATTGCAACTGCCTCAGCGAGGTTCGCGTTGTCGTTCGCGACGACCGTGAGCGTTGCGGTCGCGCTCGACCTCAGCGCGGCGAGTGCGCGCTTGATGCCGTCAAGCGGCGTCACGGTGGCGAATGGGATGACGTCCGAGCTCCCGCCGCAACAGCCGGCGACCGCTTTGCTCGCGTACGCTGCGTGCCCGAT
Source organism: Gemmatimonadota bacterium (assembly GCA_028287345.1). Classification (GTDB taxonomy): domain Bacteria; phylum Gemmatimonadota; class Gemmatimonadetes; order Gemmatimonadales; family Gemmatimonadaceae; genus AG11. The sequence goes on from JAQBPV010000503.1 coordinate 1,920, forward strand.
CAGCGCGACGGTACGGATCGTCTTCGCATCGAGCGGAAGCAGTGCGTTCGCATTCTTGAGCAGCACCGCCGACTGCTCGCCGATCTCGCGCGCGATCCGCGAATGGCGCGCTGTGTCGATGGGCGAGAGTGCGAGCGGCCGATCGAAGACGCCGAGCTTGAACATCTGCCGATAGCGGCGAGCGAGTGCGGTGTCGACGTCGGCGCTCACGAGCTCGTTGCGATCGATGGCTGCCTGAAGGTTCGCCGGCGTGAACCACGGCGACTTCATCGGGCCGGCCGGGATGGAGAGCCCGGGCATCTCGTGATCCATTCCCGCACGAAGCGTGGGTGCGGCGCTGTGCACGGCGAAGAAGTCGGACTGCACGTAGCCTTTGAAGCCCCACTGTCCGCGCAGCACCTCGGTGAGGTGGTGGCGATCCTCACACGCGTGTGGACCGTTCACCGAATTGTAGGAACACATCACGGACGCGACGTCACCCTCCTTTACTGCCATCTCGAACGGGAGCAGGTAGAGCTCGTGCAACACGCGGTCGTCGATGATCTCGTTCACGGAGGTGCGCGCCGTCTCCTGCTCGTTGGCGACGAAGTGCTTCGCCATCGCGATGACGCCGTGCTTCTGAATGGCGCGAATCTCGGCGACGGCCATCGTGCCGGTGAGGAATGGGTCTTCGCCGAAGTACTCGAAGTTGCGTCCGCCCTGCGGTACGCGGGCCAGGTTGAGACCCGGCCCCTCGAGCACGTGCAGTGCGAGGTCGCGCGTCTCCTGGCCGATGACGTCACCGAACTGCGTCGCGACCGCGCGGTCGAATGACGCGGCCACGGCCATGCCCGAGGGCAACTGCGTGGCCTTCGGCGAGCTCACGCCCATGAAAGCAGAGAACGGAAGGCCAGCCTGACTCGCGGGCACGCAGTCGCTCTGGCCAACACCTACTGGGCCGTTCGTGATGCGAAAGGTCGGAATGCGGAGCCGTGGGACGCCGGGCACGTGGCGCGCTCCGAAGCACTGCGGCAGCTTGGGGATGACACCCGCGCCGCCGATGAGCTGCGCGAACTTCTCGTCGTGCGTCATCGCGGCGAGGAGCAATGCGGTGCGTCGCTCCGGCGTGAGCGTGGTGTTCATCCACGGAAGCGGCGCGGCGGCCTGCTGCGCGTGCGCGAAGCACGGAACGCTCAGCGCCGCTATGACGATCACGCGAAGTGCGGTCTGCCTACGCAGCATTCGTCTCACTCCGATCGCGGAGATTCGCCGGCGTGACGAGCGGACGGAGGATCGACATCGCGCGCTCGACCGTCTTGAGATCCTTCGCACTGAGTTGCGCGAGCAACTCGCGTACGCGCGTCATCGCGGGCTCCGCGGCTTTCTCCACCGCCTTTCGGCCCTTCGCGGTGACGTTCAGCGCCAACTTCCGGCGGTTGTCGGGCACGACGTCCCGCACGACCCAGCGCTTCTGCACCATCTCTTCGACCACCTTCGAGGTGGTGGGCATCTGGAGCCCCAGGTCCTCCGCCAATTCAGAGAGCGATGCGCCAGGCTTCTCGATCAGGAAGCCCAGGGATCGCATCTGCGTGAGCGTGAGATCGGTGGGCTGCACTCGCGTCACCTCGGACTTGACCATTCCGAGCACGCGCCATGCCGTCTCGATGACGGCATTCGCCGCGGCGTGGTCGGCAAGTGTTTCATCATGAAACTGTTTCATTGGCATAGCATACGCCGCGCTGGGGCGGAGCGCAATAGTCCCGGAATTCGGCGTCGAACGCCAGAGACTCCCCAGTTGGCGAAGGCGTGACAGCATTGCGGTCCTTGCGTTCGTGAGCGCATCATTGACGATCCGAGGCCACGGCCGCGCATCCCATTCTCGGCAGGACTTCCAATGCATTCGTCGACATTCCGTTCGCTGGCGAGCTTCACCGCGCTCTTGGCTGCAACCGCCTGCCATTCGGGGGGTACGTCGACCGCTTCGTCGACACCCGCACCCGACGGCGCCCGACGGATCTCCTATCGTGGCGACTTCAAGGCGCCCGTGGGCATCCAGCTGTGGAGCTTCCGCGAGGCCGCGAAGACCGATCCGGCCGCGATGATGTCGATGACCCGGCGCATGGGCATCACACACGTCGAGACCGCTGGATTGTATGGAATGTCGGCGACGCAGTTCGCCGCGGCACTCAACAGTGCGGGCCTGCGTGCGACCTCGATGCACGTGGGCTATGACGATCTCAAGAAGACTCCCGACGTCGTCATCGCGAATGCGAAGGCACTCGGCGCACGATACGTCGGGCTCGCCTGGTATCCGCACTCGGGAGCGTTCACCGAGGCCGATGCGCGAAAGGCGATCGCCGACTTCAATCAGTTCGGCCGCACGATGAAGGACGCAGGGCTCACGTTCTTCTATCACAACCACGGTTACGAGCCGGTGCCGTACGGCAACGGCACTCTGCTCGACCTCATCATCCGCGAGACGGATCCATCACTCGTCTCGTTCGAGATGGACGTGCTGTGGACGTTCTATCCCGGCGTGGATCCGGCGGCGTTGATCCGGAAGTATCCTGGCCGCTTCAAGC
>JAQBPV010000475.1 GCA_028287345.1 Gemmatimonadota bacterium
GGGAGTATCGTAGCAACGTGGCATCGCATCGCACACGCCGACCCGTCGTCGGCATTCCGACCCAGACCCTTCAGAGCCTCGGCGGAGTCTCCAGCGAGATTCCGCCGTCGTGGGTCATGAGCCAGCGTTACATCCTGACGCTCACCGCAGCCGGGGCCATCCCGTGGATGATCCCGCTCGTCGACGAGGACACCCTCCGCGGCGTCTACGACGAGCTCGACGCGGTATTCCTTCCCGGCGGCGCCGACATCGACCCGTTCACCTACGGCGCCGAGCCGCACCCGCTGTGCGACAAGACCGACCGCGAGCGCGATCGAGTCGAAGTGCTGCTGGCCAAGTGGGCCGTCGCCGAGGAGAAGCCGGTGCTCGGCGTCTGCCGCGGCATGCAGCTGATCAACGTCGCCGCGGGCGGCACGCTCTACCAGGATCTCGCCGAGGAATTTCCCGGGGCCATCAAGCACGATTACTTCCCGTTCAGCGGCGCGCACCACACCCGCGACTTCCTGGCGCACGAGGTCAGCGTGGCCGAGGGGACGCGGCTGGCGGAGCTCATCGGAGCCGGCTCGCAACGCGTGAACAGCATGCACCATCAGGGCATCAAGCAACTCGGCCGCGGGCTCGTGTCCACAGCGGAAGCACCCGACGGCCTCATCGAGGCCCTCGAGGGTGCAGACGACAGCTACCTTGTCGCCGTGCAGTGGCATCCGGAAGCGTTGACCGACAACGACGCGCGCACCCGTAACCTCTTCGCTGATTTCATCGCGGCGGGATCCGACTGGCAGCGCAGTCACGGCTGACGTCGCGCCTCGCTGGCGCGGCAGGTCGATGCATCGCGAGGCACCGTAACAGGAGAGTCGATGACTGATCGCCGAGTGCTCCATTGGCTGGTCGCTATCGCCGCGCTCAGCGGTTGGTCTCAACGCGCCACTGCCCAGAACGTGGCGCGGAGCCAACTCGGCACCGTCACGCAGCAAGTGGCGGCCGCGCGGATCGAGTTGCTGTACCGGCGTCCCGTGGCGCACGGACGGTCACTGTTCGGCGCGTTGGTACCGTGGGGGAGGATCTGGACTCCTAGCGCGGACAGCGCGGCGCGCATCACCTTCTCGGCACCGGTGACGGTGAATGGTTCGGCACTGGCGGCAGGAACGTATGGGATCTGGGCCATTCCTGATTCTTCGTCGTGGACCATCATCTTCAGCGGCAGCGCGGCGGCGTTCCACCTGCGCTATCCTGATGGGCAGGACGTGCTTCGCGTGAAAGCCACGCCACAGCAAGGTGATTACGTGGAGTCGCTCCTGTTTGCCTTTCCCATGGTCGATGCCGACTCCGCCACGCTGCAATTGCGGTGGGGAACGACGGTGGTTCCGCTCTCCATTCGCGCCCCACGCTCGTAAGGCGACGGGCGCGCTGACGCTTCAGCAAGGGACGCCTACGTGAAGCTCGAACCAGTACGCAACAAGCGATCGATCCGCCTCGCTGACAAGGACGCACGGGTGCACGGCTCGCTCAAGAGCGGCGACGCACTCGAGAAAGCGACCGAAAAGCAGGTCGAACGCATCTCCGATCTGCAGCGCGTCTTCTACGCCGATGCGCGCCACGCGCTGTTGATCGTGCTGCAGGGCCGCGATGCGTCGGGCAAGGACGGCACCATCCGCAAGGTGTTCAGCGCCGTGAATCCGCAGGGTTGTGCCGTGTCCAGCTTCGGCGTGCCGTCGGACCTCGAGCAGCGACACGACTATCTCTGGCGCGTGCACCAGCAGATCCCTGCGCGTCGCATGATCGGCATCTTCAATCGTTCGCACTACGAGGACATCCTCGTGCCGCGCGTACACGATCTATTGCCGAAAAAGGTCTGGACCAGGCGCTACGACGAGATCAACGAGTTCGAGCGAATGCTGACGAACAACGGTGTCACGATCGTCAAGTTCATGCTGCACATTTCACGTGACGAGCAGCGCGAGCGACTCACCGAGCGCCTCACGGATTCGGAAAAGAACTGGAAGTTCCGCAAGGGAGATCTCGACGATCGTGAGCGGTGGGAGGACTTCACCAAGGCGTATCGCGACATCCTCAAGCAGACGAGTACCGATCACGCGCCGTGGTACATCGTGCCGGCCGACGACAAGGACGCGCGCAACTATCTCATCGCGCGCACAATCGCGGACACCATGGCCGGATTACACCTGCGCTATCCGAAGGCCGATCCCTCGATCGTCGGGGTGGAGGTCAAGTGATGTTGCGCCTGCTGCTGGCAGTTTTCGGACTGATGGCTGTGGGCTGTGCGCCCTCGAAGTCGCCCGCCGAGGACTCCGCGCGCTTCACTGGCGCTACGGGCGTGCTCGAGCCGGAACGCAATCGGTGGACGGTCTCGACGAAGGGAATCGGCCCTCTTCGATTCGGCATGACGACGTCGGTGATGGCTCAGGCGCTCGCTGACACCAGCGTCGCGAAGGTCGACGCCCGTTCATGCAGATACCTGCATCCGCGGAACGTGCCGCGTGGTGCATCGCTCATGGTGTCCAACGGTGTGTTCGTGCGCGTGGACGTCGACTCGGCGGGGGTGCTCACCGATACGTTCATCGGCGTCGGCGACAGCGAGGTCTCGGTGCTCGTGCGCAACTCCGGGCGCGCGCGGATCGAGCCGAACAAGTACAATGGGCCGGGAGCGCACAACCTCATCGTCACGAGCCCCAACGATCCTGGCAACCTCATGATCTTCGAGACGGACGGTCGCTCGATTCAACAATACAGGGCAGGCACGCGCGCCGCGGTGGAGCTCGTCGAACGCTGCGGCTGACTCTCACGTCACGCACATGCTCTACATGATCATCGAGGACTTCCGCAACGGCGATCCACTTCCAGTATATCGGCGCTTTCGTGAGCGTGGGCGCCTCGCGCCCGAGGGACTCGGCTACATCTCCAGCTGGGTGACGGAGGACCGCACGCGCTGCTATCAGGTGATGGAGTGCGACGACCGCGCGTTACTCGATCACTGGATGGCGCAGTGGAGCGACCTGACGGAGTTCGAGGTCATTCCCGTCATGACGTCCGCCGACGCGGCTCGTCTTGCGGCGCCGGAACTGGACGCTGATACTGGTTCATGAGCGACGCTCCTCCAGTCGGCCACGTGATGCAGACGCACCTGCGCATGCGCACGTGGATCGCCCTCGTCATCATCGTCGTGCTCGCCGTGCCCGCGGTGATGAACGCGCGGAGTGAGTGGCAGGGCGCGGAAAATCAGGCGCAGCACGTGGCCACGATCGTCGAAGTGAGCTACGGCCTCTGCGGCCTGGTGGGTGCCATTGCCGTGATCATGCGCGCACCGTGGGCGCGTCAGGCAATTCTCGCGTGGGCGGTGCTCATCACGGTGACGGCGGGTCTCGCGCCACGCGTGTGGGGTGGCTCGACCCTGCTCATGTCGCTCGTGTCTGCGGCGTTCGGTGCGTTGATTGCCACCGTGATTACGATGCTCGTGCTGCCATCGCGCTGGAATCCGAGCTGACACGCCCATGCCACGCTACGTCGCCCTGCTGCGCGCAGTCAACGTCGGTGGACGCACGATCAAGATGGATCGCTTGCGCGCTACCTTCGAGGCGTTGCCGTTCAAGAACGTCGAGACCTTCATCGCCAGCGGCAACGTGCTTTTCGACACCACGGCGCGCGACATCGCGGCTCTCGAGCGGAAGATCGAGAAGCATCTCGAAGCAAAGTTGGGGATGCAGGTGGGCACGTACCTCCGCGCACTCGACGACCTTCCTGCCATCGCGGCCAATCACCCATTCGGCGATGCGAAGAGCAGGGGACACACGCTCTCGGTAGGATTCTTCCGAGAGCCTTTGTCCGCTGAGCTGTCGCGCAGGGTGAAGGAGATGCGTACGGACTACGACGACCTTCACGTGTACGCACGGGAGGTCTACTGGTATTGTCGCGGGAACATGAGCGACTCGGTTTTATGGAAAGGGCCGCTGGCCAAGTTGCTCGGCGCCGACAACACCTTTCGCAACGTGACGACCATCCAGCGGCTCGCGGCAAAGATTCCTGCAGGGTGAACCATCTTCCGGGCGGGCGATTCATGCCGGACATCATCCACGAGTTTCCGATAGCGACGGGCATCTCACGCGTCTTCGCGGCCGTGAGTACGCCGGCAGGGCTCGACCAGTGGTGGACGCTGCGGTCGGACGGGGTGCCGACGTTCAATTCGCTCTATTCGCTCGACTTCGGGCCGGGCTACGAGTGGCGCGCCCACGTGAGCGAGGTCGAGAAAAACCGCACCTTCGAGCTCGAGTTGGTCGAGGCGATGCCGGACTGGATCGGCACGCGTGTGCGTTTCGAGCTGACCGCCATCGACGACACACACACACTGATACTCTTCACGCACATTGGCTGGCCGGCACAGTCGGAGCACTTCGCGGTGTCTTCGTTCTGCTGGGCGATGTACCTGCGGATCATGCGCCGAACACTCGAATATGGTGAAGAGGTACCGTATTCGGCGCGGCTCGAGGTTTAGAAGAGCCCAGATCGTCGTTTGTTGGTCAGCCTATTTCAGTGCGTTACGCAACACGACTCCATCGATAGTCTGTGTTGGCTTGACCCCTGCCAAAGCGGCCAGAGTCGGCGCGAGGTCGACGGTGCGCACGAACTCGGCGTGCTTGCCAGGCCTCACCCCCGCGCCGTAGAACACCAACGGCACGTTCGAGTCGAAGTCGTACGGCGAACCGTGCGACGCGACGTTCCCACCCCACAGGCTGAAGGGCGTGAGAGTCACCACCAACTCGACCGGCGCACCCGCCGGGAATTGGTGCGTCCATCGTCGCGCAATCGGATCCGTGAGCGTGTCCGCAAACAGCGCCTTGAACCGGTCGACGCGCGCCACGCCCGGCATTGCCCGCACCTGCGCAGCGAACGCCGTCAGCACGGAATCCGCATTCACCTTGGCCTTCGCGAAGGCAGCACGATCGATCCCCACGATCTGCTGGTCGATGTCGAACGCCATCGTGTCCACCTTGAGCGCGGCGAGGCTCGCGCGCAACGCTGGCAACAGTGTGTACATCGTCACGCGCTGCGGTGTCGGTTTCACGGTCGCCGCGGCGATCTCCGGAATCGTGCCGACGCCGTGGTCGCCGGAGAGCACCACCGTCACACGAGATGAATCGCGCAGCTTGTACAGCGAATCGAGGAAGACGCCGAGCGTGCGATCGACGCGCACGATCTGGTCGTGAATCTCGCGCGAGTCCGGGCCATACCGGTGGCCAATGTAGTCCGTACCGGAAAGTGACACCGCTAGCAGGTCGGTCGGCGCGCCGGCGCCAAGCGCGAGCGATTGGACGCCGTGCAGTGCGAAGGAGAGCGTGATGTCGTCGATGAACGGCGTGCCACGCACGATGTTCGCCGCGTCGACAGGATCCTCGGGGAGGTTGTGCGGAAAGACGATGCCCTTGCCACCGGATTCTGCCTCGACGCTGTCTGCTTCGTGATACGCGCTGTCCGGCAGGAGCAGGGTCCAGCTGCGCCCAGCAAAGGTCTGCGGAAAGTGTCGGTCGTTCCACGCACTCACCCACGATGGCAGCGTGTCGCGGTAGTACGTGCTCGTCACGAAGCGTCCGTCGGGCGAGTACCAGTAGACCTGCGACTTCGACTTGCCTGCCGGCAGGATGGCGCCGCGATCCTTCGTCGACACGGAGAACGTGCGCGACTTGCTGTCGTTCGACGTGAGCCAGTCGGAGAGTGTCGTTCCCACGAACCGTTTCGGCGACGCACCAGGGCCGATACCGCTCGCGATGAGCGGCGCATCGTCGTCCTCCACGCCAACGCGGTTGGCCATGATGCCGGTGGAGCGCGGAAAGCGGCCGGACAAGAGCGTCGCGTGACCTGGGGCCGTCTCGGTGATGGCATGGTCATGCTGCGCGTTGGTGTACCACGCGCCCCCACGCATCAGGCGACCAAGGCCGCCAGTGAGCTGCGGTCCGAATCGCTCCAGGTAATCGCCGCGCATCTGGTCGATGGTGATCAAGACCACGAGAGACGGACGCGCGGCGGCCGCAGTCTGCGCGGACGCTTGATGGCTGGTCACGATCGCGACAAGCGCGAACGCGACACGGAAGAGTCGAGTCATTGACCGAATGTGAACGCTCGTACGGCGTGCGGCAAGCATGGCGCTCGGGCTGCGTGAGCACGATAATACCCCTGCACTCAAACGGAGGTTGCATGACGGCAAGCGGCGGGCAGTCGGACACCACGTCTCGCATCGTGGGTCGTCTCGTCGTCTACTACATCCTCCTCATCGGCGGCGGAGTGCTGATGTGGAGCATG
>JAQBPV010000007.1 GCA_028287345.1 Gemmatimonadota bacterium
TCGCCAGCGGAATGGAACGGAAGAATCTCGCCGTCGATTGGAAGAGCTCCAATCCGGACGTCGCGAAGGTCGATCGTTTCGGCAACGTGACGGCGCTCAAGCCGGGCACCGTGATCATCACCGCCGAGGGCGCCGGTGCGCGCGCGGAGAAGAAGTACACGGTCGCGGCGAATCCGGTGACGCGGGTGGATCTCAGCATCAAGGAAAGCTCTGTGCGTACCGGAGATGTGGTGCACTTGTCGGGCACGGCAAAGCGTGCCGATGGAAGCACGGTCGCCGATGCACCGATCACGTGGAGCTTCGTGTACACGCCGAACGACTCGATCGCCGCGCCTGGTGGCGCCGGCATCATCGACGATCTCAATGGCCAGTACATGTTCGCCGGCAACTATCCGGGTCGGTATACGATCCTTGCGCAGTCGGGTGGCGCGAATGCGCAGACTGTCATCGACGTGACACCACGCGACGTGCGTCGCCGCATCAACATCACCGGCCGCGGACAGGTCTCGACGACGCACACGTCGGATCTATGGCCATGGACCGGCAAGGACGGCCGCGACTACGTGCTCGTCGGCACCTGGGGCGGCGATGGCTACGCCCTCGTGTTCGACATCACCGACATGGCGAACATCGTCAAGACCGATTCGATCAAGGTCGATGCTCGTACGATCAATGACGTCACCGTCTCTCCCGACGGACGCTACGGCGCACTGTCGCGCGAAGGTGCGTCGAATCGCATCAATGGCGTCGTCATTCTCGACCTCGCGACCCCGGCACATCCGAAGATTGCATCGACGTTCGACCAGGAGCTCACTGGCGGCGTGCACAACATGTTCGCCACCAATGACAACCTGTTCGCGGTGTCGGGCGGCGCGAAATACGTCATCATCGACGTGAAGGACATCTACAAGCCGAAGTACGTCAGCGAATATCGTCATCCGAACGCCCGACTCCACGACCTCTGGGTCAACGACGGCATCGCCTACTCGGCGCAGGGCGGCGCGGGCACCGTGGTCGTCGACGTCGGCAACGGGAAGTATGGCGGCACCATCGAGAAGCCGAAGCTCATCACAGTGTTCCCCGTGAACAGCGGCCACGAGATCTTCCCGTATTTCCAGAAGTCGACGGGCAAGACGTACCTCTTCATCGGCGACGAGGAGATGAACCGCGCCGGTCGCGCGTGGGAAGGCACGAACTACTTCGGCACCATCGCGCAGGGCGGCGGCGTGGCGCAGACGTCGGGTGGATACACGCACATCGTGGACTTCACGGATCCGATGCATCCGAAGCAGGTCGCGCGCTATCATCTCGAGGACTACGGCTCGCACGACATCATCGTGAAGGACGACGTGCTCTACCAGGCGTACTACGATGGCGGCGTCCGCCTCGTGGACGTGAGTGGCGAGCTGCTCGGCAACCTCGCCGACCAGAATCGTGAGATCGCCGTCTTCAAGAGCTGGGATCCGAAGGCGTTCACGGCGAATGCGTCGTTCGTGATGAACGCGATGCCATGGAAGGGTTACACGTTGTTCACGGACTTCAACTCCGGTCTGTGGGCCGCGAAGCTGGAGCCCAAGCAGCCGGTCGTTCCGTAGGTAATGCTGTCATGTGAAAGATCGGGCGGCTGTGATCTACAGCCGCCCGATCGCGTTACATAGGGTCGAGTTGCGGTCGCGTGTCTCTGGTTGGGTGAAATGAGTGACGCAGGCGTTCTGCGCAATGCATCACCAATCAACCAAATGCCAGTTATGCAACTGGCTGCTCAACCGTACTCGAACCGGATTTGATCATGCGATACAGCACGGCCGTCCTCGCCTTCGCCGCACTCGTGGCTTCCTGTGGGGGATCGACTAGCACCGGGACCTCAAACGGCAATCCTGTCATACCGTCTACCCCGACCACCCCTGTAGTCACGACCAGTGTCGCGATGCAGAACATAGCGTTCTCGCCCGCGAACATTCAGGTGGCCAGCGGCGCAGTCGTGACGTTCACGAACAATGACGCCATCACACACAACGTCACGTTCTCGAACGGCACAGTGGGGACGACCCAGGATTTCACCTCCGGCTCCAAGACGCTCACGATGCCCGTTGCGGCAGGTGACTATCCCTTCCACTGCACCATTCACGCGGGAATGACCGGCACCGTGACGGTGAAGTAGCGGCACGTTCCGGAATGATCCACGCAGTCGCCCTGGGCAACGCTCAGGGCGACAGGAGCACGCCCCGCTTCATCCGCAGCCCGATGCGCTGCGTGTTCTTGAAGTCGGTGAGCGGATCGCCGTCGAGCGCGAGAAGGCTTGCTTCGCATCCGGCGTCGAAGCACGCGATGTGACGTCCGGGAAAGATCGTCTTCGGCGTGACGATGGACCACATCCGCAACAATTCCCGATCGTCGAATGCGCCGAGCGTGCGGATCGACATGATCTCCGTCATGCTGTTGCCGCGAAAGGCATCGCTTCCGATGGCGATGCGCACACCCGACGAGCGAAGCAACTTCAGGTTACGCACGTAGAGATCGCGGACTTGCTTTCGCGTCGCTGAATCGAGTCCGGCCTTGTCGCCCATGGCGAGGAAATCGGTGGATTCGCCGAGTGTGGTGACGACGTAGGTGCCGCGCTGCGCGGCGAGTCGTGCGTCTGCCGGTGCGATCTCGTATCGCTTGACGCGCGTCATCGTGCTCACGGAATCACGGTCGGGACGAAAGCCAGGCATGTGGTTGATCTCGTCGACGCCCGCAGTCACAGCCGCGTGGAAGTCCGCAGCCGACTCGACATGTGCGGACACACGCAATCCGGCCGAGTGTGTGCGTGCGACGACCAGCGGCAAGAGCGCGGGGTCCATGCCGTGCCAGTTGAAGTACGCTGGGTCGTTGGCGCGCTTCGCGTGCTCTTCCGAGTACACGAGAATGACCTTGATGAAGTCCGGCTTGCTGGCGAGGATGCCAGGCCAGCGACGCTCGAAGTCAGTGGAGTCAACGAGCGCGTGGAGGAAGCGGCCGTCGCCGTCAGTGGGCTTCATGCTGCCGCGCGCGATGTTGCGACGCACGAGTCCCGACGGATGTCCATCCACGCTGGTGAGACATCCGCCGGAGAATACGCCGTCGATGCTGCTCGGGATGTTCAGCTTGCCGACTGCCTCGACGGACGCCTCGGGGAAGCTGCACGGGTCCTTCACATAGAAGATGCCGGCGTCGAGGTACTTCTTGATCGTCGCCGGCGGTGAACCTTCGATGTTGTGGTTGTGCGCCTCGCCGTATGGCGGCACGATGAACTTGCCTGTAAGGTCGATCGTCGAGTCGACGCGAGCGGGACGACGCGCGACGATAACGCCGCGGTCGACATAGATGGTGCGGGCGACGAATGAATTTCCGTCGAACCAGCGGCCGTGTGGCAGTTCGTAACTCTGGGCGCCGGAGCTGAGCGGCGTGGCGAGTAGTAGAGCAGCGATGAGTCGCAGCGAAGAATCTGTCATTCCGTATCCTATGACACCTCCGTGAACCCGCCAGAGCCGGCAGCCGCCGACGCGTTCATCGGACGCATCCATCAGCGCGTGCTGCACCACATCGCGGCATCCAGCGAATCGAGCCACGCGGATCGAGCTCCATGGACACCCTGTCGGCCAGCATCAGCGTTCGCTCATGTCGCCGAATGGCATCGCGTTCGACCGGAACACCCGCGATCGTCGCGGAGGCCACACGACCATTCAACAGCGTGAGCGTGAACTTCCCTGCCGGATCACTCGCCGTGATGACCATACGCTGCACGGGCAGCGCATTCGCTGTCGCACCAACGAGGGCCAGCCGATCGCTTCTCGGCGCGAGGTAAGCGGACAACAATCCGCCTGCCATCAGTACGACTATCGGCGCGATTGCGAACACACTGCCCGCGCGCGTCCCGTGCGAGCCCGAGATCAATCGACGCACGCGTGTGGCCAATGCTCCGTCCGTCGCGCCAAGAGTCTGCCGCCGTTTCTCGAGCTTCAGGAGCGCACGTGCGAGCACGAGCGCATTTCTCGACCGCGACACCGATTCGACGTCGCACGCTTCCTCTCGCGCATTCACGGCTGCGCGCACGAGGCTCCAGATGGCCGGATGAAACCACAGCACCATCTGGATCACTCGCAACACCGTGTTCGACGCGACGTCACCGCGTCGCAGATGCGCGAGCTCGTGTAGCACCAGCGCATCCAGTTCCTCGCCCAACACCCAGTCGCTCGGCAGCATGAGCACCCCTGCCATGACGAAAGGACCAATTCGCGACCGAGAGACGAGCACTTGGGGCGTTGCAGTCTCCATCGAGCGCGCGAGAGACCCGACTCTCTGCACCAGGTTCGCCGGCGCCGGCACCGCGCGCCGCTGAAGTCGCGTCAGGTGCCATGAGCCGACGACAAAGCGAAGGGCATGAGTCGCGATGCCGATTGCCCAGAGCCAGATGAGCAGCACCATGCTGTCGAACGGGCGATCGAACACGGCCTGCCCAACGAGCGCACCATCGCCGCCGAGCCGTGCGTTGCCGAGTAAGGCAAAGTGTGTCGCAACCGCATTGGCGACGAGAGCAGCAGCCAGCACCGTCAGGCATGTCATCGCCATGCGATATCTGACGCTCGGATGCACGCCGCGTTGCCAACACGCATACAGCGTCGCGATCACGGCGCCCTGCCATATGAGATGCAATGCAGACCAGAGCAGCAGCGCCGCGAGGTAGAGCGTCATGCGTCCTTCTCGAGCTGCCGGATGAGCTTCTTGAGTTGCGCCAGCTCGTCGCGCGACGCTGAGCCGTCGCCCAAGGCGCGCAGCGCGAG
>JAQBPV010000015.1 GCA_028287345.1 Gemmatimonadota bacterium
GGGGGCTTCTGTCCCAGATGTACCACTCCTCGGTGGCGATGCGGAAGTTCGCCGGAACATCCTTGAGCACCGGATGAGCGGAATCCTCAACGCGCACGGTTCCGGACGCGAACCTGGAACCGTAATTCTTGTAGTTGATCCCGCCGAGCAGATTGTTGTCGAACCAGGGCCATGTCTCGCTGGTGACCGCCGAACCGTACAGGCTCGCGTGGTGGTCGCCCAGCCAACCGCCCTTACCGCCGTCCAGGTATTTCTCCAACGCGGCCTTCGCGGTGGCGTTCCAACGGAACGGGGTGTAGTTCATCTGCCAGATCACATCCACCGTGCTGAGCATGGCGTCGGTGATGGTATTGGGCGACTCCAGATAGGACACGGTGAAGTTGCTGTCCGCGGCAAGTTTGGCGAGCCAGGTTTTGGCTGCTTCGACGTAGGGCCGATGGATTTCATTCTCGCCGGCATTGCGGGGATCCACGAGCTCGGCGATCACCAGGACCTTGAACCGCGGCGCTGGCGCCTGAGCTCGAGCGATGGAGGCCGTCGCGGCGACGGTAGCAGTCATGGACGCGAAAACCATCGCGGCGGCGAAGATCGACGCAGGAAAGAACATCGGGAAATCCTTTTGCTCGGCTGTGAGGCGCTCTCCGAAGATACGACGCAGTGTCCCGCTTGCAGCTCGATAATCTCTAACCCGCAGGCCGGCGGCGGCAACGTTTCTAACCCTTTCGGCAATCCGACTGTCAACGAGATATGACATCGCGTACATGCGCGATGCGCGCGTTACGACATTCTCTCGCGACTGTCCATGACCAGGCCGAGTCTCCTAGCCATCGTCGCATTCGCGGCGGCCGTCGTTCCACCGCAACTCCACGCACAGTCGAGCACAGCGCGGGCGGGCGCTGGCATCGGGGTCATTCGCGGACGACTCGCCGACTCCGCCAGCGGCGCGCCGATCGCTACTGGGTCCGTCACCATTCGTCACACGACGGACACGGCGGTCGTCGCGGTCGCCCATCCGCAAGCTGATGGAGCCTTTCGCATCGACGGGCTCGCGCCCGGAAGTTACGCGCTGAACGTCCGCGTGCTCGGCTTCGCGCCCCTTCGCCGCGCCGGTATCGCGATAACGGCGGCTGCGTCATCGGTCGACGTCGGCATTCTGAAGCTCTCCATGGTCGCTACGAAGCTCGAGAGCGAGAACGTGGTGGCCGAGCGTGCGGAGATAGTGGTGGCGCCAGATCGCACGAGCTACAGCACGAAGAACATGACCGCTGCCGCGGGTGGTACGGCCGTCGACATCCTCAAGAACATTCCGCTCGTCGAAGTGGACGCGTCGAACAAGGTGAGCCTGCGAGGGAACGACGGCGTCATCATCCAGATCAACGGGCGTCCGTCGCCACTCAAGGGCGACCAGCTCGCAGCCTTCCTCGCGCAGCTGCCGGCGACCGCGGTAAAGACGGTGGAAGTCGCCACGAATCCCTCGGCGAAGGATGATCCCGAAGGCAACGCGGGCATCATCAACATCGTGCTGAACCAGGAAGCCGAGATGGGGTTGAGCGGCGGCGTGAGCGTGGGCACGTCGACGACGGGCATGGTCAACCTCAACGGCAACATCGGTCAGCAAAAGGGCAAGCTTACAGTGTATTTCTCGAGCGGCCTGTACCGCGATCGCCGAGGCATGACGGGCACGATCTCGCGCGAGAACCTGAGCGTTCCGACGCCGGCGTTCGTCGAGACGAGCATCAGCGGCAAGCAGCGTCCATTCTCCGGTCAGGGGAACTTCCGCGCCGAGTATCGCTTCAGCGACATCTCGTCACTGACCCTCGACAGTTACGGCTGGGGCGGACGGTACGGCGGCGACAACACGTCGTTCTTCTCGGATCTCGACGCATCGCGCGAAGTGATCGGCATGTTCAACCAGTACACATCGAACCTTCAGACGAACAAGGGTGGAGAGGCTGACCTGACCTTCCGTCGTCAGGGCAAGCCCACCGATCCGCTGCTCACAGCGGAGATCGATGCCTGGAGTTGGGCTAGCGTGGGTAACCAGGACATCACCGGTGACCTGCTTCAGCCGGATGCGTCGATCACGTCGGCGAGTCCGGCCGAGCGGGATCACACGATCCAACACGGCGAGGGCATTTTCAGCAAGATGGACTATACCCGTCCGTTCAGCGTGTTGACGAAGCTCGAAACCGGCTACAAGGCGGTGGGACGTCGGACGAAGAACGACTTCAACGCGGCACTGCTCGACCCGGGAAGCGGCGCATTCGTCGATCAGCCCGGGCGCGCCAATGCGTTCGACTTTGAGGAAGGCATCGCCGGAGTCTACGGGCTGCTGTCGCAGCGCTTCGGAAAGTTCCAGCTGCAAGGCGGCACGCGCGTCGAATTGGCGGCACAGCGCTTCACGGTACGGCCGCTCAACCAGGACTATGACCACAAGTACTCCACGCTGTATCCCAGCTCGGTGCTCTCCTACAACTTCAGCGACATGCGCACGGCGAAGCTGAGTTACTCGCGCCGAGTCGAGCGGCCGAACCCGTGGAGGCTGAGTCCCATCGAGTACCGCCAGGATGCACGCAGCATCTTCCGCGGTAACCCGAACCTCACGGCGGAGTACACCGATGCGTTCGAGGCCTCGCTCCAGGACGCGCACAGTTGGGGCTCGGCGGGATTGACGAGCTACGTGCGGCGCACGGCGCATGCGGTCCGCAACATCCAGTTCGTCGATTCGACGGGGATGTCGGTGAGTACGTTCGACAACGTCGCGAGCACGAAGACGATCGGCACGGACCTCAACCTGAACGTGCATGGCGGGCCGGTGACGTTGAACGCCTCGGGTAGCGCGTATCACTACTCCAGTGACGCATCGAACCTCTCGCCCGCGTTGTCGGCGAGTGACATCGTGTGGTCGACGCGCCTGAACAGCACGTACAAGGTGTCGCCGAAGCTCGATGGCCAGGCGTTCGTGAACTACCGCGCGCCATATCGCACGGAAGGTGGCTCGCAGCTCGCGAACGTGAACATGAACTTCAGCATGCGTTACAAACCATGGGGCGACCAGGGCGGCGCGGTCTCGCTCCGGGTGTCCGATCCATTCGGGCTGTCGAAGTACGGCTATCGGACGGCGAACGGCACGGTGGTGGAGTTCGCGCAGCGGTACTTCCAGCAGCGGGCGCTCTTCCTCACGGTCAGCAGGAACTTCGGGCAGGAGTTGAAGCTGAAGCCGAAGGAGA
>JAQBPV010000035.1 GCA_028287345.1 Gemmatimonadota bacterium
CTGAACGGCCGAGTAGTGCTCGAGCGGAAGCCGTAACAGCGCTGGGGCGTGGGCGCGATTTCCAGCGAACGCGTTGCCGGATACGTAAGGACAACGCATACTGTGTTCGCTACAACGGAACTCGCACTCAACCTGCGCCGAGAAGTCGCCATGCGCCAAGCCATGAAGTTCGTGCTCGCGTTTCTGAGTGTCGTCGCGATCACAGCGCCCGCCGGCGCGCAGAACCGCGGAGACCGGAACAAGCTCACGCAGGCCGACATCGCCGAGGCCGGCACGGGCATCATGACGGCGCGTGATGCGATCCGCATTCTCCGGCCGAACTGGATGTCGCCGCCGCCACTCGGGCGTCAGATGTCGTCGGACGTTCTTACTCCCGGCGGAGGAAGTCCGGTCATCATCATCTACATCAACGACGTCCGGCAACCCGACATCGAGTCGCTCGGGACGGTTCCTGCCTCGCGGATAGTCGAGCTGAGATACCTCGATCAGAATCGGGCGGTGCTGTTGCACGGTCCCGGGCACGAGAGCGGTGTGATCGAAGTCATCACGCTCGACAAGCGAAAATAGCCTCGCCGATGCATGCGTCGGTCCGCGTCGTCGTGCTCGCCGCGTTGGCGACCTGCGCGACGACGCTGAAGGGCGGCGCCGAGTTGCGTGCGCAGACAGCGTACGTCAATCCACACGCGAGCGATAGCATCGGCACGGTGCGCCAGATGTACAACGGCGCACTCACGCCCGATCTCGCGATTACGACGTTCCGCAATATCGATCGGCTTTTCCCAACGCGAATCATCGCGCATGGGTCGACGCCCTATCCGCTGCCGGCGTCGACCACGCCGCTGCGCGACGTCACCTTCGCATCGCAGGGCACTCGCTACCACCTCGACGACTACCTGCGACTGAATCGCGTCGGCGGGCTGCTCGTCCTGAAGGATGGCCACGTCGCGCTCGAGCGATATGCGTACGGCAACGGCCCGCGTACGCGCTGGATGTCGATGTCGATTGCGAAGTCGATCACGTCGACGCTCATCGGTGCGGCGATCAAGGACGGCGCCATCCGCAGCATCGATGATCCGGTGACGAAATACGTTCCGCGACTCGCTGGCGGCGCGTACGACGGTGTGACCGTGCGTCACCTGCTGATGATGGCGTCCGGGGTGCGCTGGAACGAAACGTACACGGATCCTTCATCCGATCGGCGACGACTGCTCGAAGTACAGATCGCGCAGCGGCCGAACGCAGCGGTCGATCTCATGCGCGGGCTCACTCGTGCTGCGGCACCTGGCTCGGTGAACAACTACAGCACGGGCGAAACGCAGATCGCCGGCGAAGTGGTGCGCGGTGCGACCGGGAAACGGCTCGCCGAATATTTGAGCGAAAAGATCTGGCGGCCGTTCGGGATGGAGACGGACGCAAGCTGGTGGCTCGACTCGCCGAATGGACACGAGATCGGCGGGAGCGGTGTGAGCGCGACACTGCGCGATTATGGTCGCTTCGGACTGTTCTTCCTGGGCGGCGGTATGATCAACGGTGCGAGCATTCTTCCACCGCGATGGACCACAGAAGCCTCCACGCCAAAGACATTGTCTGATGGCAAGCGAATCAGCTACGGCTACATGTGGTGGCCGTCCATAGCCGCGCCGAACACCGTCAACGACGGCGCGTTCAGCGCCGTCGGTATCTTCGGCCAGGCGATCTACATCAATCCGCGCGAACGCGTCGTCATCGTGCAGTGGAGCGCGCATACCAAGCCGAGTAACGGCGAAGTAGTCAACAGCGAGGATTTCTTCGGCGCGGTGTCGCTGGCGCTCCGCTGAGAACGCTCCTCGCGAACTGAAAGAACAGCAACAGAATGCCTTGAATCACCCATGATTCAAGGCATGGAAGTCGCCGCGATGATACCTGCAATCGCGCGCTATGGGACTGGCTTGGCGCCTGTCGCTTGCTCGAGCAACGCCGCCGCTCGCGTGATGAGATCACTCTCACGCGTCAGCGCCGCGGCGATGCGCACGATCTCCGCGTCCGCCAACTTCCAATCCTTCTGCTCGATTGCCTCGCGAACGCCGGGCATCGTCTTCACACCGTAGCCGGTGTAGTAGCCCGGCGCGTAGAGCGAGTGACGATACCACGGCCGCCGCGGCAAACCCTCCGGCAGCAGCAGCACCTGATCGCTTTGGCGAATCAATGCATTCACCGGCGCGAGCGAGGCCGCCATTGCATTGGCGGATGGTAGCGCGCCGTATGCCTTCTCGAACCGCGACGACGCACTGTCGAGTGCGATGGACGCGTTGTCCAACGGGGCGAAGTTGAGCACGGGCGCAGGCGGCTGCGGCTTGGGCGGCACCGTCGGGCGCCGCGGATCATTCACCATCGCGAACGCGCCCTCGGCGAGCTGCAGGTTGAGCTCCTCGATCTCCTTCGCGGTGTTGTCGCGCAGCGACTTCAACTCGCCGATGTAGCCGCGAGCCGTCTCCGACAGGTTGCCGAATTCCTCGGGCAGGACGTCGGCGTCCGCCACGCGCATCATCATCGTGCCGGCAGCCTGTGCAAGCGCGCGACCATACACGAACGACGTGTCGCTGAAGTGCGTGTACCAGTAGTAGCTGTCGTAGATGGAGTGATAGATGCCGCCGTCGTCCTCACCACCGAAACCGACGTTCAGCGTCGGCACGCCAGCATGTTGCAGAAAGGGCGTGAAGTCGGAGCCGGAACCGAGTGCGCCGATGCGCAGGTCGCTGCGCGTGCGCGCTTCCTTGTTGCCGCCGACCACGCGTGACGCCCGCTCTCGCGCACCCACGGACTTGTTCGTCTCGGGATCCATGATGTCACGCGCGACCTCGTTGGCGAAGCGCTCGAGAGCGTGCGAGCCCTCCATGCCGAACGTGCCGCGGCCGTTGGTGTCCGAGTTCAAGTAGAACACGCCCTTCCGGCGCAGCTCGTCTTGATGCTGCTCCACCCATTCAGTGCTGCCGAGCAGGCCCGGCTCCTCACCATCCCACATGGCGTAGATGATCGTGCGCTTCGGACGCCAACCCTGCTTCACCAATTCACCGAACGCGCGCGCCTCTTCCAGCTGCGCGATCGCGCCGGACACTGGATCTTCGGCGCCGTTCACCCAGCCATCGTGATGATTGCCGCGGATCACCCATTCGTCCGGGTTCGTGGATCCGGGCAGCTTCGCAATGACGTTGTACAGCGGCTTCAAGCTCCAGTCGAAGGCGAGCTTGAGATGCACACGCGCAGCGCCCGGTCCAAGGCGATACGTGATGGGCAGTCCGCCGCGCCACGCCGCCGGTGCGAGCGGACCACTGAGCGCGGCAAGCAGTGGCTGCGCATCGGCGTATGAAATGGGCAGCACCGGAATCTTCATGACGGTGACCGCGTCAGCTCGCTCCAATCGCTTCGCACCTGCGGACGCGCCGACGTCGGGAGTGAGGGGATCACCGGGATAGGTCGGCATGTCCATCACGCTGCCCCGCTGAACGCCGTCCTTGGGGCGGAATGGGCCGGCGGGATATGTCTCGCCGGCGCCGAAGCCGTCGTCGCGCGGATCGGAATAGATCAGTGCACCGACAGCACCATGCTCGTGCGCCACCTTGGGCTTGATGCCGCGCCACGATCCGCCATAGCGGGCGATGACGATGGCTCCCTTCACCGAGATGCCGTTTCGCTCGAGCGTCTCGTAGTCTGCCGGGACGCCGTAGTTCACGTAGACGAGCGGCGCAGTGACGTCGCCGTCGGCGGAATAGGCGTTGTACGTCGGAAGCTGTTCGCTCTTCTGGTCGCTGGTGGGATCCTCCCGTAGCGCCGGCTCCTCGAGCTTCGCGGTGAAGCGTGTCGGCGCCACGAGCTCGAGCACGCGAGTGAGCGGCGTTGGGAACAGCACGTCGAACCGCTCGATCGTCGCATCGAAGCCGTAGCTCGCAAACTGCGC
Source organism: Gemmatimonadota bacterium (assembly GCA_028287345.1). GTDB lineage: Bacteria > Gemmatimonadota > Gemmatimonadetes > Gemmatimonadales > Gemmatimonadaceae > AG11. The sequence continues at coordinate 3,935 of JAQBPV010000035.1, forward strand.
ACGCAGCCACTCGGCGTTCTCCTTGTCGTAGGGAGAGCCGACATGATGCGGCCGCAGCGACAGACGGCGCATGGCTTCACGCATCCGGGCTGGGTCGGGAATCGCGCGGAACTTCGCCTCCCACTCGCGCTGGATCTTCGCATTGGCGGTGGTGAAGCCACGCAATGGCGGATCGTCCTGGTGCGTCGCAGCGGGAACGACCAGCAACAATGCGACTGGAAGCGCGAACGCGCGAAGGCGGAAGATCATGAGGGTACCGGAGGCGAGGTGGTGGCGAGATGCAGAGCGAAAGTCGCTGTCACGTGATGCGTTGGCAATGGCGGTAGTCGCACGCCGGGTTGCTCACCATGCACATCGCAGCGCATACTCATTCTGTGCGCAATCGCGTGAGTGGAGGAGCCAGCTCAGGTCTGCGCCGCGCGATTCTCGCGGGGTGCCGTCTCGTCGTGAGCGTCGCGGTGCTCGTGTCGGGGTGCGGAGGAGCAGGGTCGACGGCGACGTCCTCCGGCATCGCGAGCCCACCGGTGCTGACGGTGGTCAACATCGTCGTATCGCCGCTGGACATCATCGCCGGCGAGACAGCACTGGCCAGCGTGGCCGGCCTCGATCAGAACGGCGTCGGAATTGCCATCGGCACTCCGGTGTGGAGCAGTACGTCGCCCGCCACGGCGACGGTGAGCGCGAGTGGTGTCATCAATGCCCTTACCGTGGGCGAGACGACCTTGATCGCGACGGTAGCTGGCAAGCAGGGACAGCGCACCATCACGGTCATTCCGCCGCCGATCGCGCGCATCGACATCGATCCCACGCCCTTTCGGATGCTGCGCGGAACCAGTCGGCAGCTGCGCGCCCTCGCGTTCGACGTGAAGGCACGCGAGCTGACGGAACGAAAGATCGTCTTCACTTCATCCGATCCGACGAAAGCCACGGTGACCCCCGATGGTCTCGTCACCGCTCTCGCGCCGGGCGGCACAACCATCATCGCAACGGGCGAGCGCATCACTTCCGAGTCTGCCCTGACGGTAACGGCGACGCCCGATTCCGTCGCTACCGTCACGATCAGTCCGTCCATCAAGGCGCTCAAGATCGGTGAAACTGTGCAGCTGTCGGCGACGCTTCGTGACAGTACTGACAAGGTCCTCGCTCCTCGGCCAGTGGAATGGGCCCTCACTGGCGCGCCCGGGAACAACGCGGCGACCGTTTCGCCCACGGGATTGGTCACCGCGCTCGCGACGGGGACAGTCATCGTCGAGGGGTTCAGCGAAGGACAACACGGCTCGGTGACGATCATCGTCGGCGACAACGTCGACGACAGCATCAAGGTGTCGTTCGCGCGTCCGGCCGAGAACGAGCTCATTGGCGATACGTTGCTCGTATATGTCGCCGTGCAGACGAATCGGAAGCTCGTGAGCGTGTCGGCGTCCGTCGGCGTACTGCGCGTGACGCTCGTGCTGACTCCCGTAGGTCCCCTCTGCCTATCGGAGCTCTGGGTGGGCGCGATCGACATCACCGACCTGCCCACGGGTCCATACCAGGTACTCGCCACCGCCACGGACATCACGGGCGCGCACGGACTGGGTTCGCGGCAATTCCAGCGGAACACGCGAACGGGCAAGGGCGGCAGCGGAGAAACGCCACGACAGAAGTAGCTGCGCGGGTGGCGAAAGACGTGTGGCGTTGGCATGTTCGGCGTGGCGCCATCATTGTCCATTTCCCACCCGCGCGTCGTTCACCTTCGCTGACCTCACGTCATCCATGAGCGACAACGCCGACCTCCAGCGCCGCCACGCTGCAGCCGTACCGCGGGGAGTGGCCAGCGCCTCGGCCATCTATGCGGCCCGCGCCGAGAACGCGGAGATCTGGGACGTCGAGGGAAGGCGCTACGTCGACTTTGCGGCCGGAATCGCCGTGCTCAACACGGGCCATCGTCATCCGAGAGTGATGGACGCAGTGCGTGCACAACTCGACGCCTTCACGCACACCGCATTTCAGGTGGTGCCCTACGAGCAGTACGTTGCGGTCGCGGAACGGCTCAACGCCCTCGCGCCGTTCGAGGAGGCCGCGAAGACGATCCTCTTCACCACCGGCGCCGAAGCACTCGAGAACGCGGTGAAGATCGCACGAGCCGCAACGGGTCGCTCGGCCGTGATCACTTTCACCGGAGCGTTTCACGGTCGCACGATGCTCACCATGGCGATGACGGGAAAAGTGTCGCCATACAAGCGCGCGTTCGGCCCGATGCCCGCCGAGATCTTTCACGTGCCGTTC
>JAQBPV010000063.1 GCA_028287345.1 Gemmatimonadota bacterium
TGCTCCTGCCGCACGACGTTGAGTCCCCACGATTGCACGTCGGCCGACTGGTACTTGAGGCTCTTGAAGGGAATGCGCACTTCGACGATGTAGCCCTGGGGCGTCACCACGCCCTTCGATTGGAAGACGAAGTCGGCGCTCAGGTCCGCCGGATCGCGCGCGAGAGTCGAGCTGCCGAAGCCACTCGACCGCGTCTGATTCGACTCGACGATGATGCCGTCGGCCTGCACGCCGAGCGGGTTCACGGCGAACACCGTGGCCTGTCGTCCGTCGTTGAAGGTGCTGAGCAGGATCTGCACGTTGTCGTCCGACGCGATCTTGTCGCGATCGGCAAGCGTGGCGCGTGGCGCACCGTGTGGCTCGAATGCGCGGATGCCGAAGTGAATCGCCGTCGCCGAGTACCACACGAGCACTTCGGTGGAGTCGTCGGCCGCGGTGCCGTCGCTTGGCGAAAACTGGCTGAAGCCGGTGAGCAATGCGGCCTTCGCCCATTGCGGCTCATCGAGCGCGCCGTCTACCGATGTCGCCGTTTCGTCGAGGCGCGGCGGCAGGACCCGCAGCTGGTTGGCCCGACCATTGTAGGTGTTCTGCGCGGCACGCTGGCGGGGCGGTGGCGCACTGCCGCGCGGTGGGATGACGACGGCGGCAAGCGCGAGGAGCAGTGGGGCGATCATGTCGAGATGCGCGGTGGGGGAGGGCTATCGGCGCACAATATTGTATACACTAATACGATTGCGCCAGTGCACCGGACGCCCTGACGACCCGCTATTAAATGTGAAAAGGCGCCCGGCGCAATCGCACCGGGCGCCTTTTCACAACACTCTTACTTCTTCGGCGTGATCTTGAAGTCGCTCACGTGCACGTCGAGGTTGTGGTTCACGCGCAGCCCGACGGTGCCATCGGATGCACCCGGCACTGCGCCAACGCGCGCGCCGTTCAACGACAGTCGGATGGAGTCCGGCTTCGATGCGTCGATGGAGATGGTGTTGGTAGCACTGCCGTTCGCATCTTCCTTCTTCGCCGCAGCGACTTCCGTCCAGTCCATGAGCTTGTGGACTTCAGCGCCGGCGCGGTGATTGATGAGAACCTTGCCGTCGCCGCGTACGAGCACGTAGAAGTAGGTCTGGTCAGGCGTGTCGAGCTTGTTCCCGCCGAAGATCATGCCGTACGCTTCCGGATGCTGCGGCTTCTTCGTCTGCCGGAACGTGGCCGTCGCCGTGTACGGTCCCTTCGTCATCGATTTGTCGTTCCAGTAGATCGCCGCTGGCCCCGAGGTGACGTGGTAGCCGCTGCCCATGGTGACGAACTTCGCGTCAGCGAGCTTGTCGCTCGCCTTGTCGGTACGGCCGCTCCAGCCAGCCGGCAGGGCGCCGCCGGCAACCTTGGTCGTGGGATCCTTCTCCTTCATCTGTGCCGACAGGGGAGCGGCGACGAGAACGAGCAGCGATAAGCTGGTGACGGAGCGACGCATCATTTTTGGTGGTCTCCAGGAGGGAATTGCGGTAGCGACGGCGCGGCTCAGGACTCCGCGACGAATTTGGCGACTTCGCCGATCTGCTGCGCATGCCGTGCTTCGTGATGTCCAACGAACAGGATCCACTGATATAGATCGATCTCGCCGAGCACCGGATGCGGGTGCTTGATGGTGCCGAGGGCGAGGCCATCCGCTTCGGCAACGGCGGCACGCAGCATCTCCCGCGACTCGTTCAGCTGCTGCTGCACGATCTCCGCGGTCGGCATCTCCGTAGGCGTGATCTGCGACGGTGCGACGAGCCGCACGCTGCGGTCCTCGAGCCGACGCCCGTCCAGCGCGCCGAGCAGCGAGCTGTCGGCATCCTCAGCGGGATGGCCCTGGAGCCGCGCCTCGTTCGCCCGCTTGCGTATGAGCTTCGCGACGCCCGTCTCGACGCGCTGGAGATGCCAGCACACTTCCGAAACCGACCACCGCTCGGCATCAGGGCGTTCGACCCAACGTTCGGGCGGGAGGCCTGAAGCGGCGCCGAGCACATGGGCGCGCTGCGCGTCGAGATAGTCGAGGAGTTCGGTGAGGCGAGGGTGCATCGCGCTGCGCAGTGAGGAACTCCTCGAAGCTTGCCATCGCGTGCAGCGCACCGCAAGCGGCACCGTGCCCGCGACTACTCGTCGGCGCGGTCTTCCACGCCCAGCACCCCTGACACATGGGCACAGTGCGCGCAGCAAAAGAACGTGCCCTCGCTCTCCACGCCGTGTCCGATGATGCGGCAATCACAGTGTGCGCACGTAGGAGCAAGCATGTGAATGGCACACTCGAAGGAATCGAACGTGTTCGTCTTGCCGCCCATCGTCACCGTGAACGCCTTGTCGTAGACGTTGCCGCACATGTCGCACGTGGCCATCGATCGCTCCTGTTCAGGACGATGGCCGTTGTTCATGAATCAGGCCGCCGATGCAGCGAAGTCCCGGACCATGCGCTAGCGTACAGGATGGATCTGTCTGCCCCCTGCCCGCTTGCCGGGGCACTCGCTCTTCGCTTGCGCAGTGAAAAGGACGCGCTGACACGGCGGTGGCTGGACCGTATCAGCCAGCGCGTCGCGCTCGATCCCAACCGGATCTTCCCTACCGACGAGCTGCTCGATCACGTGCCGCTGCTCATCGACGGAATCGCGACCTACCTCGAGTACCCCGCGCAGACGGTGTCGGCGGACATGCCAGTGATCGCGAAGGCGATGGAGCTCGGTGCGCTGCGCTACACGCAAGGCTTCGACGAATACGAGCTGCTGAAGGAATACGAGATCTTCGGCGGAATCCTTTTCGCCTTCCTTTCCCGCGCCGTCGACGAGATCGACCTGGACTGCTCCCGGCAGGAGCTCGTCCTCTGCGCGCACCGCCTGTACCACGCCATCTCGCTCATTCAGCAGGCGACGACGGTGCAGTTTCTCGCGCTCATGAAGGAGCGGTTGAGTGAGCGCGAGGAGCGGTTGCGTGCGTTCAACCGCTCGCTCACGCACGAGATGCGCAACCGTATCGGCGCGACGATGGGTGCCGGCCAGCTGCTGCAGATGCCGGAGCTCGCGGCCACCGAACAGGAACGCCTCGTCGGCATCATCGTGCGCAACATGGAGAGCATGCGCGTCGCGCTCGACAACCTGCTCGAGCTGTCGCGACTTTCGAACGACGCGCGGCAACATCGCCATGTCCTGCTTCCCCGCGCCGCGGCGGAAGTCGTCAGGCAATTGCGTGAGCTCGCGCGCTCGCGCGGCGTGCGCGTGACCGTGGACGATGCGCTGCCGGAGGTCGAGGTCAATGCGGCGGGCGTCGAGCTCTGCCTGATGAACTACGTCTCGAACTCGCTCAAGTATTCCGACGACGACAAGGCGGATCGCTGGGTGCAGATCACCGGACGCATGCAGCCGGCGACGAGCGAGACGCCGTCGCAGGTCATCGTCGAAGTGCGCGACACCGGTCTTGGTGTCGCTCCCGAAAAACGCAGCCGGCTCTTCGAGCGCTTCTACCGCGCCGGTGGCGACGCCACCTCCGGCATCGACGGGACTGGACTCGGCCTCAGCATCGTGCGTGAGACGGTCGAGTCGCTCGGCGGACGCGCATGGGCCGAGTTCACCGATTCGGAAACGGTGTTCGCGTTCGCGCTGCCGTCGCGCCGCGCTGGCGAGCGGACGCCGTCGAGCGTTCCGACGGTCGAGCGCGAGTCGGTGATCTAGCTCGGTCGCGGTACACCCTGAAGCGCCTGGAGTGCTTCCGGAGTGTCGACGTCGACTGGCATCGCGTCATCCACGAGCACCCGAGCGACCCGACCTCCGAGTGCGTCGAGTACAGATCTCGCGCCGACGTCGCCGCGCAATTCGAGCAGGGCCGGAAAGCACTCCCGCCCGAACAGCACCGGATGTCCCCGCCCGTCGCGATACTCGGCGGTCACAGCGGCGACATCACCCTCGCGCCAACGATCGCATACGGCACGCATGACGTCTGCTGACAAGAGAGGTTGATCGGCAAGTGCGATCACCACCGCGTCGACGTCATCGGAGAGCGCGGCCACTCCCGCGCGGATGGAGCTGGCCATGCCTTCGTGCCGGCCGAGGTTCACGACAAAGCGCACGTCGAGTCGCGAGAGCGCTTGCGTGATCGCATCGGCGCCAGGCGGGATGATGACGTACACCTCGTCTACCGGTGACAGCGCCTGCGCACTCCAGCGAATGACCGCCTTGCCATTGAGCTTCGCACAGAGCTTGTCGGCACCGAAGCGGCTGCTGCGCCCCGCGGCGAGAAGCAGTCCGGCGATCACGCGTCGGCGTCCGCCACGTCGATCGCGCTTCGCCACACGCGGCGAATCTCGTGTGCGCCCAGCGCGTTCGGCTCGATGAGCGAGCGGCGCCAGTACCAACGATCCGGTTCTGGTGCACTCGCGCCGTGTCCGATGAAGTGCGTGTACACGTCGGCGACGGCGGCGTTCGGCGTTCCGTCCGCCAACTTCGCAATGTGCGCGTTCATCCCTTCGAGCACGGAGAGTGGCAACGCGCCCGCGTCCTCGAGCACACCAGGAATGCGCCCCGTGCGATCGGATGGATCGTAGATCGTCGTGAGGAGGATCAACGAATTCGGTCGCGTGCGGCGTATCGCGTCCACGAGAAACTCGTACGCATCGCCCACGTCCGCGGCGATTCGCTCGAGCAGCGACGAGCGCGGCCTGTTGGAGAACGCGCTGAGTAGATCGTTGCCACCGACGCTCAACGTGATGAGCGTGTTGTCTTCGTTCGGCTCGAGCTGCGTGAGCTGCTCACCGAACACGTCGCCGATGGTCGCCCCATCGGCGGCGAGATTTTGCATCTCGATGCCAGGATAGCGCGACACGAGGTCGTCGCTCTGATCCTCGGGCCAGCGCGCGTCGTCGTTCTGGTAAAGGAGCGACGCGGCGCCAAGTGGCGCGACGTTGCCCGCGGCAGGATCGCGCTCGAGCGCAACGGCGACGTCGATCTCTCCGGCATCGAGTGCAGGATAGAGGTCGATGGACACCGAGTCGCCCAGTGCCACGTACTGCGTGAAGTAGGGCAGCATTACAGTGCTGCTGG
>JAQBPV010000076.1 GCA_028287345.1 Gemmatimonadota bacterium
AGACCAAGCGCAACCTGATGATCGGCGGCGGCATCTTCGCACTCGCGGTGATGACGGCGTGGACGCTGAGCCTCGATCCGGCCTCGCCGACGATCGAGCGCTCGGCCGTGCTCATCGACAGTGTGCGTCGGGGGGACGTCGTGCGCGAAGTGCGTGGGCCGGGTACGCTCGTGCCAGAGCACATCCGCTGGATCACGGCGCAGGCGAGCGCGCGTGTCGAGCGGCTGTTGTCGGAGTCGGGAAAGAACGTCGGCAGTGGTGAGATGTTGCTGGAGCTCAGCAATCCCGACCTGCAGATCCAGACGATGCAGGCGGAGCAGCAAGTGCGTCAGGCGCAGATCGAGCTCCTCAACCTGCGGACGAACCTTCGCAGTCAGCTGCTCACGCAGCAGGGTCTCGTGGCGTCCACGCGTACGCAGTACGTGAGCTCAGCGCAGGAAGCCGCGGCAGCTGACTCCCTGGCGAAGCGCAAGCTGATGTCCGAGTTCGAGGTGCAGACGAAGAGAGCGCAGCGCGACGAATTCACGACGCGTCTTCGCGTCGAGCAGGAGCGTCTGAAGCTGATGGAAGAGGCGATGGGCGCGCAGATCGCAACGCAGACCAGCCAGGTGGAACAGCTCAAGGCCATCGCGCTGAATCAGCAGAACCGCCTGCGGTCGCTGCAGGTGCGCGCGCCGGAAGCGGGTGTGTTGCAGGATCTCGTGCTGCAGCTCGGTCAATGGGTGCCTGAGGGCACCACGTTGGCTAAGGTGGTGCAGCCCGGTCAGCTCAAGGCCGTGCTGCGCATTCCTGAGAGTCAGGCGAAGGACGTGACGATCGGACAGAAGGCGAGCATCGACACGCGCAATGGCCTGGTCGCCGGCCATGTGATCCGCAAGGATCCATCGGCGCAGGGCGGCAGCGTGACGGTGGATGTCGCGCTCGACGGCGCGCTGCCGAATGGCGCGGTGCCCGACCTGAGCATTGACGGAACGATCGTGATCGAGAAGCTCAACAATGTGCTCTACAGCGGCCGCCCGGCGTTTAGCGCAGGCTCGGGTTCCGCGACGCTGTTCAAGGTGGCGCCGAGCGGCAAGACAGCCGCGCGAGTGCCGGTGGAGTTGGGACGGAGCTCGGTGAACGTCATCGAGATCGTCCGCGGTCTCGCCGTCGGCGACAAGATCATCGTGTCGGACATGTCGCAATACGCGAACGCCGCCCAAGTGCGCATCAAGTAACGACGACCCTCAGGAGAATCCAGATGGCTTCGAACGGCAACGGAACGGGCGACGCACTCATCAGCCTGCGTGGCATCAAGAAGGTCTTCTACACCGACGACGTGGAGACGCACGCGCTGGCCGACGTGCACTTCGACATCCAGAAGGGCGAGTACGTCGCGATCAGCGGCCCATCCGGCTGCGGCAAGACGACCCTCCTCTCCATACTCGGACTGCTCGACTCGCCGAGTGGTGGCGAGTACACGCTGGCGGGCGAGAGTGTCGCGCAGTTGGCGGCCGCCGATCGCGCGCGTGTCCGCAACCGCCAGATCGGATTCATCTTTCAGGCGTTCAACTTGATCGGCGACCTGTCGGTGTTCGAGAACGTCGAGCTGCCGCTGACGTATCGCGACATGCCGCAGGCCGAGCGACGCGAGCGCGTGTCGGCAGCGCTCGAGCGCGTGGGTATGTCACATCGCGCGAAGCACTTTCCGTCGCAGCTGAGCGGTGGCCAGCAGCAGCGTGTCGCCGTAGCGCGCGCAGTGGCCGGCGATCCGGCGATCCTCCTGGCCGACGAGCCGACGGGAAATCTCGACTCCAAGAATGGCGAGGCGGTGATGGATCTGCTGCGCGAGCTCAACGCGAATGGCAGCACGGTGTGCATGGTGACGCACGATTCGCGCTACGCACAGCATGCGGATCGCGAAGTTGCGTTGTTCGACGGACGCGTGCTGGATCCGGTCGCAGCGTAAGCCTGTCATCCCGCACGATAGATCCCGACACTCGCTTCGCTCATGCGGGATGACAATCTATCTCCCCTTGCTTATCTACAAGAAGAGTGACATTCTACTCTTGTAGATAACCAAGGGGAACAATGTCGAAGCCCACCGACCTGGTCCAGGGCACACTCGATCTGTTGATTCTGCGCACCATCGCCACCGAGAGCATGCACGGGTGGGCGATCGCGCAACGGATCCAGTTCCTCTCCAACGACGTCCTCCAGGTCAACCAGGGCTCGCTCTATCCCGCGCTCCAGCGACTCGAGCGACAGGGATGGATCACCGCCGACTGGGGCGTCTCCGAGAACAACCGCCGCGCGCGATTCTATCGGCTCACCGCACCGGGTAAGCGACGCCTCCAGCAGGAGCGCTCCGACTGGGATCGCCTCTCTGCCGCGATCTCGCTCGTCATGCGCACCGCATAGGAGACCACCATGCGAATCCTCCACCAGATCGCCGCGAACTTTCGCGCGCTGTTCCGGAACGCACGGGTCGACGCCGATCTCGCCGACGAAATGCGCTTTCACATCGAGCGCGAGACGGAAGCCAATATCGCACGCGGCATGTCGCCCGCGGCCGCACGCAAGGCAGCGCGTCTCGCCTTCGGCAGCGTCGACGCGGCGCAGGAGCAATCCCGCGAGGAACGACCCGGCATGGGCGTGCGACAGATGCTGCACGACGTCCGCATCGGCACGCGGCTGCTGCGGAAGTCGCCCAGCTTCGGCATCGCCAGCATCCTGGTCATCGCGCTCAGCATCGGCGCGGCTACCGCGGTCTTCAGCGTCGTCTACGGTGTCATGCTGTACCCACTGTCGTTTCGCGAACCCGAACGGCTCGTGAACATCTCGCTGCTGCGAGGCCCGAACCGCGCCCGCGTCTCGCCGAGTGCGGCGGATGTCATCGAATTGCGACAACTGAAGAGCATCTACGCCGGCGTCGCCTTCCTCCGCAACGCCAACCTCAACCTCCTCGGCGATAACGAGCCGCAACGTCTGCAGGGCGCGCGCGTGTCGGCGAACCTGTTCAGCGTGCTCGGTGCATCCGCGGCCCTGGGACGCACCTTTACCGCAGATGAGGAACTGGCCGGTCGAGAGCACGTGGTGCTACTGAGCGATGGGCTCTGGCGGAGTCGCTTCGCCGCCGACAGTGGAATCCTCGGTCGTGTGATTCGCATCGACGGGTCGGAGTACACGGTCGTCGGCGTGATGGCGCCCGATTTCCAGCTTCCATCCACCACATACGAAGCATGGGTGCCGAACGTCGTGGACCCGCGCGAGCTGACGCGCGAGACCACAGAGAACTATCGCGTGGTGGCACGGCTGGCCGAAGGTGTGCCGTTCGAGCTGGTGCGACGCGAAACCTCCGCACTGGCAGCCCGCATAGCGCAGATGACCGGCCTCGCCAATACAAGCAACGTCGGCATGAGCGTGGACCCGCTGCTCGATGACGCGGTGCGCGACGTCCGTCCCGCGCTGCGATTGCTGCTCGGCGCCGTGGCGTTCCTGCTGTGTCTTGCGTGCGTCAACCTCGCGAACCTGTTCGCGGCACGTGCAAGTGCGCGCAGCGGAGAGTTCGCGGTACGCCTCGCTCTCGGCGCTTCGCGGCGACGGCTGATCTCCCAGGCAATTGCGGAGGCGGTGCCTGTATTGGTGATCGGCGGGGTGCTCGGCATCGTGGGGGCCAAGTGGGCGCTGCGACTGTTCGTCGCCACGGCGCCTGCAGGCCTGCCGCGCATCGCGAACGTCACGCTCAGTGCGCCCGTCGTGGCATTCTCGATCATGCTGCTCACGCTCACGGGCATCGCCGTGAGCCTCGCGCCCGCCGTGCAAGCGTGGCGATCCGACTTCACATCGATCACGAAGGATGGCGGCCGTTCCTCCACGGCCGGCCGGGGACGCTCGAGAGCACGCCGCGTCGGCGTGGCGGTTCAGATCGCGTTCGCCCTTCCATTGCTCGTCGGCGCCGGCCTGCTGCTGCGGAGTGCGATCAACCTCTCACGCATCGACCTCGGCTTCAGGTCTGAACATGTCGCGACGCTGTCGTTCGAGGTCTCTCGGGCCAAGCATGTATCGGACATGGAGGCCGCCGACTACTACAGCCGGTTGGTCGATGCCGTGCGTGCCGTTCCCGGCGTGACGAACGCGGCTCTGACGAATCGCATTCCGCTCCTTGGTGGCCAGACGAATTCCGTTCACTTCGCGACTGCCTCCGCCGCGACGGACGAGCTCACCGATGTGGACAGTAGGACGGTGACGCCCGAGTACTTCGCCACGCTAGGCATCAAGGTGGTGAGCGGTCGTACATTCACCGAGCGTGACAATGCTGACGCGCCATTGGTCGGCGTCGTCGATGATCGCATTGCTCGCACGCTCTTTCCTGGCGAAGAGGTGATTGGCAAACGGTTCAACGGACCAGGCGGATCGGGCGAGATCATCGGCGTCGTCGCGCACGTGCGCACGATGCGCCTCGACGTTGATCCCAGGCCACAGATGTACTGGAGCTACAGGCAGTGGACGCAGAATCGCATGGTGCTGGCGGTGCAGACGGGCGTCGATTCTCGGACCATCTTCCCTTCGGTGATCACGGCCATTCGCTCCGTCGATCCCGACCAATCGGTGTACGAGGTGCGCACACTGGACGAGATCGTCGCTCGATCACAGGCGCAGCGTCGATTGACGACGGTGCTGCTGGTCGGTTTTGGTGGTGTAGCGCTACTGCTGGCCGCGGTGGGGATCTATGGCGTCGTCGCGTACGGCGTCACGCAGCGCATGCGCGAGTTCGGCATTCGTGTCGCGCTGGGCGCTACCCGTCGGCAGGTCACCGGTCTCGTGGTCTGGCAGGGTGCGTCGATGGCGTTGGCGGGATCCGCCGTGGGTCTCGTGCTCGCCATCGCGACGGCGCGCGTGATGAGCAGCTTGGTTTACGGCGTCGCACCGACTGACGTGATCAGCATCTTCGGTGCGACGTTACTGGTGATGCTCGTCGCAGCAATCGCGAGCTACGTTCCAGCGCGCCGAGCAGCGCGCGTCGAGCCAGGGATCACGCTGAGGGCCGAGTAATAAAGCTGTCATCCCGCACTCGCTTCGCTCCTGCGGGATGACAACGCCTGCTACTCCACGCATGGCGCATTCGCGTACCCCGATCGAAACGGCGTGACGATCCCAGAGTCGGGATCGAACTTGTGCCGCCACACGCACGCCGTGTCGTTCGCGAGCAGATGGATCGAGATCGACGCGGTGTCCGAGACGGTCTTCACATAGTGGATGTCGTCGGTGGGAGGGATCAACGCATAGAGATCTCCGGGTCGCAACGACTGTTCGCGCGAGATCTCGAGCTCCGCACGCGTCTCATCGCTGCCGTCGTCGAGACGCCGATACACCGTCTCGCGCTGCTCTCCGCGATACACACCCACGACTCCCCACGCGAGGTGATCGTGCACCGGCGTCGACGCACCGGCCGGAACCACCAGCGAGAACAGGCACAGGGATCCGTCCTCGGCGCGATACAACGCGTACTGCCCGATGCCGCCGCCCATCCGGCTCGCGCTATCGGGCATCGCAAAGTCGTCGGGCAGCCAACCGTCCGACGCCAACAGCTGCGCGAACGCTGACTTGAGCGCTTCCACGCGATCCGGGTAGTCGGCAAAGCCGTCCATCTGCCGACGCGCTTCGTCGATGAGCGTACGGACTTCCGGCGTGTCGACGAGAAATCCGAACGCGCCGTGATCGTGGGCGTGGCCAGTGTCACACATCGACGTTCACCGGAACGCGGGCGGCGCCTTCGCCAACACCACCACACCGCCAGTCACGGTGAAACGACTCTCCAGAGTCGCAGCGGACGAACCGCCCGCCCACACCGTGAACGTGCCTGGCTCCACGACACGACGCATGTCGCGGTCGTACATCGCGAGATCGTCGGGCCTGAGAGTGAAGCGCAACGTGCGCGTCTCTCCCGGCTGCAGCTCGACGCGACGGAAGCCGCGCAGCTCGCGCACGGGACGCGTTACGGTCGCCGCATCATCGCGCAGATAGAGCTGCGCCACTTCGGTACCCGCTCGGCGACCACTGTTCGTGACGTCCACCGTGA
>JAQBPV010000084.1 GCA_028287345.1 Gemmatimonadota bacterium
TCGGTGTCTCGCTTTGCGCCGCGTCGGTTGCATCGCGCAGCGCACGCGCTTCCTCGACACGCCTTTGCGCACGCTCCACCGCTTCGCGCAGGCGCGCAGGCGCGAAGGGCTTGAGCAGATAGTCGAGCGCGCGTGCTTCGAAGGCGCGAAGCGCATGCTGGTCATATGCCGTTGCGAAGACGACGGCCGGCGGAACGTCCTCAGGCTCGAGCCCTTCGAGCAACGCGAAGCCATCCACCTCCGGCATCTCGACGTCGAGAAACAGCAGATCGGGGCGGAGATCGACGATCGCCGTTCGCGCGGAATAGCCATCCGCACACGTGGCGACGACGTCGACGTCCAATGCGGTGAGATCGGCGGAGAGTCCTTCGCGCGCGAGCAGCTCGTCGTCGACGACGATGGCACGGAGCCGGCTCATGTCGTGTATGGGATCGTCACTCGGGCAACCGCGCCGCCCTGTGGTCGCGGCTCGAGCGCGAGATGCGCCCGCTCACCGTAGATCGTGGCCAGCCTCGCCTTCGTGTTGGCGAGTCCGATGCCATTCGCCGCATTGCCGGCGACAACTGGCGGGCCGTCGTTCTCCACCGTGATGTGCAGCGTGTCGTCGATGCGCCAGCCACGAATGGCGACAGCTCCCTCCCCGACGCGAGCGCTGACGCCATGCTGCACCGCATTCTCGACGAGTGGTTGCAACAACAGATGCGGCACGAGCGCGTCGCGAGCGTCGGCAGACATCTCGGTGGTCACGCGCAACCTGTCGGGAAAGCGCTCGCGCTCGATGGCGAGATACGCGTCGGCGAACGCGAGCTCGTCGCCAAGTCGGACGGATTCCCGATCGTCCGCCAGCACGTACCTCAACAGCTCCGCCAGCTGATTGAGCACCCGCGCCGCACTCTCCTTGTCACCACGTTTGGTGAGCACCGTGGCCGCATTGAGCGCGTTGAAGAGAAAGTGCGGACGCAGCTGTGCGCGCAGGCTCGTCAAACGCGTGGACGCAAGCTCTCCTCGCACCATGGCTTCGCGCGCGGACGCTGCACGCGCCACCGCCGTGGCGTCCGACGCATGTGCGAGCATGATCGTGAGACTGTACGTGAGCGCGTCGAGCGGCAGGTACGCCGCCAGCGCCCATGCCGTCGCACCGCCAATTCCATTCGGGCCGAGAGGAACGAACATCACGCGCGTGATCAGTGGAAGCACGACGGCGTGCAGCAATGCAATGCCAGCGACGATTGCGGCATGCGTCGATAGCTCGACAGTAGTGACGCCGGCAGCCCGGTCGCGTCGAAGTGCGCGCCACGCGCGAAGCACGAGCGGTGTCGCGAGTACCCACGCGAGAAAGGAGATGATCTGCCATATGATCGTCAGCCACCAGGAGAACGGCTGACCTCGCGCCACGTTGGTGGCGTACACCGGCGCAGTCCCAATAAATGCACAGCCAAGCAGTGAAGCGCCGAGAAGGGTGCTCGTCGGCCATGAACGAAGGTGCCACGCCGATTCGTTGGCCGGCGTTGGCTCACGTTCCTCCAGAGAGGATGTCGTCCGGCCGATGAGCGTCACCACGCCTCGTCCACCGTACGCCGCAATCAGCGCTGGAATCACCGCGATGAGTATCCCCCATTGCAGTTCGCCATGCGCGAAAATCGCGTGTCCGACGATCATCCCCAGCACCACCCACACTGCGACGAGCCACGCCGGCGCGCGTGACGCGATTGTAATCGCGAATACGGCGAGCATGAGCACCAACACCGAGCCCTGCACCTCCGATGCGCCGACGTCCACCCAACCGACAGCAAGGCCGGCAAGGAAGGATGTCGCGACGGCGATGGAGGAGCGAAGCAGCGTCATGAGTTGACGATACAGCGGCCGTGCTTTGCGGGATACACTGGCGCAACGAGAGCAGCGTGTGATGCAACGAGCGAGTTGCCACTACCGTCGTGACAGCGAAGGCTCTACGGCGGCGTAGATCCGATGCGCTTGATGAACGCCGCATATCGCGGATCGCTCCGTAAAGGATCGTAGACGACGAAGATGGGCAGCCAGAGAATACCGTTCGACCGCTCGCCGAACGCGCGCTCCAGCCACTGCCATCCTCTCTCCCTGTCCCCGATGGAGATGTACGCCTGGGCAATCTGCTCGGCTGGGATGTGCGTCCGTTTCGAGAGGTCGAGCAGTCGCCCCAACTCCTTTCTCGCACTCGCCGTGTCCCCCATCCTCGCATATGTCGCGACGAGACCCGGCATCGGTTGGTCGCCCGTCAACGCCTTCACCTTCCTGTACTCCTCGAGCGCTTTAGGATACTGACCGAGTTCGCGATACGCCGACGCCGCCCAGCTGTCGCTGAAGAAGTACGTAGGGTCGATCTTCATGGTCTGTTCGTGCTGCCTGATGACATCGGCGAACTGCCGCTGCATCAGCAGGTGCCACTCGAGGTTGTTGCTGAACGACGCCGACAGCGGCTCGAGCGCGAGCGCCTTGCGGCTCTCCGCCAGCGCCTCGTTTTTTCTGCCCAACGCCTGCAGTGCATATGAATGGTTGGATCGCGCGAGAGCTGAGCCGCTGTCGAGCTCCACGGCCTTGCGCGACGACTTCTCTGACGCGGCCATATCCCACTCATAGGCGTAGTCGATCCAACCGAGCACTGCGTGTGCTTCCGAAAGCGCCGGCGCCAACTCGATCGCGCGCGCCACGGCGACCTTCGCCTTGCCATACGCTTCACGCGGCGGCATGTACGAATCAGCAAGCCAGCCATACGCGTCGGCGATGCCCACCCACGGCAGCGGATAATTCGGGTCGAGCGCGACGGATCGCTGAAAGAGATCGAGCGACGCAAGCAGTCCCGCCTTCGTGTGCTTGCTCGCCTCGAATTTTCCGCGCAGATACAGGTCGTGCGCGGCGGGATCCTTCGTCCGCGTTGCCGCGAGCTCCACTCCTGTGCCCGCGCCGAGCGTGAGTCGCAACGCGCCGACGATCGCCGCGGCGATGGAATCCTGCACCGCGAAGACGTCCTTCGCGTCGCCCTCGTAGCGATCGGTCCACAAGACTTTTCCATCAGCAACGTTCGTGAGCTGCGCGTTCACGCGCACACGATCGCGGTCGCGCCGCACCGTCCCATCGAGCAACAATCCAACATTCAGCGCTCGACCGATCGTCGCCGGGTCGGCGTTCTTGCCCTTGAACGCGAAGGCCGAGCGACGTGCGGCCACCTGGAGTCCCGGCACCTTCGCGAGCGCGGCGGCCAA
>JAQBPV010000095.1 GCA_028287345.1 Gemmatimonadota bacterium
TTCCCGACTCGAGCACTGTGACGCTGCTCGGCAATTCGTTCCCACGGGTCAGCAGCGAGAACAGCTTCGACTGATCGCTGATATCCCAATCGGGATAGCCAGGACTGTAGTGCGGAAGCACGGCGAAGCCGTCCACATCAGTCGTTGCGCAGAGTCGCGCGCCCGCCATCATCACGAGATGTTCGACGACCGCCGAACCGAACACCTCGAGGAAGAAGTATTCGTCCGGCTTGTCGTCCTGCCATCGGCGCTCTGCTTCGCGCTCTACTTCTTCACCAGCACTCACCGCGACCAGCACGACGCTCTCGGCGCCGGCTTCACGAAGTGCCTTCAGGAACCGCGGGCTGCGGAACGACATACCATCAATGACGATCGCATCGCCGGTGATGTCGAGCGTATCAGACTGACGTGCATAGATCCATGGACGTCCATTCTCCGCATACCACGCACGTGCCTCATTCGACAACTCGAGCGCACGCTCCTCGAGCTCGATGTCGCGCGGGTAGCCGAGCAGGCGCTGGAACTCCGCGCTCTGCACGCTCGCGTCAGGACTCGTGTCGCGGATGAGAATCACGAAGAGCCCTGATGTTCGGCCGTCTCGACCGTCTTGAACTGGCAACCCTCGACGAAGTAGTCGAAGAAGTGCGGATGCGTCTCGAGGCGACAGTGCTCGACGCGCTTCACCATCTCCTCGAGCTCGCGCCGTTTCGTCATCGACAACAGCGCCATGCACGCGCCTTCGATGGCCGCATTGCCGACCTGCACGATCTTCTCATCGGCGATGTTCGGAATGAGGCCGATGCGCTTCGACGAGTCGATCTTGAGATGGCGGCCGAAACCACCCGCGAGATAGAAGACGTCGATGTCGTCGAACGCGAGGCCGTACTCGTTGAACACGACTTGAAGGCCGGCGACGTTCGCGCCCTTCGCCTGTGCGAGCTCGTTGACGTCGCTCTCGGTAAAGAAGATGCCGTGCTCGGCGTCGATGGTAAATCGCTCGAGACTCTCCTCGAAGCGTCCCATCTGGTTCATGCGGCCCGTGCGCAGCAATTCACTCAGGAGGTCCATGAGGCCCGACCCACAAATGCCTTCGGGCTCCACGTCGCCGATGACGCCGAGGGCGAAGCTGCCGTCATCGTTGATCGTGACGTCTTCGATGGCGCCCTCGAGACCCGGCATGCCACAGGCGATCGCGCCGCCCTCGAACGCGGGACCCGCCGGACACGACGCCGCCATGATCCGCTTCCGGTTGCCGACGATGAGCTCCGTGTTCGTGCCGATGTCCATCAGTGCGACGAGGCGATCTTCATTCGCGAGGTCGATCGCGAGCATGCACGCAGCGGCATCCGCGCCCACGTGGCCGCTGATGACTGGCGCGCCGTACACGCGTGCCTTCGGATGGATGGGCAGGAGCGAGCGCCTGCCCGTGCTCACGAGGCTCGTCGTCGTGCGCTTTCCCTCAGCCATCTCGATCTCGGTGATCGACTGGTAGGGATTCTGCCCGATGGAGTAGACGCTCTCGCGAAAGAAGATGTCGCGCATCGTCGCGTTGCCGACGACGACGAGCTCATAGATGGAATGCGGATCGACCGGGAAGGCCTCGATGGCATGCGTGAGATAGCCGGCGAGTGTGCGCATCAGCAGGTAGCCAGTGTGCTGCGTGTCGTAGTGAATGCGCGACATCACGTCTGACCCGCCGAACCGCTGCGGATTCTCGAACGACGCGTCGGCGATCTGCTCGCCGGTCTCGAGGTCGAAGAGGCGCAGCACAATGGTCGTGGTGCCTAGATCCATGGCGACGCCATGAATCGCACCCATGGATTGCGCGATCTCGCGTCCCTCGATGAGAATACGATCGCCAGCACGCGTGACTGCCGGCTCGAGCTTCAACGGATGCGCGCCCACGGGCAAGCCGAACGCATGACGTTCGATCTTCATCTGCCCGCGGCGCATCGTGTGACACGTGACGACGCCATCGGTGCCGACGACACGCGTCTGGCACGAGAGACGAAAGCTCCCTTCGAGATGCGACTCGGGCACCGTCCTCGGTGACAGAAGCGACATCCCATTGGCAACCTCGACGATACACTCCTTGCACTTGCCGTTCTTGATGCAGGACGTGGGCACCTGAATGCCGAGCGACTCGGCGTAGTCGAATACTGACTTCGTCGAGTCGTCCGCCTGCACCGTGCTGCCATTCACCGTCAGCGTCACCGACATCTCACCAATCCGCCTTCGCCTCCAATTCGGCGATCACTGCCGCGACGACATCCTGCGCCGAGCCGTCGCGCTCCTGCTCGTCGCTCCACTTCCATTCGGCGGTGTACGCGTCGGCGCCGGTGATGCCGCGCTTCTGCGCGAGCGAATCGATGCGCTGCGCGAACCTCGACGGCAGCTCGACGCTCACGTCGTTGCCCGCGTCGTCCTCGGCGCGCACCTGCGATGGGACTTCCTGCCAATAGAGAATCTTGTACGTCGAGCGCTTGCCAACTGCGGCTGGCTCAGCGGAATCCTTTGTGGCCCCGAGCGCAGCGAGAGGCCCGCTCTTCTCGTCGTCGGCCTCCTTGCCCGAAGCCAGACGCAGGAACAGGTCGACTGCCGCGGACGCATTCTGTCCATACCCGTCGGCGCCGATCTCATCGGCGAACATCTGGCTGATCGGCGCACCACCGATCGCCATCTTGATCTCGCCGCGACCCGCCGCCTCGAAACCGTCGATCACCGTCTTCATGTACGTCATCGTCGTGGTGAGCAGCGCGCTCATACCGATGATCTTCGGATTCACCTTGTCGGCGGCGGCCATGAACTTCTCGACGCTCTGATCGACGCCGATGTCGTACACCTCGAAGCCCGCGCCCTCGGCCATCATGCAGACGAGATTCTTGCCGATGTCGTGCAGGTCGCCGCGCACGGTGCCCATGAGCAGCACGCCGACGCGATTCGCGTCGTTCTCGCGCGCACTCAGCAGCGGCTTGAGCACCGCCATGCCCGCCTTCATCGCGCGCGCGGCGATCAGCACCTCAGGCACATAGAGGACGTTGTGCTTGAAGTCCTCGCCGACCACGCTCATGCCGGCGATGAGTCCTTCGTTCATCACCTCCTGAAAATGACGCCCTTCGGCGAGCGCGTCCTGCGTCATCTTCTCGACTTCTTTCGCCTTTCCCTCGTACAAATACTGATTCATCAACGCGTAGTCGGGCATCGTCATCACTCCTATAGCATCGACACGCGTGAAGCATTGAAGTGGTCGAGCGCCCGACGCATCGCGAGGATGTTCTCCCTCGGCATGCCGGGACTGGTACCACCACCTACGGAGAGGATCATGCCTCGTCCATCCTTGCCCGTACCTCCTTCGAGGACTTCGAGCGTGGCTTCCTCGACTTCCTCTGGTGTGCCGCGCACCGCAATCTCGAGTGGGTTCACGTTGCCCATGAGGCACATGCGATCGCCGACGCGCTCCTTCACCTCGACGATGTCCTTCTGCTTGCCCCAGTTGAGGACGTTGAACCCCGCGTCAGGCAAGTGATCGAGACACGCGTCCACTTCTGCATCGTTGTGATAGAGCTTCACCCAGTCATCGGGGAACGCGTCGCAAATGCGCTTCAGATATGGATGCGCGAACTCCATGTAGTGCTCTTCATTGATGAAGCCCACGATGTCGTCGAGGATGAAGATTCCTTCGACCTGGTCGCCGAGCACCTTGTGCTGCGCCTTGAGCCAGTCGATGACGACACGCGTGCACAGGTCGATCAACCTGTGCGTCTCCTCCGGCTTCTCGACGATCTCGATCATGAGATGCGTCGTACTGCGCACGAAACCGGCTGTGCACAGCGGACCACGCGCCGTGACGAACGGAATCACTTCGCCGAGTGCCTTGATGCGCGGCAACGCCATCTTGTAGCGATGGAGCGTCATCGCGGCAAAGGCATCCGCGTCGACCTCGTACTCGGGAAACTCGTCGATGTCCTCGAGCCGATATAGCGTGTGATATTCGCTGGGTGTGTTGTCTTCCCAGAACTTGATCTTCGCGCCAAGGATCGAGGGTTCGGCCGCCATCCCGTACTCCATCCACCAGGATGGGACCATGATGATGTCGGGAAACTCCTCATTGATCTTCTTGTTGGACTCGAACCACAGCTCGGGATCGAGATAGTAGTCCATGTGTTTGATGCCGAGATAGCCGGGGATCCACGGGCTATCAACGATCATCGCCATCGGGACGGTGTCCTGCTTCTCGAGGCGCGCAGCGCGCTTGAAGGTCTCCCACTGTTCCGGACGCATGGACTCCCTTTCGTATGGTCATCTTATGACTTAGCCCGGAAAGGATGGGCTTCGTCAGTGGATGTGTCAAGAGATTCAGGTGGCGCCGGACAGCGTTCGCCCGGTCCCCTTGAGCTCTTCCGCGGTGATATCCTCCAGCCGGCGTTGTCTCGTCTCGATTCCGAAGATGGCCACGAGCACGACGGCAATCGTCATTGGAATGGCGCCGATCAGCGCCACCGTCGAGATGGACGGCGTCGTGATGCCGAACGCGACGAGGCCGATGATCGCCATGCCCCCAGCCTTGCTGGCGCCCGCCGCAAATCCCGCCCCACGCGACCGCACTCGTGTCGGATAGATCTCGGCGCTGTAGACCGAGAGTACGGCGACGACCGCGCTGATTCCCCAGATGGGAACGATCAGCAACACATAGAGCAGGCTGCGATTCTGCACGATCGCGTCGCCGGCGATGACGAATCCGAAGAGCGCCGCCGCGGTGAGCGACGTGATGACGATGATCGTCTTCTTGCTGCTCCAGAAGCCGTACATCCACGCCACCAGGAAAGTCAGCGGAAAGCCCATCGCCGCCGAGTTGCGCAGGATGGTGTCGGCCTCGGTGTAGCCGAGCTTTCTGAGGTTGGAGGGAATCCAGAGGTTGAAGCCGAAGAGCACGAGCCCCGACCCGAGTGCCAGACACCCAATTACGAGCGTGAGTCCGAGAAACTCTCCGCTCAGCAGCTGCTGCCACGTGCTCTTCACCTGCGCGTCGACCGCGAGCTCGGGAGCCGCCTCTTCGACGACCACGGCTCCATAGCGCTGCATCACAGAGCGTGCTTCCTCTTCTCGCCCGTTGGCCAGCAGATATCGCGGGGACTCGGGAATCCACCGATTGAGCAGGATGAACACCAATCCCGTCGGCAGACCGATCAACCATAGAATGCGCCAGCTGTACGTGGGCACCAGAGCGACCGACAGCCAGCTCGTGAGTACGTATGCGCCCGCGATGTCCGCACCGATGAGGATCATCAACCAGCTGCGATGCCGCGCCGGGATCGTTTCTGCGAGGAGCGCATAGCACAGCGGCAGCATGCCTCCAACCGCGAGGCCCATCACGAAGCACATCACCATGTTCCAGAAGAAGCTGGGCATCGTGCCGCAGATCGACGTGCCGATGAACGCGATGCCGGCGTAGAGGATCGACGCGCGGCGTCCGATACGGTCGCCCAGCCATCCCCAGAGAAATGAGCCGAGCACCGTACCGACGATACCCGAGAGCGCGAGGTAGGCGGCGGGCGTAGTCCCCGTCGGATTCAACGGCGACTTGAGACCGTACTCCATCGTCATGCCCGGCATCACGAATGCGAGCGCGGTCGGCTTCATGATGTCGATCGTCACGGCGATCGCCATCGTGACGAGCAAGCCGATGTGCGCGGGAGTGATCGGAGCGTCATCGAGCGCACTCACACGAATTTTCGACGCGATGCTGGCCGTCGTGGTCGCTGAGCGCGGATACAAGCCGTATAGGCTCGAAACGAGACCGACGAGGATCGCAGCCATGCCGATGTGCATCGACGTCGTCATCGGCATTCCGGCGAGGCGATAGTGCATGCTGCTCCCCATGAGGTACATGGGGATGTGCATGATCGTACCGGCAGTCACTGCCATCACTCCGAACCAGAATGCGCCGGCGTGGTGGAAGGTCACTCCGCCCAACCTCATCGTGTCCACGTGCTGTTGCTGCGCCATGCTTACATCCTGACCTTGGTGAGTCTGTTCTGAATGATTGCGACCGGGGCGCCGCCCCGCGATGACACAACAACAGCAACAGCCTGACTTGAATTATTTGAATTTGTTGGAATTGGATCTCTGCCACGAATAGTGGTGGTGGACCTTTTCCAATATTTCGGAAGGTGCGCCCCACTCATCCCTGAAGCGATGCGATTCCAGACAAATTCACATGATTCAAGTCATGATTGGTTTTCTCTGTGCGCGGAAGCGAGTATGTTCGGCGCGTCAACCCTCTACCGGTGTTACGTATGACGAAAACGTCGCGACTCGCTCTCATCATCATTGCACTTTGTGTCGCTACGGTCCTGCCGGCGCAGAAGTACGACCCGAAAACCTACGAGCATTCGTCCGCCGACATCCCCATGCGCGACGGACTCAAACTACACGTCGAGATCTACTGGCCGAAAGACGCAACTACGCCACTCCCCTTTCTCTTCGAGAGGACGCCGTACGGCGTCGAAGGCTCGGCAGGCCGACTCACCTGCTGCTATTCCGACCTCGCCGAGGACGGCTACATCTTCGTCTTCCAGGACATTCGCGGACGGTACAAGAGCGAAGGCACGTTCGTCATGCAGCGTCCGCCGAGGCCGGTCGATTCTCCGGCGCAGGCAATCGACGAAGGCACCGATACGCACGACTCGATCGACTGGCTGCTGAAGAACATCCCGAAGAACAACGGGCGCGTTGGCATGCTCGGCGTGAGCTACGACGGCTGGACCGCCGCGATGGGCATGCTCAACGGACATCCAGCGCTCAAGGCGGTGAGCCCGCAGGCGTCGCCGGCGGACATGTGGATCGGTGACGACTTTCATCACAACGGCGCCTTCCGCCTCAGCTACGGCTTCGAGTACGCGTACCTCACCGAGGCGTCGAAGGAGAACTCCGATTTCGACTTCGGCACGTACGACACGTACGAGTGGTATCTGAAGCTCGGTGCCCTGTCGAACGTCCAGTCGAAGGTGCTGAAGGACAAGAAGCTGCCGACGTGGACCGACTTCGCTGCGCATCCGAACTACGATGGCTTCTGGCAGCGGCAGGCGATGCGGCCGTATCTCACGCGCGTGAACGTTCCAACGCTGAATGTCGCCGGTTGGTGGGATCAGGAGGATTTTTACGGTCCGGTGACGATCTATCGCGAGCTCGAGAAGCACGACGCAAAGAATCAGAACTTCATGGTCGTCGGCCCATGGCGACACGGTGGCTGGGCCGGCGGTCCGGGACAGACGCTCGGCAAGATCGACTTCGGTTCACCCACGGGCGAATACTATCGGCAGAAGATCCAGGCGCCGTTCTTCGCCTACTATTTGAAGGACAAAGGCACGCTGAACCAGCCCGAAGCCACGGTGTTCGAGTCGGGGAGCAACAAGTGGCGGACGTTCGACTCGTGGCCGCCGAAGAGCGCCGTGAAGAAGTCGCTGTACTTCCACGCCGGCGGCAGGCTGTCATTCGATGCGCCGACGGTGAACGAAATCACCACGAGCGACAGCTATGTGAGTGATCCAGCGAAACCGGTGCCCTATCGTCCGCGACCGATCGAGCCGACGTACTATCCGAAGGGATCGGGGTGGTACACGTGGCTGCTCGAGGATCAGCGGTTCGTGCAGGATCGACCGGATGTGTTGAGCTGGGAATCCGAGCCGCTGACAGAGGATGTCGTCGTCGCAGGGGAGATTACGGCAAGGCTCTTCGCGAGCACCACGGGCCAGGATGCGGACTGGGTCGTGAAGCTCATCGACGTCTACCCCGAGAGCTACACGTCGGACTTCAAGCTCGGCGGATATCAGTTCATGATCGCGAACGATGTCTTTCGCGGCCGGTTCTGGAAGTCGTTCGAGAGGCCGGTGGCGCTCGTTCCCAATACGGTGACTCCGTTCACCATCGACCTGCACACGCAGAGTTATCGCTTTCAGAAGGGGCACAAGATCATGGTGCAGGTGCAGAGCACCTGGTTCCCGATCATCGATCGGAATCCGCAGACGTGGGTGCCGAACATCTTCCTCGCGAAGGAGTCGGACTTCAAGGCGCAGACGCATCGTATCTGGCGGACGCCGAGTCAGGCGTCGCGCGTGGAGATTCAAACTGTTGCGCCGTAGAATAGCGCTTCTCGCGAATCATGTGTAGGTTCCTACACATGGCTACCAACCTTGCAATCGACGACGCACTCCTCGACGAGGCGCTTCGCGTCGGCGGCCACCGGACGAAAAAGGACACAGTCAACGAGGCCCTGGCCGAGTACATCCAGCATCGCAAGCAGGCCAAGGTCGTCGAACTGTTCGGCAAGATCGATTTCGACCCGACCTACCGGTACAAGAAGCAGCGACGGCGCACATGAACGTGCTCGTCGACACGTCAGTCTGGTCGCTTGCGCTTCGCCGCGCCAAGACTGCGCCGTCGCCGATCGTTCAGGAATTGGCTGAGCTGGTGAGCGAGGGGCGGGTCGAGCTCATCGGTCCCATCCGTCAAGAACTCCTGTCAGGCGTGAAGATCGGCGCGCAGTTCCAGGATCTGAGTGACCACCTGCGGGCCTTTCCGGACCTCGAGCTCGAGACCGCTGACTTCGAAGAGGCTGCGATGATGTACAACCGGTGCCGAGCCAAAGGCATTCAGGGATCCAACACGGATTTCCTGATGTGCGCCGTGGCCGTCAGGCGAAACCTCGGGATTTTCACGACCGATGGCGATTTCTCGACCTTTCGCCGCGTGCTTCCTATCGCCATGCACGAGTCGCGCGCGTAGGCAGGACAACGCCGCATAAGTCTCCGTCGTATCATTCAGGAAGCGATTCGTCCCGCTACAACCCACCCTTCGCAGGATCAATGTCCACTTCCCGTCGCGAATTCCTCAAGACGAGCGCGGGCGCTGCCGCCGCAACGCTCGTCGCGCCACACCTGCTGAACGCAGCGGCGCCGTTCAACGCCCTCACGCCGCTCATCGTTGCCCCGACGGCCGAGACGTACGTGCTCGACCTCGCGCACGAGGCACTCAATGCTGCCAGGGATGCCGGCGCATCCTACGCTGACGTCCGCGTCGGCCGCTACCGTCGCCAATCCGTGAACACGCGAGAGCGCCGCATCACCGGCGTCGCCGACTCCGAGTCGTACGGACTTGGCGTCCGCACGCTCGTGAATGGATCGTGGGGCTTCGCCGCCACGAGCAACATGACGACCGATGGCGTCGTGAAGGCCGCGCGTGAAGCTGCGCGCATCGCACGCGCCGCCAAGAGCGTGCAGAAGCGCCCAGTCGAGCTCGCGCCGACGCCAGTGGTCAAGGGCACATGGATGACGCCCGTGACGCGCGACCCCATCGACGTTCCCATCGAGGAGAAGGTCGCCCTGCTCTTCGCGACGAACGAGGCCGCGCTCAAGGTGCCGGGGGTCCGCTTCGTGAACTCGGGAATGCAACTGCTGCGTGAGGTGAAGACGTACATCAACTCCGAAGGCACAGAGACGACGCAGACCTTCATTCGCGTCGGCCCGAGCTTCTCGGCGACTGCCGTCGGTCAGGGTGGATTCCAGCAGTACACCGAAGAGCTTGCGCCCCGCGGTTCGGGCTGGGAGTACATCACGTCGCTCGAAATGCCGGGCAATGCGGCCAAGTGGGCGGCGCTCGCCGTCGAGAAAGTCGGTGCGAAGTCCGTCGAGCCGGGCCGCTATGATCTCATTCTCGATCCCACGAACCTGTGGCTCACGATTCACGAGTCCATCGGACATCCGACCGAGTTGGATCGCGCGATGGGATACGAGGCGAACTACGCCGGCACCAGCTTCGTCGCGCCGCCGGACAAGCAGATCGCGAAGCTCAAGTACGGAACGCCGATCATGAACATCCAGGGCGATCGCACGCAGGAGGGCTCGCTCGCGCGCGTCGCGTGGGATGACGAAGGCGTCGGCGCCGACAAGTGGCTCATCATCGACAAGGGAATCTTCAAGGACTATCAGACGACGCGCGAGCAGGCCGCGTGGATCTCCAAGCTCACGGGCGTGAAGAAGTCGCACGGCTGCTCCTTCGCCGACTCGTGGGACAGCGTGCAATTCCAGCGCATGCCGAACGTTTCGCTGCTACCAGGGGACAAGGACATCGGCTTGAACGACATCGTCGCGGCCACCGATCGTGGCATCGTGATCAAGAATCGCGGCTCGTGGTCGATCGACCATCAGCGCTACAACTTCCAGTTCTCGGGCCAGGTGTTCTACGAAGTGAAGAACGGGAAGATCACCGGCATGCTGAAGGACGTCGCGTATCAGGCGAACACGCCGGTGTTCTGGAACTCGATGGACATGATCGGCGGTAAGAACTCCTACTGGCTCGGCGGCTCCTTCGGCGACGGCAAGGGTGAGCCGGCGCAGTCGAACTCCGTGAGTCATGGGTGTCCGCCGGCGCGGTTCAAGAACGTGAACATCGTGTCGACCGGGAGGGGCGAGTAAATGACCAAGTCCCTCTTCGTCTCCGACGCGGATTTTCTCTCGCAGGCTCAGGCAAAGGTCCTCGCTGATCGCGTGCTGTCGTTCGCGAAAGCGGATGAGACGCGCGTCAACATCAACAGCGGCTGGAGCGGCAACACGCGCTTCGCCGGCAACGAGATCACAACGAGCGGCGGTACGACGAACACCAGCATCACGGTGACGTCCACCATCGGGAAGCGCCGTGCGTCGGCATCGACGAACATTCTCGACGACGATAGCATGAAGCGCACGGTTGATCTCGCGGAGCGTCTCGCGAAGTTGAGCCCCGAAGATCCGGAAGCGATGCCGGAACTCGGCCCGCAGACTTTCGTGCCGGTCAACAGCTACTTCGACAAGACTGCCGACCTGACTCCCGAATCGCGTGCCGTTGCGACGAAGCGCATGATCGACGTCGCCGAGCAGACGGGCAAGGAGGTCGGCAATGTGTTCGTCGCGGGATTCCTGCGCGCGAACGCCGGCTGCAATGCGGTCGCGACGAGCAAGGGATTGTTCGCCTATCACCGCAACAGCGACGTCGATCTTTCGACGACGGTGCGCACACCCGATGCGACTGGCTCAGGATGGGCGAGTGCCGGCGCGCGCGACTGGAGTCTCATCGACCCCACGGCGCTCGGTCGCGCCGCAGCGCGCAAGGCGGTGGCGAGCCGCAAGCCGAAGGCGATCGAACCCGGCCTGTACACGGTGGTGCTCGAGCCGCAGGCGGTGTCGGATATCATGCCGCAGCTCATGGGCTCGTTCAACGCTCGCGCGAACGACGAAGGACGCGGCACCTTCAGCAAGAAGGAGGGTGGCACGAAGCTCGGCGAGAAGATCGCCGACGAGCGCGTGACGATCTACTCCGATCCGGCCGACGCTGATCTCCTTGCGCAGCCATTCGACCAGTCGGGCTTTCCGCTCAAGCGCGTCACGTACATCGAGAACGGTATCCTCAAGAGCTTCTCGTACGATCGCTATTGGGCGCAGCAGAAGAACGTGCAGCCGACGACTGGTGGCGGCGGCGGATTCGGCGGCGGTGGTGGTGGAGGCGGGGGCTTCGGTGGCGGCGGTGGTGGTCTCAAGTTCGTCGGCGGCACGAAGACGACCGATGAGTTGATCGCGAGCACTGAACGCGGCATTCTCGTCACGCACTTCTTTTACATTCGCTTCCTCGATCAGCGGACGGTGTTGCTGACGGGTTTGACGCGCGATGGGACGTTCCTGATCGAGAAGGGGAAGGTCACGCAGGCGCTGAAGAATTTCCGCTGGAACGAAAGTCCGCTGTTCATGCTCAGCAAGATCGACGAGATCGGTAGGGCCGAGCGCACGGCGGCGGGTCAGGTGATGCCGTCGCTGAAGGTGAAGGACTTCAACTTCACGTCGCTGTCAGACGCCGTATAGGTCCTCGCAATTGGATAAAGGGCTGGTCTCGGTGCGCCGAGGCCGGCCTTTCTCGTTATTCTCAGCCTTCAGCCGTCAGGGATAAGTCCTAAGACTTACGGCTGACGGCTGGCGGCTTCCGTTGAGTTCTAGCGTCCAATGCCCCGACGCATGCGAACGATCTGCAGCGCTCCTTCCGGCAATGTCGCATCGGCGCGCTCGATCTGCTTGAAGCCAAGCCGCTCGTAGAAGGGCACACCAGGCAACGTCGCGCCCAGCTCGAGCGCCTTGAATCCAGCCGCCTCCGCCGATGCGCGACAGGCTTCGAACACGCGACGTCCCAATCCGCGCCGCGCGTAGCCCGGATGGACGAAGAAGGCGCGAATTCGAGCGGCGTCGACTATGGGATCGAGCAGTGGGTCCGCGCCGGTGCCTTTGTGCTGATCGCCGCCATACAACGTGCGTCGCTTGCTCCATCCTCCGCTCGCGGCGATGTCGTCGGTCGGTGATTCGATGACGAAATACGTGCGGTCGGCGATGAGCTGCGTGTCCGGACCGAACACGTGCAGCAGCGCCTGGTCGATCTGTGCGCCCGAGTAGTAGTTCACGCTCAATCCACGGACGGACGCGTCGATCAGCTTGACGATGGATGGAACGTCGTCCTGTATGGCGAGTCGGAGTGAGAGCCCGTCGCTCACGGCTGCAATGTGCCTCCGTCCTTCATCCAGCGATCGAGCCATGCGCGTTCATTCAGCATGCGGTGCACGATGTTCCACGAACCCGCGATGCCGTGCGGCTGTCCCGCGTATTGGATCAGCTTCGCCGGCACGCCATGCTTCTTCAGCGCGACGAACATCTGCTGCGCCTCGGACACCGGCACGCGCTGGTCGACCTCTCCGTTGATGAACAGCGTCGGCGCCTTCGCGCGGTTGGCGTACGTGAGTGGCGACTGCTTGATCATGATCTCGCGCGCCTTCTGATCCCATGGGGCACCGAAGAATTCCATCTCCTTCGTGCGCGGGATGTCGGCGTTGCCGTAGTCGCTCGTCCAGTTGACGATTCCGGCTCCGGGAATCGCCGCCGCGAAGCGATCGGGATACTGCGTGATCAACCAGTTGGTCATGAAGCCGCCGTACGAGTGACCGATGGTTGCGACCTTGCTTCTATCGACTGGATACCTCGCGATCACGTGATCGATGCCGGCCATGACGTCCTGACCATCCTTCGTGCCCCACGCGCCCCACGTCGCCCACAGAAACTTCTCGCCGTAGTTGGTCGAGCTGCGAAAGTTCACCTCGAGCACGAAGTAGCCATTCGCGGCAAGATACTGGTTCTTGAAGTTGAGCCCATACTCGATGGCGCTGTGCGGTCCGCCGTGGTTGCTCACGACGAGCGGGTACTTCCCTGCTCCGGCGCGGTAGCCGTTCGGGAGTGTGACCCAGCCCTCGACCGGCGTGCCGTCGGCACTCTTGAACTGCAGGCGCTCGGCGCTACTCAACGCAAGCTCGGCGATCAGGTCATCGTTCACATGCGTGAGTTGGTGCTCGCCACTGCCGTCGACATTCGCGCCCCACAGCTCGCTCGGCGCCTCGAAGGTGTTGATGCTGTACGACATCTTCGAGAAGGTCTTGTCGAAACTGAAGCCCGCGAGGCGGCGTTGCCCACTCGTGACCTGCTGCACCGCGCCGCCAGCGACCGGAACGCGGAAGAGGTGCTCCGTACCGCCGACGCCACCGACGAAATAGATGAACTGACCGTCTGCACTCCACTGCGCATTCGTCGGGATGTAGTCCCAATCGGCAGTGACGACGCGCTCGGCTCCGCCAGTCGCGGGAAGCACGACGAGCTCCACCGACGAACCGTGCGTCATCTTCCTGGCGATGATCGCGTCGGTGGACAGCTGTCGCGACGCGAGGATCCATTTGCCGTCTGGTGAATAGCGCGCGCCGTTGTAGTCGAACTCCGTGCTCGGCGTCAGACGACGCACCTTGCCGTCGAGCGTCGCGGTGAAGATGTCCGTGCGGCCGTAGAGATGTTCGTTGCGATAGGCGCTGTCGACGCTGAAGAGGAGTGTCGTCCCGTCGGGGCTCCACTGCAGACCGGCCGGACGCACGGTGAGATGCGTGAGCTGTCGCGCGCTCTTCTCGTCGTCGCCGGCTGCGGAAATGAAGACCTCCTGCGGCGGATTCACTTGCGGGTCGGTCGCGTTGGGAAGCGGGAACGGTCCGCCGTCACGGTGGAATTCCATCCAGTCGTACTGCACACCCTTGAAGCGTTCGTCGTGGCGCTTCTCGAAGTCGCTCGCGAACACGCGCGAGCGAACAGGCGGCGGTGTGTCGCGCACGGAGGCGACCCATTTGCCATCGGGGCTCGTCTGCGGTGCGCTGCGGTTTGGGCGGACGGTAGAGCTGTCGACGCGTTCGGGATTCGATGGCTCGACCGTGAGTGTACGTCCACCGGTGATGAAGCTGAGACGTCCGTCGCTCGTCCACGACGGCGCGACTGAGTTCGCGCGCTCAGGACTTACTCGGCGAGCTGGTGTCGATGCGTCGAAAGGAGCGATCCAGACTTCGCTCAGCAGCCCGTTGGTTTCTTCGATGCGCGTGCCGACGGTGAACGCGGCCCAGCGGCCGTCGGGGGAGAGCTCCGGCGCGCTGACGGTCTTGAAGCGGTAGTAGTCCTCGATGGCGAGAGGGCGCTTCGTCGCCGTTTGCGCGCTGGCGAGGGATGCAGTCGCGG
>JAQBPV010000156.1 GCA_028287345.1 Gemmatimonadota bacterium
TGGGCATGCCCAGCGCCGCGAGCCCGCCGAGGAACATGATGACGTGCCCCGATCTCCGCTCGGCGAGCAGCAATGTTCCGCACGCCACGACGAGCAGGATGGGCACCACGACGAAGACGAGCCCAGATCCTCCCCGGTCGAACCCGAGGGCGACGTCGCCGCCGATGTGAAATGGCAGGAGTATGATCGAGAGCAACGATGCGATGGTCAGTGTGTTGGGCTTCACTGGTGTCCCGGGGGGCGGGTGGGGGTGGCCTCATATGGTTGTGCCATGCAAGGGGCATTCGGCCGGGTTTCAGTAATGCGCAGTACACTTACTCAGCTGGACTTCGCTGCTGGCCTAAAGCCCTGTATCAACTCCACCGGCGACTCAGAAGCGAACGCCGACGCTGATGGGTACAACCCAGCGAGCAAAGTCACGACTTGTCGGCGCCATCTGCATCCGCGCCTCGAGACTGACGACAGTGGTGCCGACGCCAGTGCCGAGTCCCGCTCCCAGCTCGGAATATGGGCGGACCTCGGCACCGTCGGCACTCTGACTGAGTCGGCGGATGCCCGCGCCGGCGTTCACAGATGGGTTCAACAACCACGACGCCCTGTAGACAACACTCTCGCCAATAGTGATCGCAGTGACGACGCTCGGTACCGGCGGCACACACGGCTGAGCGCCTAGGCACCCACCCGGGCTAATGAATTGCGCCGGAGCACTGAATCGGGCTGCGCTCACCCGTGTTTCCACAGCAACGTGTGCCGACAGCTGACGACCAGCGGCCGCCGCCAGGGCAAATCCGAGATCCGAGCGGACGGCGAAGGTGGCTCGCTCCACGGCCACCCCGCCGCTAACCGTCACGTAGGTACCGGAGCCTGCCCGTTGGGCGTGCAATCCACCTGGTCCGGCGACGCTCAGTAGAACGCACATCGCAGTTCGATGTCTCATGATAGACGGCCCCTCGGCGCCAACACGTTTAGAGTGGTCCAACCAAGTGCCGTAACCGTGAACTCGAGCAACGCCAACTTACATGCCAAGCGGAGAGCCCGCGTCCGTGGATGCTGTGCGCTCGCGCGTTCGCCGGCTGTGCCATAGATCGATTGGAATGCCGACAACGAACAGCACAAGCGCGCCGATTACGACAGGCGCGACAATTGTAAGGCGCCGCCCGAGATACGGTGGCGACCGAACGAGGAAGACAAAGGTCGCCGCCATTGCACCAGCGGCCAGGGGAGAGGCAATGCCGAAGCCGAGCGACATCACGGATCTCCGCGCACTCGCAACCCGCGTGTCCGCCGCTCTCCGCTGACCGATGTGGCCACGTGGTAGGCGAGGCGCTGTAACGGACGCGACTCCGATTCTTACTCTTCCCGCCGAGATCACCGCGAGCCGTCTCAGCTTCATCGGTCTGCCGAGCGCCTACGAGTACGCGAGCTCGTTCATCATCTCCGCGAAGCGCGTCCACGAAAGACGCTTCGATTTCTGGCGACCCTTGCCCGTCCAGTACAGCGCGCCACGTCCTATCTCCAACTCGCCCAACTTGCCGTCCGAACCCGCCACTTGAAGGTTCAGTGCGCTGCCGGCCTTCGTGAGCTCGCCCACGCTGAGCACCGCACTCACAGAGTGCACGCGCTTCGAGCCTGTCTTCGTGGGCACGATCTTTTTCTTGGCCATGCCTGCCTCCCAAAGCGAGTCGAACAAGAGTGCACTCGCAAGCCGCATAACTCAATAGATGACCGTTCGTTAGACCATCGGCCGAGCGATTCGCAGTTACAGCCCTCGCTGCACCCGACAGGGTTGCCCGAACGCCAATGAATCGGGAGGCACGTCCTTGGTCACCAGGCTCGACGCACCGATGACCGCCCCTGCCCCGATGGTCACTCCCGGTAAGACGATCGATCCAGCCCCAATCCAGGCGTTGTCGCCGACGGTGATCGGGCGAGCGGACGTGCGATATGGTGCTCGGCCGGAACGACGGTCTGTCGCCGGGACGATGCGATCCGCGGCGGCCAACGGGTGCGTGACGGTGAGCAACTGCACGCCCGGCCCTACGAGCACGTTGGCGCCGAGACGGATGGGCGCCGAGTCGAGGAACACGCAGTTCACGTTGACGAACGAATCGGAGCCGATGAAGATGTGTTGCCCATAGTCACAGAAGAAGGGCGGCTCGATCCAGACGCCGTCGCCCACCTCGCCGAGGAGCGCGACGAGCGTGCGATGGCGCGCTTCGGCATCGGTCGAAGGTATGGACGCAAACGCTGCGAGCAGCGCACGGGCCCGATGGGCGAGGGCGAGCACTCCCGGATCTCGGGAGTCGTATGGTTCGCCCGTCCGCATGCGTTCGAGCTCCGACTGGGGCACCGCTGTCATGACAAAGGGTATCGCCGTCCAACGCCTTGGCTACGCCGCATAGAGCGCGCTGATCGTGACGTAGTACCCGTCCGGATCTCGGAGTGAGAACTCCGTCGTTCCGGTGTTCGGGTTCACGTGCGGCTCCTCCTCGAGCCGAGCGACGAGCGCGCGTGCTCTCGGCAGCGCCAGGTCGAAGTCATCGACACGGAAGAACAGGAGGAGGCCGTTGCCAGGCTGCGCGTGATCGGGGCTCATCAAGGAGGGATGCTCGTGGGCACCCCACTCGTGCAGACAGAGCAAGACCGTTCCGTCCTCGTCGAGGATTTGCCCGAAGTGGTCATGGGCAGGAGGCGTCTCCGGCAGGCCCAGTAGCGACTGGTACCACCTGGAGCTCGCAGGCACGTCGCCCACACCAATGATGGTCCACGTGCGTCTCATCGGCGTCCCGCGATGGCTCTCCTCCTCACCTCCAACTTATAGCGCACCGGGGGGCTTGCGGCAAGCCAGGGGGCGTTGTGTAAAGTCATCGGCTTCCGCCAGACCCACTGGTCGAGCGCTGAACCTGCGGAATTGGGAACGGGAGGGAGCGGATGAATTGCTACGTGTTGGGTCTCCAGGAGATTGACCAGACGCAGGTCGCAGTCGTTGGCGGCAAGGGCGCGCACCTGGGGGAGCTGTCGCGGATCGAAGGCCTCCGCGTGCCGGCTGGCTTTTGCGTGACGACGCACGCCTTCCAGCGGATCATGGCGGAAGCGCCGTCGATCGACGACCGCCTCGATCGGCTGTCGCGCCTGAAGCCGGACGACCGCGAGGCGATCCGCGCGCTGAGCGACGAGATTCGGCTCGCAATCGAAGGGATCGCCATCCCCGACGATCTCGCGGCGGCGATCACCGGCGCGCTCGCGCAACTCGGCGAGCAGACCGCCTGCGCCGTGCGATCCAGTGCGACGGCGGAGGACTTGCCGACGGCCTCCTTCGCGGGCCAGCAGGACACCCACCTGAACGTCGTGGGGCTGGCAGCAGTCCTCCAACACGTCAGCCGGTGCTGGGCCTCGCTCTTCACCGAGCGGGCAGTGACCTACCGCCTACGCAACGGCTTCGATCACCGGAAGGTCCAGATGGCGGTGGTCGTGCAGCGGATGGTCTGGGCGCGGGCGGCGGGCATCCTGTTCACGGCCGACCCCCTCACGGGCAACCGAAAGGTCTCCACCGTGGAGGCCACCTTCGGACTCGGCGAGGCCCTGGTCTCCGGTCTGGTGAATGCGGATGTCTACAGGGTGCGGGACGGCGCGGTCGTCGCCAAAGCGGTCGGCACCAAGCTGCTTGCCATCCTCCCCTCGCGGGCCGGCGGGACGCAGCAACAGGCGATTGAGCCGGAGCAGCAACAGCAGCCAGCGCTCACGGACGCGCAGGTCGTGCGACTCGCGCAGATGGGCCGGCTCATCGAAGCACACTTCGGCCGCCCCCAGGACATCGAATGGTGCCTGGTCGTCTATGAGTTCCAGATAGTGCAGAGTCGACCGATCACCACACTCTTTCCCATCCCCGCGGCCGGCGACGAGGAGAACCACGTCTACGTCTCCGTCGGTCATCAGCAGATGATGACCGATCCCATGAAGCCGCTGGGGCTCTCCCTGTGGCAGTTGACGACCCCGCGGCCCATGGCCGAAGCCGGCGGGAGGCTGTTCGTCGACGTCACTCGGATCCTGGCTTCACCGACGAGCCGCGCAGGCCTCGTCGGGGCCCTGGGGAAATCCGATCCGCTGATCGGGGATGCCCTGAAGTCGATCCTCGATCGCGGCGACTTCATCCCGTCGCTGCCGAGCGAAGGACCCGTCTGGTCGCCGCCTGGCGCGGGGTCCGCCGCAATCGAAACCGATCCGGCCATCGTGGCCGAGCTGATCGCGAGCAGTGAGGCCTCCATCGCTTCTACGACGCGCGAGATCCGGACGAAGTCCGGCGTGGCGCTGCTCGACTTCATCCTGGCGGACATCCAGGAGCTGAGGCGGATCATGGGCGATCCGCGAAGCATGCAGGTGATCATGGCGGGGATGGAGGCGACCTGGTGGCTCAACGAGCATCTCCAGGCGTGGTTAGGCATCCAGAACGCGGCCGACACGCTCGCGCAGTCCGTCCCCCACAACGTCACGTCGGAGATGGGCCTCGCGCTCCTGGACGTCGCCGACGCGATCCGCCCGCATCCGGACGTGGTGTCTTATCTGCAGCACGTCGAGAACGAGAACTTCCTCGACGAGCTGCCCAGGCTCGCCGGCGGCCGAGAAGCGCGAGACGCCATCCGGGCCTGGCTCGACAAGTACGGCATGCGCGGCGTCGGCGAGATCGACATCACGAGGCCACGCTGGAGCGAACGTCCCACCACGCTCGTGCCCATGATCCTCGGCAACATCAGGAACTTCGAGCCGGGCGCCGGCGAGCGACGCTTCGAGCAGGGACGGCAGGTGGCCTTGAAGAAAGAACAGGAGCTGCTGGAGCGCTTGCGCGCCTTGCCGGAGGGGGAGCAGAAGGCCGACGAGACGAAGCGGATGATCGACCGGGTCCGGACGTTCAGCGGGTACCGGGAGTATCCGAAGTACGGCATGATCAGCCGCTACTTCCTCTACAAGCAGGCCTTGTTGGAAGAAGCCGAGCGGCTCGTGCAGGCTCACGTGCTTCGTGAGACGGAAGACATCTTCTATCTCAGGTTCCAGGAGCTCCACGATGTCGTGCGCACGAGCCAGGTGGATGACCAGCTCATTCAGCAGCGCAGGGACGCGTTCAAGTCGTATCAGACTCTGACGCCGCCGCGGGTGCTCACGTCGGATGGCGAGGGCGTCGCCGGATCGTATGGACGCGATGATTTTCCGGCTGGCGCGCTCGTCGGCTTGGCGGTTTCCACCGGGACCGTCGAGGGACGAGCCCGCGTCATCCTAGGGTTGGCGGAGGCCGATCTCGAACCCGGCGACATCCTCGTCACCGCCTACACGGACCCGAGCTGGACGCCCCTGTTCGTCGCGATCAAGGGGCTGGTGACCGAGGTCGGGGGCCTGATGACCCATGGCGCGGTGATCGCGCGGGAGTACGGCCTGCCGGCGGTCGTGGGGGTGGAGCATGCCACTCGCCTGATCCGCGATGGGCAGCGAATCCGCGTGCATGGAACGGACGGCTACGTCGAGATCCTGCCTTAGGCGAGCGGCACGTGGTCGGTCAGCCGGACGCCCGCGCGAGGACGTCCAGCACGAATGCCGTCTTGCCGTCGATATAGGCGCCGCGATCGGTGGGATGCCGCTCGGCAAGGGATTGCTTGAGCAACCCATACGCGGCCGCCACATCGGCGTGTGCGCGGAGATAATCCCGAAACGCGCGATGATCGCTCCAGAACCGGCTGTCGACCTCGGCGAGATGCAGATGGTACTGCCGCGGCTCCCCACGACGGAAGAAGTCTCGTCCGGGGATGCCCTGCTCACCTCGATAGAGGTACCCGGCTCGCTGGAACGCATCGATGAGTGCCGGTCGTTGCTCCCCGTCAGTCCAACCGGCGAGTATGTCGA
>JAQBPV010000164.1 GCA_028287345.1 Gemmatimonadota bacterium
GACATCATCGGTTCAGTTGTCGTGCTCATGCGGATTCCTCCGGAATCACGATTTCGGGCTTCGGGTTTGCCGCGCGCAGAATGCTGTACAGCACCGGCACGACGACGAGGGTGAAACACGTTGCGACGAGCAGCCCGCCAATCACCGCGTAGCCCAACGGCGCGTTCTGCCCACCGCCGAGCGCCATCGGGATCATGCCGATGATCATGGCGAGCGCCGTCATGCACACCGGCCGCAGGCGCTCGAAGCCTGCCTCCAGCGCGGCCTCCACTGCTGAGCGTCCGCGCGCACGCTGATCGTCGGCGAACGAGATGAGCAGCACGCTGTTCGCCGTCGCCACACCCATCGCCATGATGGCCCCCATGAGCGACGGGACGCTGAAGGTGGTCTGCGTGATGAAGAGCATCCACACGATTCCCGCGATGGCACCCGGAAGGGCCATGACGATGACGAGCGGATCGAGCCACGTCTGGAAGTTGATCACGAGCAGCAGGTACACGAGCACGATGGCGAAGAGCACGCCGAGTCCGAGTCCCATGAACGACGACCGCATGCTCGCCACCTGCCCGCGCATCACGATGCTCATGCCCTTGGGCAGCGTCGGAGTGATGCCCGCGATGACCGCGTCTATGTCGCTCGCCACGCCACCGAGGTCGCGATCGTCGATGGCAGCGTAGACATCGGCGACCGGTTGCACGTTGTAGTGATTCACCACGGCGAACGAGCTCAGTCGCTCCGACGTCGCGAGGTTTCCGAAGAGTTGCGGCTGCGTGAGCCCGACGGCGGTCACCGGTGTCTGGTTGATCGCATCGAGCGAATTGATTTGGTATTGCGGCGTCATGACGTTCACCCGATAGGTGTTTCCATTCTGCGGATTCAGCCAGTAGTTCGGCGCCGTCTGTCCGCTCGAGCTCAGCGAGATGAGCATGCTGCTCGCGACGTCGCGCTGCGTCAGGCCGATCTGCTGCGCCCGTATCCGGTCTACCGTGAACGACAGCTCAGGCGCGTTCACCACCTGCTGTACGCGGACATCCACGGCACCTGGCACACGACTGATCTCGGTCTGTAGTCGGCTCGCCATCTGATAGTCCGCCATCTTGTCCCTGCCCACGACCTGGACGTCGATCGCGGCCGGCAGGCCGAGGTTCAGCACCTGACTCGTGATGTCCGCCGCGGTGAAGAAGAACGTCACGCCTGGAAACTCGGTCGGCAGCGTCGAACGGAGCTTGCGCACGTACGAGATCGTCGCGGCGCTTCGCGTCGGCGCAAGTTGCACCAGCATGTCGCCATCGGCAGGACCCACCGTCGAGCTGCCGCCGGTGGCCAGGTTCACCGAGTTCTGGTTGAGGCCGATATTGTCGAGAATGAGCGTGAGGTCAGCGGGCGGAATCGCACGCCGAATGCTTCGCTCCACGTCGGCGAAGAGGAGCTCCGTTTCCTCGAGCCGCGTGCCCGCAGGCCCGCGTACGTGCAGCTGAAAGGATCCACCGTCGACAACTGGAAAGAAGTCC
Organism: Gemmatimonadota bacterium; assembly: GCA_028287345.1. Taxonomy (GTDB): domain Bacteria; phylum Gemmatimonadota; class Gemmatimonadetes; order Gemmatimonadales; family Gemmatimonadaceae; genus AG11. The sequence continues at coordinate 1,512 of JAQBPV010000164.1, forward strand.
TGGCCGATGTGCGGGACGAGGAGCATCGACAGCGCGACGAACACGAACGCCGCAATCGCGGCGAACCGCCGGTGCCCGAGCGCCCTTTCAAGCAGCCCGTGGTATCCGTTGCGAAAGCGCTCGAATCCCACGTCGAACAGCGCGCTCACTCGCTCGATGGGGCCGCGTGGCGGCAACTTGACTGCCCCCGCACCATCGGGGTGGTCGGCGCGCGCCATCGCAAAGCGATGTGCGTCCGACGCGAGAAGATACCTGGCCATCGTCGGGACGATCGTCCGCGACAGGAAGTATGACGCGAGCACCGCGAACACCACCGCCATGGCGAGCGGACGAAAGAGCGCCGCCGCCGGGCCGCTCAGGAAGAAGAGTGGCACGAAGACGATCGAGATCGAGATCGTCGATACGAGCGTCGGTGTGGCGATCTCCGCCGACCCGTCGACCACGGCCTGCAGAATCTCCTTCCCCTGCGCCATGTGTCGATTGATGTTCTCGAGCGCGACCGTCGCATCGTCCACGAGAATGCCGACCGCGAGCGCGAGACCGCTCAACGTCATGACGTTGATCGTTTGCCCGAGTATCGAGAGACAGATGATCGAGCAGAGGATCGCCAGCGGAATCGACGTCGCAATGATCAGCGTGCTCCGCCAGTTGCCAAGAAAGAGGAGGATCATCAGCGCCGTCAGGCACGCGGCGATCAGCGCTTCGCGGATCACCTCCATGATCGACGCGCTGACGAAGATCGACTGATCGGCGAGCAGCGTGATGTTGACGCCGGACACCAACCCCGTCTGGATCGACGCGAGCATCGCCTTCACGCCGTTCACGACGCTGAGGCTCGATGCGCTGCCGTTCTTGAGCACCGAAAGGTACGTGCCCCGGTGGCCGTTCGTCCGCACGATGTTCGTCTGCACGCCATTCCCGTCGCGCACCCACGCGACGTCCTTCACGTACACCATTGCGCCGTTGACCTGCTTGATGGGCATGTCGTTGAGCATGCTCGCCGCGTCCGGGCTGGAATTCAGCCGCACGGCATACTCGCGCGTGCCGAGCTTCGTCGTGCCCGAGGGCAGGATGACGTTTTGCGCGTTGATCGCCGTGCTCACGTCCTGTGGTGAGAGTCCCTTCGCGTACAGCCGGCCCAGGTCGATGTCCACGTTGATCAGGCGCGGCCGTCCACCATACGGTGACGGAATGGTTGCACCCGACACGGTCGCCAACGGCGTCCGCACGACGAGACCCGCGTAGTCGTTGAGTTGCGATTCCGACATCGTCGGGCTCGAGATGCCGATCTGCAGGATGGGCACGTCGGTCGCATTGAAGCGCAGGATGATCGGCGGCGTGATGCCAGGCGGCAGGCTGCGCGTGTTGCTCTGCGACGCGGCCGTCACCTGAGCCACGCCTGTTGGCACGTCGGCGTTGGGCTGCAGGAAGATCTTGATGACCACCACACCGTTCAGCGACTGCGACTCGATGTGCTCCATGCCGCTGACGACGGCTGAATAGGATTGCTCGAGCGGCGTGGCGATGCGCTGCTCCATCTCCTGCGGAGCCATGCCCGCATACGACCAGATCACCGTGATGACGGGAATCGGTATGGCTGGAAACACGTCGACCGGCGTAGTCAGGATCGACACGACTCCGCCGATCAGCACGAAGATGGCCGCGCAGACGAAGGTGTACGGTCGCTTGAGCGCAATGCGAACGAGCCACATCATGGCGTAGTCTCCCTTACAGCCGCTGACCGAGCAGCGATTCGAGCGCGGCACGCGCGCTCTGGTAGTTGAATCGTGCGCTCACGAGACTCAGCTGCGCCTGGATGAGGCTCGTCTGCGCCGTCAGCACATCGAGGATCGTGGCGATGCCCGCTCCGTACCGCGCTCTGAAGAGGCGCAGGTTCTCCGTCGCCAATCGCACCGACTCGCGCGAGAGCTCGATGGAGCTCTCCGAGAGATGCAGGTTGCTCAACAGCCGCTGTGCATCTGCGCGAACGAGCAGCCTCGTGTCCAGCGCCGTCACCGTGGACACAGTGGCCGCGACCTCCGCCTGCGTAACCGTCGCCTCGCGCACGAAGCCGTCGAACAGCGGGAACGTCGTCCCGAGCGTCATGATCCAACCCGGCCGCAACCCCGCCGGTGAGCTCGAGCCCAACGCCCAGTTGTAGCCTGCGCCGGCCGTGATGGTCGGGACGTAGAGCGTCTTTGCCGCACGCATGGCGGCGGTGTCGGCGCTCGCAACCGCCTGCGTCGTCCTGACCGCAGGCGCCGTCGTCATGGCGAGCGTGAGGACAGCGGAGTCGTTCATGACGAGCGGCGTGGGTTCGATGCTCGCCGCCGGCTCTGCGTCCACCGGCCCATTCGCACCGACGAGATGCCCGAGCGCCGCAGTATTCATGACCAGCGTATCCGTCGCGGCGAGTTGTGCCTGGCGCGCCGTTGATAGCGCGAGCTGCGCACTCAGCACATCGGCGCGAGTTGCCGTCCCCGCTGATTCGCGGCGCTGCGCGTACTGAAGTCCCAGGCCGGACTGCGCGACCTCGTCTGATGTCACACGAATGAGCTCGTGGGAGCGGAGCACATCGAGATAGCTCTGCGTCGCCAGATAGATCGTTGCGTATCGCTGTAACGTGAGGCCCGCGCCAGCGGCCTGGCTCAGCGCGTTCGCCTGCACGCGCTGGGCGCTGCGCCGGCCGCCGGTGAACACGTCGACGAGCGCTGCGACGCCCGCACCATACTGTTGTTGCGTGGCCGACGATATCGACGACGATGTTCCTCCGCCGGACGATTGGTTCGTCGACGCCGCGGTGGAGCTCAACGCAAGCGTCGGCAGGTATGCTCCCATCGCCACCCGCTGCGCTGCCGACGTCGTGCGCACGGCGCCCATGGCGCCCGCCACGGATGGACTGTGGGCGAGTGTCTGCGCGATGATCGTCTCGAGCGAGAGCCGCGGACCGAGAACGAGCGTCGTGTCGGATTCAACAGCCCATTGCTGACACGCAGCCGTCGCCGGCAGACATGCCATGAGGCAAAGTGCCAGCGCGAGCGCAGGCGGACGCAACATCGTGATGGGAATCGAGATCGACATCGCAGCTTCCGATCGGGTCATTCCTCGGTCGCAGTGCGCGACGGCGAGGCACGAACGGAAGGTGGTTTGACAGGGCGCTGCGGTCGATTCCCGGACTGCGTGCTCTATTGGCTCCCCGATCGGGGATGGCCGAAGCCACGCGCGACATGAAGAGCAACGTCAGTCTAGATGGAATATCCCGCGCGAGATAGCCAGTGTCACGGCTTCGGTGCGATCGGCGACACCGAGTTTGGCGAAGATGTTCTTGAGATGCACCTTCACTGTCTCGTCCGTGCGGCCGATGATACTGGCGACGTCACGGTTGCTCAGCCCGCGCGCGACGAGTCGCAGCACCTCCACCTCGCGCGCCGACAGATCCGTGCGCGGCGTGAACTCGGCGAGTCGCACGGCGACGGCGGGCGGGATGACGCGCTCGCCGCGATGCACCGCGCGGATGGCCGTCAGCACGTCCGTCAACAGCATGTCCTTGATCAGGTAGCCGCGTGCGCCCGCTTCGAGGGCGCGATGGATATCGACGTCGCCCTCGTAGGTCGTGAGCGCGAGGATGCGCGCGTCGGGGAACTCGCTCCTGATCTCGAGGATCGCCGAGACGCCATCCATGTCGGGCATGCGGAGATCCATCAACACCACGTCGGGGCGGTGCTCGCGGAACAGCGCTACCGCCTGACGGCCATTGCCCCCCTCGGCCACGAGCTCCAGCTCGGGCTGTTGTGCGATGACGCCGGCCAGACCGTTGCGCACCACCGGGTGATCGTCCACGACGATGACGCGGATGCGCGCTCCGTTGACTGCCGCGTTGGCGTTCTCCTTCATCGGCTCCTACTCCACATGGGACCGAGGAAAGAGACGCGCAAAACCTCCCGCAGACAACTCCCCGATCGGGGAGCGCAGGAACTCGCCGGGTGTGGAGTGGTCGGAGGCACCGATCTCGCCTAAGCTGTAACTGTGAACACAATCACTGCAGAGCGGGTTCCCGCCTTCTCGCTGCGGCAAGTCCAGCAGGTTCGCGGCGACGTCCACACGTTGCGCGATGTCGACCTCGACATCCCGGCGGGCGAAGTCGTCGCCCTCGTCGGGCCGTCCGGCGCGGGCAAGACGTCGCTCGTCCGCCTCCTGAATCGCCTCGACGACCCCGTCAGCGGTACCGTGACCTATGACGGAGCCGCCATCGAATCCATCTACGTGCGCGAGCTCCGTCGCAAGATCGCCTTTGTGTTCCAGGTCCCGGTCATGTTCGACGGCACCGTGGCCGACAACCTCCTGTTCGCACGCGATCTCGCGCACGCCGCCACGCGGACTCCAACGCTTCGGACTCCCGAGCCGGCGGAGGCGCTGCGTCTCGCGGGGGTCGATCCCGAGTTTGCCTCGCGCGATGCGCAATCTCTCTCGGGCGGAGAACGCCAGCGCGTCAGCATCGCGCGCGCGCTGATGACCGCTCCCGAAGTCCTGCTGCTCGATGAACCGACATCCGCGCTGGATCCCGATGTCGCTGCCCACATCCTGGCGACGATACGCTCGCTTGCCGACACGATGCACCTGACGGTCGTCATGGTAACCCATCGCCTCGAGGAGGCCAGGGCCGTGTCGACCCACACGGTATTCATGGAGGCGGGCACCGTCATCGAATCCGGCGCCACCGAGACGATGTTCAGCGCGCCGACCCAACCACGGACGCGCGACTTCCTGGTGCGGCAGCGATGACACTCCCCTATCGCTCTCCAGCGAGGACACCGTGCCCGTCCTGACCTGGGCCGATCTGGCGCTCGCCTCCGCGCTCGTGCTCATCGCCATGGCGATCTCCGCGTGGCAGCGGCTCGGCCTCGCTCGCGGTTTCGCCATCGGCGCCATCCGTGCCGTCGTACAGCTCGTCGCCGTCGGCTATGTGCTCGCGTTCCTCATCTCCACGAAGCGTTGGTATCTCGTCCTTCTTACGCTGCTCGTGATGTTGATCGCCGCAACGATCACGGCGACCGATCGGCAGAAGCGCGGACGTCGCGTCCTGTTCGTCATCAGTGGCACGTCGATGCTCGTTGGCGCCGGCGTCACCCTCGCCTATGTCGATGCGGTCGTGTTGCGTCTGCATCCCTGGTACGATCCGCAGTACCTGATTCCGCTGTTCGGGATGATCATCGGCAACTCGATGAACGGCGCAGCACTCGCCGCCGAGCGGTTGAACAGCGAGATGGATCTTCGGCGCGGCGAGGTGGAATCATACCTCGCCCTCGGCGCCTCGCCCTCGCGCGCCTCTGCCGAGCCGGTACGACGCGCGCTCGTGGCCTCCATCATGCCGACCGTCAACATGTTGATGGTCGTCGGGCTCGTATCCCTTCCCGGGATGATGACCGGACAGATCATCGTCGGGCAATCACCGATGACGGCCGTTCGATATCAGATCGTCGTCGTGTTCATGCTGGCTGGCGCGGTTGCGATGACGGCGGCCGGTGTCGCGCTCTGGTATCGACGCACTTTTTTCACGAAAGCCGAGCAGCTTGTGCCGCGTGGTATCACCGCGGCTCGGAAAGCCTGACTCTGCGCGCTCGAGGTGTGGCGCCCCAGCGTGTCTCGTGCGATTTTACGGGGTCGTTTCCGTTTCTCAGCGGCAACGACGTCTGGGCAGGTGTCTGAGTGGTTGAAGGAACCGGTCTTGAAAACCGGCGTACCCGCAAGGGTATCGTGGGTTCGAATCCCACCCTGCCCGTCATGAGTACCGCTCAACAGTAGAGGCATCTCGTGGGTCGCAAGATTGGTGGTGCCGCACTGCTGCTGCTCTCGGCGCTGATGCTCCTCGGCTTCGCGCGCTCGGGCGCGTCGATCGGCTCGCCGACGACACTGTTCGCCGTGCTGATCACCGTCGTGCTCCCAGCGGCCGGTGGTGTCGCGCTGCTTCGCGGCGCCCTCGGCGGCAACTCCAGGGCGCGGATGCAGCAGCTCCGCCAGCAGACTATCGACGCCGAGATCCTCCGCCTTGCCATGGCGCGGCAGGGGAAGCTCACTGCCGTCGAAGTTGCGAGCGCCCTCGCACTGCCCGAGAGTGAGGCCAGGAGTTCACTCGACTCGCTGGTCACGCGCGAAGTCGCCGACCTCGACGTCACCGATGAGGGGGTGCTCGTCTACTCGTTCCACGAGGCGCGCTACTTCGACGGAAACTCCGGAGGCAAGCTGCTCGGTGGTTGATCCAGTCGCCCCTCCGCGCACGCCCTTCGAGGCTCGGCTCCCCTGCCCTGTGTGCCTCGGTGTGCAGATGGAAAAGGTGCAGATGGTAAATGCGACCACTGCGCTGGTGCTCGATCATTGCCCACGCTGTGGCGGTGTGTGGTTCGAGAAGGGTGAGGCGCAGCAACTCACGCGTCACTCGCCCTCCGAGCTGTGGAAGCACATTCCGCCTCGCGAGTCGAGCCCCAAGCCGCCCTGCCACGGCTGTGGCACGCCACTCGATCGCGACGCCGAGAAATGTGCCGTCTGCGGCACGAAGAACGAGCTCGAGTGCCCGGTCTGCGCCAGGACGATGGAGCGGCGCCAACACTCCGGCCTGACGCTCGACGTCTGCTCCAACTGCAAGGGCGTGTGGTTCGATCACGCCGAGTTGAAGAGCGTGTGGTCGATTGCAGTCATCGACGCGAACAAGCGGCGCTTCGGGCGCGGCGCACAGGCTGCGGCCATTGGCGGTGACGTTCTCCTCGAGTCGCTCTTCTGGGCACCGGGACTCGTCATCGACGGTGGTGTTGCCGCCGCGCATGGCATCGGTCACGTCGCCGGCGCACTCGGTAGTATCTCGATCGACGGCGCGGCCCACGCCGCCCTCGGGGCCGCCGACGTCGTCGGTGGCGCCGCCGAGGGTCTGTTCTCGACGATCATGGAGATCATCGGATCGATCTTCGACTCCTGAATGGTGTCATCCCGAGCAGAGCGATGGACCTGCTTCCCCGCTGGGAGCAAGCCCTTCGCTGCACTCGAGGTCAAGACGCTAGAACAGGACCTTGTAGACGAGCGAGAAATTCCGTCCCGGGTTGAACGCGAAGCTCTTCAGCCGGCTCGTCGCGTCGGCGTACTTCTCGTCGAACAGATTGTCGACTCGCAGCGTCAGTGTATTCAGCCGACCGGCCGACGGCAGATTCAAGCCGACGCTCACGTTCATCAGATTGTACGAATCGGTGGCAATGGCCGACGGATCGCCCTCGGACACGGACGCCGGCACGCGGTCCTGTGCGAACGCGTGACGGAACTCACCGTCTGCTGACAGCAGGCCGTTGTCCCACCGCGCCAATCCGCCGAGCCGCGCCGCGGGCATGAACGGAAGTGCCTCGCCGCTCTTCAGGCTTCCGCGCGTCATGTCGCCCATCCCACCGACGACGACGTGCGGCGCAACCTGCACCTCGATCTTGCCTTCCACGCCACGCAGCGTCGCATCCGCCTGCGAGAAACGGTTGAGCGGCACCGTCGTGGACGAGCCGTCGTCCGCGACCAACGCGGTGTCGCTCACGATGTTCGGCGTGATGTAGTTGTTGATGCTGTTGTAAAAGGCAGCCACCTGCCCATTCACCTTCGGAATCTCGAACCGCAGCACTCCGTCAACGCCCTGGTTCGTCTCGGCCTTCAACTCCGGATTGCCGATGTCGAACGTTCCCGCTGCAGCATGGAACGCGTTGGAGAAAAGCTCCTCGACCGTCGGCGCGCGGAAGGACCGCGCCGCACTGGCGCCGAGGCTCAAGCCAGAACCGAGTGGAATCGTGATACCGATGGAGCCAGATGCGCTGTTGAAGTTCAGCGAGCGCGACGGCCCGAACTTCGCCGCACCAGCCTTGGAATCGATGTGGTACAGGTCGTACCGCGCACCCACCTGAAGGTGTGGAACGCGCGCGTCGGCATCGGCGGACGTGGCGCCAAGGGGGAGATCCTCATACACGAATAGTCCGGCGCCATTGCTGTTCGCGGCCGGCGTCAGCGCTTCATCACCGGTGGCGGCGTACTGCTTGAAGATTCCTGATGCACCGAAGGCACCGCTGACGTTCCCGGCACGCGTGCGCGCGAGGAGATCCATCGTCTGTGTCTTCAGGTCGAAGCTCGTATTGACGTTGCCGGTCTCTTCGTTGATCTCGCTGTGCTGGTACCACTGGCCAGTCGCGCTGGTGCGAAGCGAGTTGACGAATGGAGCGCCGAACGTGAAATCGCTGCGCGCCACGACCTCATGACGATGCCCCTCGATGCGCGCGCGCTCTCCCTCTGCCGACGGAAGACCATAGTTGAAGTGATACTCGCGGAAGACGGCGCCGCCGTTCGCGTTGTCGCCACCAAAGCCCAGTCCTGCATTGCCGTAGTAGTTCTGATAGAACGTGTTCGCCAGCTTGTCCCCGCCACCCTGGCGCAGTTCGTCGGCATGTCGCCCACCGCCGCGGAGCACGAGCGACAGGTGCTGCCCCATTGGCACGTTGACGCCAGCCGCGGCGGCGTCACCGGGCGTTGGGGATTCCTATTGCCCTGCATAATATCCGTCCACTCGTGTGGGATTGGTGCTCGGGATGTCGTTGTAGATGACGTTGACCACGCCACCCAACGCGGCGTTCCCGTAGAGCAGCGATGCCGGGCCGCGCACGACCTCGATCCGCTCGGCGGTCAACGGATCCATCGAGACGCCGTGATCCGGCGCGGCAGACGACAGGTCGGCCGTCCGATCACCGTCCTGCAACACCAGTATGCGCTCTCCCTGGAGTCCACGAATGATTGGCGCAGTTGCCGCGGGTCCGTTGAACCGCATCGACATGCCCGGCTCGGACGTGAGCGTCTGTGCGATCGTTGCACCGAGTTGGCGCGAGAGCGCCTGTCCCGACAGCTCAGTCGTTGATTGGGCGACGTCGCGCGGATCGGACGCGATTGGCGTTGCCGTGACCTGCACACTGCTGAGTCGCATCGGCGTCGCCACCATCGTGATCGCGACGTTGACGTCGCCGCCCGATGTGGGAATCACGACATCGGCATGGCCCGGTGCGTGTCCAATCAGCAGCGAGCGAAGATGATACGTCCCCGCCGGCAGCCCGACGAAGGAGAAACGACCATCGGCATCAGTGCGCGCGACGCGCCCGAGCACGGTGACGATGACCTGCACGTTCGGCAGTCCCGCGCCGCTCGAATCCTTGACGACGCCGTGAAGGGCCGGCGAGGGAGCGCGAGAGGCAGCATGCGCCTGTGTTGGCAGCGTGAATGCGACGAGTACTGCGAATGATGACAACATGCGAGCGAACAGCCGGACGCGACGCGCCGCGACGTGCTCGTGATTGGACGAGTTCATTGGATGGAGTCATGAGCTGAGTGATTCACATGCGCACGCGCTGCCGGCATGATGCCCGCAACGACGCGCGCGCGAGCGAGCACAGGACGTTGTGCGTCGCTCTCGAGAATGACGGTGCGCCGGCCGTGGCCGGCGTCAGCTCAGGCTGGAGGTGCCCGCTGGGGCGGATCGCCCGGAAAGCGCGCCAGGCACGTGGCGCGATCGGCGTCGGCGATCCGGGCATCGATGGTGCGCTCGACTGGCGCTGGAACCGATGCCGAAGCAGCCGTGGTCGCAGTCGCCGCCAACACTCGGCAGACGACGCAATTCTCGGGATGTACTCGGGGGCAACTACTGCTTCCGGGCGCCTCGATGTGCGTTCTCGAGGCCACGAGCATGCTCTCCGCCTCTTCCCGCGCATCCACCACCGCCGCAAAGGCCGGAAGCAGGAGCTGGAAGACGGCGGCGAGAAGCCAGCCGAAGCGTGAGTAGCGTGCGCGAACGATCATCTCAGTCGAGAGCTTCCCGGAGTACGAAAGAAGAACACTTGCGAATCAATATACATGGCCCATGCAAGGGCCGTTGCAATCAGTGCACCGGCATCGCGCTCGGACGTCGAGGCGCTGACGCTGCGTCGATCCATGCGGCAAGGAGTTGCGGCCGCACATCATTGGCATCACGCTGCTTGCGTGATGCGAGATGATCCAGGGCGAAGCGCGCCCCCACCGGATCACCGAGCTTGATGCGCGCGACGGCGGTGCCCTCGCGCAGCAGATCCACGGGCATCCAGAGATCGTCCTTCTCCGCCGCGGGAATGAGCACGTCGGCCGCCTTGGACACTTCGGCGAAATCCCACGACGCGAGGCCGTGCAGGAAGGCGATCGTCGCACGCGCTTCGGGCGGCGCTTTCTGCGCATCCATGAAGCGCTGCGCTGCGGCGAAGAATGCGCTGTCGACGACGCCCGACGTTCCACCTCTGTACGTCTCTTCTGCGTCCCGCACGGCTGCGGCCCACTCGTGCCAATCGAGTGGCGCGACGTTGGACGCAAGCGTGCGATCGACCGCGCGCGCGCGTTCCACGGTGCCGAGCATCTGCCGCGACGCACCGGAGAAGTGGTTGTCGCGTACGCGCGCGGCAAGTTCCATCGCCTCGAGACGCGGGACGAAGCTGATGGGGGTGTAGCGCTCGCCGGTGACACCGGCGCGCCGGCCTTCCATGATCGGCGCGATGGCGAAGCGATCGCTCGTCAGCCCGACGAACCCCGAAGCGCCTTCATTCATGTAGCGCGTGCGCTCTGCCCCAAGGTCGAGCGAGGGATAGAAGTCGGAGTTCCCACCACCGCCTCGAACGAGAGGCTCGAGTGTCGCACCGTCCACCATGTGCAATGCGTCGAGAATCGGTACCGTGAGCGGATACACTCGCTTGAGCGCTTCGGCCACAGGTGGCAGCTGAAAGACGGACCAGTCTGGCGGCGCGATCGTCGAATCATTCGCCGCGACGATGAGGATGTCGCGATTGCCGACCGAGTAGACCACGTACGACGGAAAGTTCTCCGCGACGGCGCGGATCACGCTGAGCACCAGGCCGTCGTTGATCTCGGACAGGTGCAGCCACTGTCCGAACATGCCCTTCGGCGCGAGAAAGCGTTTTACGTGCGCGTAGAATTCCGTCGTGAACAAGCCGGACACGCCCGCCACCCACGGCGTTGATGGCTCCGACAGAATGACGTCGTATTTCTCACCCTGAGACGCGAAGTACGAGCGTGCGTCATCGAGTGCGAACGTCGAGCGCGTGTCGTCGAACACCAGCCGGTTCGCCGGATAGAACGCGCGCGCGCCCTTGATCATCTCCGGCTCGATCTCGATCGTCACGAGGCTCTTGAGCCGCGGATCCTGCAACAGCGTATGCGACGACATCCCCGAGCCCAGTCCGATCACCGCTGCCTTCTGCGCTTGCGGCGCGTGCGCGAGCAGGATGAGCGGCAGCAGCATCTGTGTGGACGCGTCGTGCGTGAACGGGCCCGGCGTCATCGGCGGCCGGAACCATTCGGGCCCGAGCGACGCATCCGGCTTGCCGTTGGTCGCCAGCGAGAGCCCGCGGCTCGAGAGGATGCGCCGCACGCTCACGGTCGCAGTGCGTCCGTCCGCGTAGTAGACCATGTCCGACTGCCGCGGTGCCTTCGCATTGCCGTAGCGGAACACACCACTCGTGAGCACGCCGCGATCGAAGTTGGCGCGCGCCCCAACGAGGAACATCAGGCCAACGATCACCATCGCCGGCGCGAACCTGCGCTGTCCGACCCACTCCGGTGCACCTCTGCGTTCCCACATCAGAAGCGCGACACCGAGTGCGACGTCGATGGCCGCACCGCCGACGAGCAGCCACTTGAGTCCGAGCACCGGCAGCAGCACCAGCGCTGCGAGGGTCACGCCGACGATGGAACCGAGTGTGTTCACCGCATACACCAGCCCGATGGACCGCTCACCTGTCCTGCCACGCATCAATAGCTTGGTGATGAGCGGCAACGTCATGCCGGCGCAGAACGTCGCCGGAAGCATGACGACGAGACAGATGAAATACCGCGACATGCTGAAGGCGCGGTAGCCCGAGGCATTGCGGGTGAATGCCGCCATGAAGTCCGCCATCCACTCGAACGACTGCACGTACAGCGGCAGCGTCGCGACCGCAAGCGCGCCCATCGCCAACTGCACGTAGCCGAGCGTGCGCAGCGACGCCGCGCCTGAATCGCTCCGCGTGCGAATCGCGAACGCGCCGCACGACAACCCGAGGATGAATGCCGAGAGCATCAACTCGAACGAATGCGTCGCCGATCCGAGCACGAGCGACAGCATGCGGATCCAGCCGATCTCGTAGATGAACGACGAGACTGCCGTACCGAAGCTCACGAGCAGCAGGAGCGTGATGAGTCCGCGCGACTGCGGCTCTTCTGGTGCCGCGCTGATCGTCGCAGTGGCTTCCGCGACGCGTTCACCGCGCGGCGCGAGCCCCATCGAGTCGCGCAGGCCGGAACCTTCACGCCGTGTCACCAACAACACTGCGCCGGCGACTATGAGGTTGAGCATCGCGGCAGCAGCGAGCGTGCCGGGAAGCCCAGCCGCCTGAATGAGCACGAAGCCGGCGAGGAGCACACCACCCGCCGCGCCAAGGCTGTTCGCGAAGTAGAGCAGCGAGATCGTTCTGCCGGCGCGATCAGGCGCTCGGCGGAGCGCTCCCGCGGTCATCAACGGGAATGTCGCGCCGAGCAGGATGGACTGCGGCAGGATGAGCAAAGCCGCGATGAGCCATTTCACGAACGAGTGCAGCGGACCGGGGCCCAGCGCGGGAAAGAGCGTGTCGTAGGCAAAGTGCGTCGTCCAGACGAACGCGTCGTGGAACACCAGGCCGATGATACCGACCGCCAGTTCCACCAGCGCATACCAGACGAGCGGATTCTTCACGCGCTCCGATCGCCGGCCGACGTACATCGCTCCGGCAGACATGCCGCCGAGAAAGATGACGAGCACGAGGACCTGCGCGTAGGCGCTGTGCCCGACGAACAGCCCGAGGTAGCGAGTCCAGATCGACTCGTAGACGAGGCCCGCGGCTCCGGAGAGCACGAACACGACGCAGAGGAAGAGCAGCATGCCTCAACGACTGTCGCCTTGCCGACGCCGTCACGATCCCGCATGTCCCGCGGGTTGTGGCGACTCGTCGCGCCCGATTACATTCAACGCTGGCCGCACACCACGTTGCGTCCTGGAGGGGTGGCCGAGAGGCTGAAGGCACCGGTTTGCTAAACCGGCATACTGGGAAACTGGTATCGAGGGTTCGAATCCCTCCTCCTCCGTTGTGGAAGGCCCGCCGCCGCCCGCGTCGGGCCTTCTTTCTTTCCCGCATGACCCAAGCGGTTCCCATGAGCTCTTCCGCTGTCACTCCGCGGCTCCGGTTCGCGCCGTCGCCCACGGGCTACCTCCATGTCGGCGGTGCGCGCACCGCGCTCTTCAACTGGCTCTACGCAAAGAAGCACGGGGGACAGTTCCTCCTGCGTGTCGAGGATACCGACAAGGCACGGAGCACCGACGAGAGCACACGCGCCATCTTCGAGGGACTCGGCTGGCTCGGCCTCGAGTGGGACGAGACCGTCGTCTACCAGGGCGCCAACCTCGAGCGTCATGGAGCAGACGCGCAGCGGCTGCTGGCAAATGGAACAGCCTATCGCTGCTTCTGCACGCAGGAGGAGCTGGCCGGGCGCCGCGCTGCTGCCGAGGCGCAGGGAGAGAGCTTCAAGTACGACCGTCGCTGCGATCGGTTGGATTCAGCGGAAATCGATCGTCGAGTCGTTGCCGGCATGCCTTTCACCGTCCGCTTTCGCGTGCCCGAGGGCACCACGAGCTGGGACGACCTCGTGCACGAGACGATCACCTTCCCCAACAAGGACATCGAGGACTTCATCGTCCTCCGCACCGACGGCACGCCCATTTACAACATGGCCGTGGTGAGTGACGACATCGCGATGGCGATCACGCTCGTCATGCGCGGCGACGACCACATCTCCAACACGCCCAAGCAGATTCTCCTGTATCGTGCCCTGGGCGCCGAGCTGCCACAGTTCGCGCACCTGCCGATGATTCACGGCCTGGATGGGAAGAAGCTGAGCAAGCGGCACGGAGCCACTGCGGTGGGCGACTACCAGCACCTCGGCATATTGCCCGGCGCGATGCTCAACTTCCTCGCGCTGCTCGGTTGGTCGCCGGGCAACGACATCGAGGTGATGACGCAGGAGCAGATGATCGAGTTGTTCGATACGGCCGGTCTGCAGAAGAAGGCCGCGATCTTCGACACGAAGAAGCTCGAGTGGATGAATGGGCAGCACTTGAACCTGCTGTCCGACGACGAGCTGATGTCGCACGTGACGCCGGCGTTGGTTGCGGCTGGACTCACGTCGGAGGCGGAGCTCGCGAGCCGTCGCGACTGGTATCTGTTTCTCCTCGCACAACTGAAGGTGCGGGCGCGCACCGTGGACGACATCGTTCGTCAGGCGGTTACGTACTTTCGCGATCCCGTCGACTATGATGCAGATGCGGTAGCGAAGCAGTGGAAGGATCGAGTGGGAACTGCTGCGATTCTGCGCGGCGTGCGTGATGCGCTCGTGGCGTTGCCCGTGTGGGAGTCCGGTGCGATGGAGGAGGCGCTGCGAACTCTTGCCGAGCAGTTGGGATTTGCGGAGAAGGCAGGTAAGATATTTCAGCCGCTGCGTGTTGCACTTACGGGAGTCAGCGCGAGCCCGGGTATCTTCGAAGTGCTACAATTGCTCGGCCGCGAGCGGTCGCTCGCGCGCGTTGACGCAGCGTTAGCGCGGGTTGCGGAGTAGATTTGGACGAATGACGAAACAAGTGTTGCGTCTGGCGCATGGAAGAGTACATTAGCGCGAAAGTTGCACGTTCGGGTCGAGGCCGCCCCGAAATGTCACATTAGTGATGCCGGTGAGGCACCATGACGGAGCCGCTCACTCCGCTGGAACGACGGGTATACCACTACCTCATCGATTTCCTCGCGGAAAACACGTACCAACCCAGTATTCGCGAGATCGCGAAGAAGTTTCGCATCAAGTCGACCAAGACGGTCAGCGACCTGCTTGGTTCGCTCTCGCAGAAGGGGTTCATCGAGCGCGACCAGTCTCGGTCGCGTGGCGTCCGCATCGTTGGGCACTCTGGTCAGGCGAGCACGCAGCCCGTGCCGTACTATGGCCGCGTTCACGCCGGTGAGCCGGCGCTGCTCCCCGATCACCGGATGGGCTTCATCACGATGGACCGCCGCTTCCTTCCGAGCGACGACGTCTTCTTCCTGCGTATCAAGGGAGAGTCGATGATCGGCCGTGGTATTTTCCCGGAAGACTACGTTCTGGTGTCGCCCTCCACGCGCGCGAAGGACGGCGACATCGTCGCCGCGCGCCTGGGCGAGGATGCCACGGTGAAGACGCTCACGCATCGCGGTGCGAGCATCGTTCTCGAACCGGCCAACGATGCCGACCGCGCCATCGAGGTGGGCCCGAAAGACGACTTCGCGGTGCTCGGCGTCGTGTGTGGCGTGTTCCGCCCATTCATGGAGCAGGCGACGCAACCGAACTTGCCAGTCGCGAGCGACACCGCTCTGAACTAAAGGGCGCTCGCTGCGCTCGCTTATGGGACGCTTCGCTTATGGGGCGTTCGCCTGACGGCTCACTTATGGGGCGCTTCGCTCATGGCAACAACAAAGGTCCCTCGCGAAGCGAGGGACCTTTCCTTTTCTTGTCCGTGCCATAAGCGAAGCGCCCCATAAGCCGCGCATAGCGCGGCGCCCCATAAGCGAGCGCCCCGTAAGCGCCGTGCGAAGCACGACACGCCCCAGACCTACGGCACTAAATCCGGATTGGAGGCAATCGGCTTGTCCGCATCGGACCCCAGCTTCTCCTTGCGCTCCTTGTCCTTCCGCTCGCGGATGCGCTTCACCGCCGTCTTGAATTCATCGTCGTGGAACCCCGCGTCCGCGTGCAGCAACAGGTCCGCGCGCCGCGTCGTCACCAGGCGGTCGTTGATCGCCTCGCCCGGATTGCCCTGAATGCGGATCGGCAGCGCCGCGAGTACCGCGCTCGGAATCGCAAACTTGCCGAGGTAGATCTTGTTGCCATCGATGCCCCACTTCTGGCCGTTCTTCTCGAACGTCCAGTCGCCAGGCGCCTTGCCCGCGGCCGCCCGCGCCCTCGCGACGGAATCGTTGTACGCGTAGATGCTCGCGCGCACCGCGCTGTCCACCCGCTCGGCGTGCGTCTTGGGCGCGGGGAAGAATTCGTGCGGGTCGCGCGAGAGTCGCGGATCCACTTCACCCGGCACGATGCCTGTGGTTGCGCTCACTGCGTCGCTCGCCTTGCCGCGCCCACCCTCGACTCCGCCCGGTTGACCGCCCGTCGTCGCCGGCGGTAGAACGGTCGGCGTTTGTACCGGAGCCACGAGCCCGCGCGACGGCGTCTTCGCGCGCGCCGGAGCACTCGTCGTATCTGCGCCGCCGGTGACGCCGCCACTTGGCCGCGCCTCGACGTACGTCACCTGCTCTGCCTTCGGCGTCACCGACGGCTGCCTGAGCGGCTGCGAAAAATCGTAATGAAATGCGGCATTCAGGATCGCGAACGCTACCGCCACGTGAACGACGATGGACAGGATCAGCGGTAGTGGTTCGCGACGCTTCTTCATGACGTTGCGCCCACGGTCATGTTCGCGAGCACACGACCCGCGCGCTGCGCTGCCTCGGCGATGCGCGCCGGCGACTGAATGAACGAGATGCGGAAGAATCCTTCACCACCGGCACCGAACGCGGAGCCTGCCATGACGATCACGCCTTCCTCCTCGAGCAACCGCTCCGCGAACGCCGCAGAAGCGATACCGTCGGGCAGCTTGATCCACAGATACATGGTCGCGAGCGGCACTTCGCATGCGAAGCCCGCGGCGCGAAACGCCGAGACGCCGGCGTCGCGACGCTCCTTGAAGATCGCGACGTTGCGCGGGACGAATTCCTCCCAGCTCGCCAACGCGGCAACGCCCGCGGCCTGCACGGCCATGAACTGTCCCGTGTCGACGAACGACTTCACCTTCGCGAGCGCGCTGGCGACCTCGGGACGCGCGACGGCCCAGCCGCAGCGCCACCCCGTCATGTTGTAGGTCTTGGAGAGCGAGTGGAACTCGATGGCCACGTCGCGTGCTCCGTCCACCTCGAAGATGCTCGGCGGCACGTATCCGTCGAATGCCATTTCGGAGTACGCGTTGTCGTAGACGAGGAGGATGTCGCGCTCGCGGCAGGTCTTCACCACGCGCTCGAGGTACTCCATCGGCGCCACTGCGCCCGTCGGATTGTTCGGGTAGTTCAGGTAGAGAATGCGCGCGCGACTCAGTACATCGTCGGGAATCTCATCCAGCTCCACGAGGAACTTCGTGCGTGGGCGCAGCGGATACTTGTACGCCTCACCGGCGCCGAGCAGCGTTCCACCTTGATATGCGTTGTAGCCCGGCTCGGGAATGATGCCCACCGAACCCGACTCCATGAACGCGAACGCCAGATGCGAGATGCCTTCCTTGCTGCCGATCAGCGGGACGACTTCCGTCATCGGATCGCAGCGGACGCCGAAGCGCCTCATCATGAACGCGCTGATCGCCTGACGGTACGGCAGGTAGCCCATGCCGAAGCCGTAGCGGCTCATCGCCGGCTCGGCGACCGCTTGCGTCATGCGCGCGAGGGCGCCGGCAGGTGGCGCGAGGTCCGCGTCGCCGGCACCAAGGTCGATGATGTCCACGCCACGCCCGAGCAGCTCACGCTTCCGCTGCGGAATGTTGGCCAGCGGGTATTCGGGCAGCGCGGTGAATCTCTTCGCGAACGGCGGCACTAGGCAGCGCTGGTGACAGGGTTGCTGACTCGGCTCACGCCGGCGATCTCCACTTCTACCACATCACCCGGGGCGAGGGTCCCTACACCGTCCGGCGTCCCCGTGAGGACCAGGTCGCCTGGCTCGAGCGTCATGATGCCCGAGATGAACGACAGAATTGCCGGAATGTCGAACACCATGTCCGACGCACGGCCCTGCTGGCGAACGGTGCCATTGACGCGCGACGTCACCGTGAGTGTGGAGAGGTCGGCTGGGACTTCACCGATCTTGCCCAGCGCACAGAAGGTGTCGAATCCCTTCGCACGCGTCCACTGTCCATCGGACTTCTGGAGGTCGCGCGCCGTCACGTCGTTGGCGGCCACGATTCCAGCGACGGCGCCACGTGCTTCATCGACACCGGACTTGAACAACCGCTTGCCGATGATGACGCCTATCTCTCCTTCGTACTCCACTTGCTTGGACACCGTTGGGAGTCGGATGGATTCCCCGTCGCGGACGATGCTCGAGGGTGGCTTGAGGAAGATCAGCGGCTCCTTCGGGACATCGTTTCCGAGCTCTTTCGCGTGCGCCGCGTAGTTGCGGCCGACGCAGACGATCTTCGAGGGGGAGAGATTGGGCATGCAGTAAGTTAATGACCCTCGGCGCGCCTCTCACCCTCTGGCTGGATGTCAACCCACCGCGCGCCGCGCGGTGCCGTAGAACTCTCGCACGCGGTCGGCGAGCATGGGCCACCTGCCGATCACGCGCGTGGCGGGAGGAAGGGCCGCGAGCAGTCCGCGGCCGTAGCGCTTTGTAACGATGCGTGGATCGGCGATGACGACCACGCCGCGGTCACTCCCCGTACGGATGAGTCGCCCGAACCCCTGCTTCAGCCGCAGGGATGCATGCGGAAGCATGTATTCGGCGAACGCGTTGCCGCCGCGCGCCTCGATCGCCTCGCAGTGCGCGGCGGTCACGGGTTCGGTGGGAACGCGGAAGGGCAGTTTCGCGATGATGAGTCCGCGCAGTGCATCGCCGGGAACGTCCACGCCCTCCCAGAACGACGCCGTGCCGAGCAGCAGCGCCTGCCCCGATTCGCGGAAGCGGCTGAGCAGAGCGTCGCGACTTTCCTCGCCATGCACGAGCAGCGGCCATCGGCGCTCCGTGCCACGCGCGCGCAACTCGCTTGCAAGCTGTCGTACCTCGCGATGACTGGTGAACAACACGAACAGCCCTCCATCCGACGCCTCGGCGACGTCGAGCACGATGCGCGTGACGGCAGCACGATGTCCGTCGGCGTCGACGTTCGGTGCAGGCACCTCCGATGGAATCACCAGCAGCGACTGCGACGCGAAGTCGAATGGTGACGGAAACACGGCCGTGGTCGGCAGCGTGTCCGGTTCATCGAGTCCAAGGCGCGCCGCGAGAAAGTCGAAGCGATGCGCGTCCGTCGCGACGTCGCCGGTGGAAGCTGTGAGCGTCGCGCTCGTGACGATCGTGCTGTCGAGCCGCTTGAAGAGATCTTCGCGAAGAATGGGCGCGAGATCGAGCGGCACACACGACACGGCGACCGACCGCTCGCGCCCTCGCACTTCGATCCAGCGCACCGTGTCGTCGTCGGGCGGTGGTGTGAGCGCGCGTCGCAGACCATCGCCCGCCACCTGGAGACGACGCGTCACCGAGCGCATCTCGGCCATCAGTGGCGCGAGCTCTTCGTCGAGCTTCGCGCTTCCTTCGATGCGCTCGCGAACGAGCTGCAGGCCCTCCTGCAACAGCGCGATTTCGCCGAGCGTGTCATCGAGCGCGACCTTGAGCCCAGCCTTCCAGATCGGGTGCGTCGCGAACGACTGCGTCAGCCTCACCACCGGCTGTCCCGCTTCGTCGATGAAGGTATCGAGCAGGTCGAAGAGCAGGTCGCTCTTCTGCCACAGCGCCTTCACCGCGGGCTCGAGCTTCGCCTCGAGGAGATCGTAACTCGCCGTGCTCAGGAGATCCTTGCTCATCATCAGCTTGTTCGCGAGCGCGGGGAGCAATCCCTTTCCTCGGCGATCGAGACGACCGACGAGGCGCACGAGACCGCGCCGAGTGACAGTGATTCCCAGATGCGATGCCGCAGCGTCCTCGAGGTGATGTCCTTCGTCGACGACGAGCCGGCCATATGCGGGCAGCACCGCAGCGTCGTCCCAGTTCTGCGACGCGCGTCGCACCGCGAGATCCGACAAGAGCAGGTGGTGATTCACCACGATGACGTCTGCTTCCGCCGCTGCACGACGTGCCTTGAACACGAAGCACTTGTCGAACAGCGGGCACTTCATCCGCGTACAGATGTCCGGTTCGGCGGCCACTTCATCCCACACTTCGGCACGAGGTGGGACTGGTAGATCTGCCAGCGAACCATCGGCAGTCTTTTCTGCCCACGCGGCAATGGTCGCCACCTCGCCGGCCATGCCGTCGTCGAACAGCTGCGCGGCGCCGCCTGTCGCCTGCTCGAGGCGCGAGAGACAGAGATAGTTGCGCCAACCTTTCAGCAGCGCGAAGCGAACCTTCTGGTCGCTCAATGCGAGCTTGAGAAATGGCAGGTCCTTGCCGACGAGTTGCTCCTGCAAGTTGATCGTGTTCGTCGACACGATCGTGCGCTCGCCGTTCGCTGCCGCCCACCGCAGCGCGGGCACCAGGTAGCCAAGCGACTTGCCCACGCCGGTGCCCGCTTCGAGCAGGCCGACGCCGCCGTCGTTGTAGACGCGCGCGATCGTCGCGGCCATCGCACGCTGGCTCTCGCGGTCCTCATAGCGTGCGTGTTGCTTGGCGATGGCGCCGTCGGGCCCAAGGTCGTGCGCTACAGCGCGGGGATCGAGGCGCGTGTGTGAGTCCGCGCGCGGCACTTCGACGACGACGTAGAGCAGCTTTGCATCGTTGTCGATGATGCCGAACCCGATGCCGTCGTCGTGCATGCGGATGGCGACGTCGTAGTCGGCCCCCGAGGGCTCGAGCAGACCCGATGGATGGTTGTGCACCAGCATCTCGCCGCGGCGAGCGAAGCCGGGCAGCGCGAGCACGCTCTCGATGTTCCCGCGTGCCACGGTGCGTGCCGTGAGCACGAGCCCCTCTTCGTCGAGTGAACAGACGAAGCACACCTCGTTGCCGCCGGCCATGCGGATGGCGGCGCGCATTGCCGCCGCGGCCGGACGGCTCAGACGGTTGGAGGAGGCGGGTTTGGGTGCGGGAACTGGCACCCCTGAAGATACACCGAAGGTCCCCGGCGAGACAGGATGACAGAAGGCAACTGCCTGACCCGGATGAACACGGAAGACTGCCGGATCTACACGGATACTGCCTTGAGCGAGCCTCGCACACTGAGTCGAAGTGGCGCAGCCAAAAAAAATGTCCTCTTTTCTCTCAATGCTGCGGGTTGGTGAATCGCTGGCATAGTCGTATCTGTGAAAATCCGGCTGTTGTCCGTGTAGATCCGCGTCAGGCATTTGACCGTGCCGAGCGGTCCGCCGCAATCAATCTCCAAGAGATGGAACGACATCTCCTCTCAAGTCTTCAACGGCTTCTTCTTGGCGGCGGGAAAGAGCACGTTGTTGAGGATCAACCGATAGCCCGGACTGCTCTTGTGCAGCGAGAGATCCGTCGGCGGATTGCCGATCGCATGCTGCGGATCCTCGGGGTCGTGACCGCCCAGATACGTCCACGTGCCCTTGCCGTAATCGCCGTGGATGTACTTCACCCAGGGAGCACCCTCCTCTGTTGCCAAGACGGTGTCGCCTGGCTTGAGCGTCGCCTTGGTGAAGCTCGTCGTCACGCCGTAGTAGTCGTTGATCACGCTGCGATGGTCCTGCACCAGCATGCTCGGCACGGGGTCGAACTTCGCCGAGAAGTTGAAGAGCGTGAAGGTCCCGAGTGGTTGGCGACGACCCGGTACGTTGACCTGATGGCCGTCGATGTCGCTCATCGAATTCACGAACGGCGAGTGCTCGAGGTGCGCGTCCTTGAACGCGAGCGAGCGCTTCCATTGCATGCGTGAGTCGGCGTCGGGGTCCATCGGCGTACCGTCGGCGAACTCGCCGGCGATGTCGACGTCCTTGCCCGCGATGGCGAGCTCGATCGTCTCCGTCGCGCCACACATGGCGAACAGAAACCCCCCGCGCTCCACGAACTGCCGGATCCGCTCGGCAACATCCTTCTTGAGTCCCGGCACGCTCGCGTAGCCGAGCTTCTTGGCCATCGCGGCGTTCTTGGCCACCATGTCCCGAAACCACGGCGCGTCGCGATAGCCAAGCTGGAACTTGTTGAACTGGCCCGTGAAGTCTTCGTGGTGCAAGTGCAGCCAGTCATACTTCGTGAGATCGCCCTGCTCCACCTGCTCGTCGTAGATGGGCGTGAACTCGATGCCGGCGTACTTGAGCGCGAGCGTGACGGCGTCGTCCCACGGCTGCGCCTCGAGCGGCGTGTAGACGGCGATGCGCGGCGCCTTCTCGAGTGGAACGCTCTCCATGTTGCCGGCGGCGATCTCGCGGCGAATGCCCGCCAGCTGGGCATCGGAGATCGGCTCCGTCGAGATGCCGTCGAGCGCGGCGCGACGACGGAGCTCGGGCGCATCAGGCAGAAGAAACGAACCGCCGCGATAGTTGAGCAGCCACTCGGCCTGCACGCCGGTCTTCATGGCTTTGTAGGTGAGGCCGTATGCCTTGAGGTGATTGGTCTGGCCGTCATCCATCGGGATGAGCAGGCGTTGTGCATGCGCTGCGAGTGGCGACGCGATCAGCAGCGCGACAAGAGTGACGATGCGCCACACCCTGTCATCCCGCACGAGCGGCAGCGAGTGTCGGGACCTACCGTCCGTCCCCAATAGCCAGCTATGAGCGCGACGACAGTAGGTCCCGACACTCGCTCGCTGCGCTCGCTCCTGCGGGATGACAGATACATGAGAAGAAGTTGACATCAGCTCGGTGGTACTGTGCCGCGCGCCAGTTCCAGCTCGCGCCGCGCCTGAGGAAGGAGCGCGCTTTGTGGCGCGCTGAGAATGAGATGTTCGAGATGGGCCACCGCGCCGGCCGTGTCGCCACGCTTGCGAAGGATGCGCGCCCATTCGAGCTCGCTCTCCACCGCTTCAGGCGTGTTCGGATGCTCCGCGACGATCCGCTGCCAGATTGGAATTGCGTCGTCGGCATGCGGGGCGCGCAGGCGAGCCGCGATGAGCAGCAGCGGTGGTGCCACTTCGGGATGGCGTGCAGCCGCCTCGACGAATTTTCCCGACGCTCCGAGGGTATCGCCGCGGGCGATTGCTAGGAACGCCGCACCCATCGTCGGCGCGTCGTCGCCCTTGGTGCGCGCGACGATGGCCATCGCGAGCGCGAGATCCGGGTTCGGCGTGCGCGACGTCTTGAGCATCGTGCGCGCTGCGCCAAGGCGCCCTTCGTAGAGCGCGAGCCATCCGGCAGCCTCGCTCGAATCGGCTTCGGGCCCTGCAGCGCTGAGTGCTTCGCGCGCCTTCACGAGATCGCCCGCACGCACCCACGCCGTCGCGACCATCTGTGCGAGGCGCATTCGCTGCGCCGGCACGAGCAGGCGGTCGAATCGCGTGATGAGCGCCTCGGCGTCGCTCGCGCGACCAAGGGCAACGAGCGCGCCCACGTGCAACGCGAGTGGCTCTCGACCCATGCGCGCCGGATCACCTTCCCAGTCGGTGAGCGGCACGAGCGCGAATACTTCGTTCGGAGAGCCAGCGCGCAGTGCGGCGGAAGCGGCGCGCGTGGCGAGCTGCGACGTGCGCCGTACGCGAAGCGCCGCGACGAGCGCATCGCGTGCGATCGTCCAACGCTCTTCCGTGTACGCACGCTCGCCGAACTCTTCCCACATCGTGGCGGCGGCAGTGTCGGCGCGCAACGTGCGCAGCGCCTCCCATGCCTGGTCGGGGCGCCCCCAGGTGAGCTCGAGCTCAGCGAGTGCGCGGCGCGAGCCCGGGTCGGCGGGCGGAGTGCCCAGCGCGAGGCGAATCGCGTCGCGGATGGCGGGCGGTGCCGGTGCGAGCGAGTACGCGGAGGCATTCGCGAGGTGCGGCGAGTCCACGAGCGCGCGACGCCACGACTGTGCGCTCGCCGTCCAGTCACCCATCGCTGCGCGAAGCTGGGCGTTCTCGTACTCGAGATCCTTCAGGCTGCCCAGCGCGAGACGGCCGCGCGCGACGACGCTGTCTGCCGTCGATGGACGTCCGAGCTGGATGAGCATGCGTGCATACTCGCGGTATGGCGCCGGATCTCGCGGCACCGCGCGTACCCATTTCTCGAATGCGTCGCGCAGGCGGTCATCGCGACGAAGGATCTGCAGCGTGCGCAACTGCACCGTGCGGTAGATCGTCTCGCGCGGAAAGTTCGCGATGATCGTGTCGAGCGGCGCAAGAAGCGAGTCGCTCATCCCGAGCTCCGCGTACACGCGCTCGAGACCCAACACGGCGCTCGGCGTCGGCGACGTGCGCACGATGCCGCGCAGTATCACGGCAGCTTCCTTGTACTTGCCGGCGCTCTCGAGATCGAGCGCCTTCATCACCTCTGGCCGCTCCTCCGTCTGCTGTGCACCGAGCGCGCCACCGATGGGTGACACACACAGGAGCATCACCACCACAAACGCACCACGACGCGCTCCTCGCGCCTCAAGGCGTGGGAGCACTATTCAGGCGTGTGAAGTAGTCGAGAATCGCGCGACGCTCGTCGGACGAGAGGCCGCGCAACTCCTGCCAGGTGGGCGGACGGAACTTCACCGCGGCGCGCGCGTCCACCGCGCCGGCTGGGCCGAACACGTCCGTGCCAGTGGCCGACTTTGCCTCGCGCTTGCCGCTGTCGTCGCGCTCATCCTTCTCGAGCGACTTGCCGGCGTCGAGGAGACGACGGAACAGCTGCTGCTGGCGCGCGATCGTGGTGCCGTCGAGACGCCCGTTGTCGAGCGCATCGGCGAGTTGACGCGCTTCCTGCGCGAGCTGCGCGGCACGATCGCCACCGGCGGCGTCACCGGCTTCGTCGAGCTGCTCGGAGAGCTGTCGCTGCTTCTGCGCCAGCGAGCGCGCAAGCGACTGACCCTGCGCACTGCTCGAGCCATTGGGCATGCTCAACAGGCTCTGCGCCTGACCGTTGATCTGTCCCTGCTTCTGCGCCATCTCCTGCATCTGCTGCAGCATCTCGCTGAAGCCCGACGCACTGTTCGCGTTGTTGGCACGCTCGCGATCGCGCGACAGCGACGCCGACGCCTTCGTCAGCGCATCAGCCGCTTCGGCCAGTGCGTTGGCTTGCTTCTGCCCACTGCTGTTCGGCTGCGTCACGCTCTCAGTCGCCTGCGAGACTTTCTGCTTCGCTTCCTGCATGGCGCGCTGCGACCGTGGCGACAACAGCGCGCTCTTCTTGCCTGCGCCCTGTAGCCGCTCATTCGCCTTGTCCACTCCCTGTTCCACAGCGCTCTGCGCGCTGCGACTGTCCTCCTTCGACGCGCCGTTGCGCGCCTTCTGCTCCAGCGCCTTCTCCTCGCGCGAGAGCTGCATCATCTCCTGTGCGGACTGGTCGAGCTCGGACGTCAGTTCCTGCTTCCACTCCTTCACTTGATCGGCACGCGCGTCCTTCATCGATTGCGACGCCTTCTCCATCTCGTCGGCTGCATCGCGCGCCTGTTGCTGAGCGCCCTGCTGTCCCTTCTCACCCTGCTGACCTTGCTGTCCCTGCTGGCCCTTCTCACCCTGCTGGCCCTGTTGTCCTTGCTGGCCCTGTTGTCCTTGCTGTCCCTGCTGGCCTTTCTGCCCCTGCTGCTCCTTCTGTCCGGCCTTCGCTTCGCCACTCTTGGTCTCGGAGCCGGGCTTGCCTTCGCTCGACTTCTCATCACCTGCCTTCGGCTCTCCACCAGGCTTGCTTTCGCCCTTCTGACCATCGGCACCGGGCTTCTGCTCGCCCGCCTTCGGTTCGCCGCCGGGCTTCGCCTGCCCTTCCTTTTCTCCCGCGCGCATCTCGTTCGCCGCCTTGCGCATCTCCGTCTCCGACTTCGACGCATGCTGCGCCGCCGCGTCGGTCTTCGACGCGCCCGCATCGGCCTTGTCCTTGGACAGACGCTCCTTCAGCTGATCCATCGCATCGCGCAAACGCTCTGAGCGCTCGGCAAGGTCCTTCGCGTCCTTCGCATCGCTCGGCGACTTCCCGCCATTCTGCTTATCGGCGAGCGCGCGCTCCTTGTTCGCAAGCTCTTTCGCCTCGTCGCCGAGGGTCTGCATCGAGCCTTCGTGTGCGGCGCGCTTGAGCATCTCGGCGCTCTTCTCGAGTTGCTCGCGCAACTTCTGCTGCATCGCCGAGAGATCCTTGAGTGCGTCTCGCGACTGCTCGCCGTTCATCTGCTGCGACGCCGACTCCAGCTTCTGCATCTGCTGCATCATCTCAGGCGTCAGCGCCTGCTTCAGGAGCGACTGCGCCTCGCCCAGTTGCCGCTGCAGCGATGAGTCGAGCGCACCAGCGGCCTTGAGCTGCTGCTCGAGTTGCTGTGTCGCCTTGCGGAGTTTCTCGACGCGGTCGGCCATTGCGCGCTGTTCCTGCGCGAGACTCCGCGCCTTCTCGGCGTTCTCGAAGTTCATCGCCTTCTGCTGCGCGCTCTGGTTGCCCGCCGCCTGATCCTTGGCACCGCCCTGCCGAGCCTGCGCGCGTGCCGCCTCGTCCGTCCGTTGCGCGAGCGACTTCTGCGCGTTCGCTGCCGCCAACGCTTCCTTCACCGCGGAATCGCCGAGGGCGCGTGCCTGCGTGCGCTGCTCTTCACTGGTCGCGCGACGGAGCACGATCTCACGACTCACGCCACGCTGTGCCCACGGCGATGCGTCGACCGCCTCGGCGCGAACGCGGACGGCGTCACCTGGCGCGAGATGCAGCGCACCGATGTCGACCGACGCGGCGCCACCCCAGCTTGTGCCTATCGCGCCGGCGAGCGATTGCATGATCGGCGCGGCGTCCTGCGTTCCTGCCCGCATGATCCGCAACGCGACGGACGCCACGCCATGATCGTCCGACACCAGCAGCGCGAGCCCGACCGGCTCGGCGGAGACGAGCAGTGTGTCGGCGGTCGGTTGCGCGATGACGACGCGCGGTGCAGAGTCGGCAACGACGTCGACGTTCAGCGGCTCCGGCAGGTCTGGCACGAGGCCGCCTGGGCCACGCGCGGCCCATTGCAGCTGCATCGAATGATCGGGGGTGAGCTGACCACTGAAGGTCTGTCCCGAGGCGGCAAGGCCGATGCGCTCACCAGTCTGCGCTACGAGCGCCACGTCCGTGAGGGGAACCGACGCGCGACCAGCGATCGACAGCACGCTGCCACGCGGCAGGTGCAGTGGCTCGCCGATCGGAAGCGATTCGGGGGTGCGGCCGAGGTACGCGGGATAGCGAACGTTGAGCGTGACTGCGCCGACGAAGGGACGGTCGGCCGCGTGGACGACGACGCTGTCGCTCGTGGCGCGGCCATCGGATGCAACGAGGCGCAGGTCTCCTCGCAGTGCGTCGACGGACCAGGGGCCGACGCCGGTCTTCGGATCGATCGCGATGGTGTCCGTGTGCCAGGCGTCGCCCGTCTGCCGGACGTCGACGTACACGAAGCGGCGTCCTGGGGCGTGCACAGCAACCTTGAGCGCCGAACCGCGCAGCAGCTCGTTCGGCGCGCCGTCGATGCGGGGACGATCGAGCAGATTGCCGCGCCAGGCGTCGATGGGGCGGAGCACGGCGCGGAGCCCGTCGCCGAACAACGGCGTGGCGGTGACCAGCACGAGAATGCCCGCCGCCGCTGCGCCCGCACCGACCAACGCGCGCTGCGAGCTGGCGCGACGCATCGCGGGCGCAAGCGGCGCATCCGATGGCAGGTTGCCACGCACACCGCGCGCAGCGCGCTCGGCGAGAGGGCCGTTGCCCTCGAGCTCGAGCACGCCCACCAGCGCACCGCGACGCATCCCCTGTTCTTCCTCGATCGCCATGGCGACGTCACGGCGCGAGCCGTCGCGCCGCAGGCGACTACGTGTGCGCAGCGCAAGAATGGCGATCGCCGCTGCGACCAGGAGCCACACGGCCAGCGGCAGCGCGCGCGGCAGCGTGAGCCAGCGCGCTCGTCCCAGGATCACTGCACCGCTGGCGAGCAGCACCATCGTCAACGCCACGGCGAGCAACGCACCTGCTGCTACTTCGGCGCGCCACAGATGACGGCGCTCTCGCTCGACCAGGGTCTTGATCGTCATGGGACGGGGCGACTGGTGACGGCGTACACGAACAGATTGACTCCCATGCGGAGCGCCGCTTCGTGCAGCGCCGCGGAGTCGTGATAGGTCTCGGGATCTTCCCACCCGTTTCCGAGATCGCTCTCGTAGGTGTAGTACACCGCGAGACGATCACCCAGAAAGATACCGTATCCGCGCGCGGGCTTGCCGTCGTGCTCGTGGATCTTCGGCACGCCTTTCGGGAAGTCGTAGACGGAGTGGTAGATCGGATGCGTGAGCGGGACGTCGACGAGCTCGCGATCGGGGAATACCCGCTTGATCTCGCGACGGAAGCTTTCGTCGAGGCCGTAATTGTCGTCGGCGTGCAGGAAGCCGCCGCGTTGCAGATACTCACGGAGGCGAATCACCTCGGCGTCCGTGAACTTCACGTTGCCGTGTCCCGTCATGTGGATGAACGGGTAGTCCCACAGCTTGTCATCCATGAGTGTGACGCGCGCCTCGGTCTTCTCGACCGGCAGCGACGTCCGCTCGCGGATGGCCGCGAGCAGATTCGGGATGCTCGAGGGATTGGCGTACCAGTCGCCACCGCCGTCGTATTGCAGCCGTGCGACCGTGAGCCGCGGTGCCTGGCGCGCGCCGGCAAGCGGGAGAAGGAACAACAGAAAAACTGTCATCCCGCACGAGCGCAGCGAGTGTCGGGACAAGGTGGTCTTCACTCGTGCGCCAGGCGATAGGCGAGATTGCGCGGTGCGCCCATCTCGGACGCCAGCGCAGCCGCGACGTCGCGCGGCGACATCCCCCGCTCGCGCAACTCGGCGGCGCGCGAACGCAGCTCATCCTCGGTTGCGCCCGCGGGCGCAGTGCCTCCGGCAATGACGATCACGACTTCTCCACGTGGTGGTGCACCGAGATAATACGCCGCGAGCGCGGCGACCGTTCCGCGGCGCACTTCCTCATACTGCTTCGTCAGCTCTCGGGCCACGACAGTTTCCCGGTCGCCGGCCCCCGCCGCGCCGAGCTCGGCCAAGGTGTCGGCCACTCGCGCCGGTGCTTCATATAGGACAGCGGCATGCCGTAAATCGACCACCTCGGCCAGCGCGAGTCGGCGGTCCGTTCCCTTTCGCGGAAGGAAGCCGTAGAAGGTGAATCGGTCGACGTCGAGCCCCGATGCGACGAGCGCTGCAAGCAGCGCCGAGGCGCCCGGCACGGGCGAGACGGAAATTCCCGCCTCCGTGGCGGCGCGAACGAGACGCGCGCCGGGATCGGACAGCAGCGGAGTGCCCGCGTCGGAGATCAATGCGAGCTGCTCACCGGCCCCGAGCCGAGCGATGAGGCGGGGGATCGACTTGGCTTCGTTGTGCTCGTGGTACGGGATGAGCGGCGTGGCGATGTCGTATCGATCGAGGAGATGGCGTGAATGCCGGGTGTCCTCGGCGAGGACGGCGGACACCGACTTCAGGACCTCGACTGCACGAAAAGAAAAATCCCCCATGTTTCCGATGGGGGTGCTGACGACGTACAACGTGCCCGGCACCTGCGACGTCACGCCAGCTTCCAGGAGAGCCGGTCGAAGAGTCCGGCCGATTGAAAGAGGTGACGGCGCTCGTGCGTCAGGTCCCTGAGCATCTGCTCCGGACCGCCCCCTTCCTGATCGCTCGCCGTCCAGAGCAACTCGTTGATCAGCGCAGCTATGGCCACGGTCAGCGCATCCGCATCGGCGACGACCGCGCGCGGCGCCCGTCCGTTGAACGAGAATCCCTCGAGTGGTGGATGCTCCAGCATGAGCGTCGTCCGCGCGTGCTCGGCGATCGCGGGTGCGCTCTCTCGCCCGTCGGCCACCAGCCGCAGCACGAGCGAGGTGGCCAGATCGCGATACGCCTGCACGAGCCCTGTCGGCGCCTGCACGGGTAGCGGCGCCGGTAACGCCCAGCGCCGGATGGCCACGTGCAGCGCGCGGCGATCGCGATCGAAGATGCGGCTCACGCGCTCGACCAGCGTTCCGCGGTGTGTGCCGGAGAGATACGCGGTGTGCGCGGTGCCGTGACGAAACAGGAGGTAGTTCACCTCACCTTCCTGCGCGATCTCCACGACGCCATCGAAGGTCGTTGCCATGAGATACGGAAACAGCGACTTCGGATCCGACGAACGCAGCTCGGGTGGCCACGCGATCGGGGCGGTCGCCTGCGAGGCGTACATGCAGCTGAGCTGCTCGTCGTCCGCTTCGTGAAAGCAGATCTCGCCATACTCAGGCTCGCTCGGCACTTTCTCCACTGCGGCGCCGATGGCGATGGGGCAGAACTCCTTGCCGTTGTGCAGGCACGCGTTCACGAGCTCACCGCGCTGCAGGTAGAGCACGAGGAACTCTTCCGGGAGCCAGATGGCGACGTAGCCGGAGACACGCGCAGAGCGGTCGCGCTTCGCGTCGGTGAGCAGGTTCCGGAGATGGACGTACGCCAGTCTCGTTCGCGGCAGGAGAACGCGCGAGTACGGATAGCGCAGGCCGGCGACAGTGGCTGGCATCAGGTGAAGAAAAGGACCGGAGCGACAATTGTCGCTCCGGCCAAATGTGCGGCGCTACTCACAACCGTGCAACGGCGGAGGATCGCCGTGAACCTTTTCTCAGACGGTCGCCACGACGTGCTGCTTGA
>JAQBPV010000199.1 GCA_028287345.1 Gemmatimonadota bacterium
GTAAATGAACTCAATAACCCGTCGAACGCGGTGCAGGTCACTGTGGATGCGGACGATTACGCCGGCGATGCCACCACCAGCGGTCAAATAACACCCGGAGGGACAGCGCAGGGCAATCTGGAGAGGCTGGGCGACCGCGACTGGTTCCAGATTCAACTGACGGCGGGCACAGGGTACTTGATCAATCTGCAGGGTTTGCAAGGCGGCGGCGGCACCCTCGATGACCCGTATCTGCGTTTGCACAACAGCGCGGGAACCGTGCTCGCCGAGAATGACGACATCGTAATCGGGAGCGATCTCGATTCGCGATTGTCCTACACGGCTGCTGCAACAGGTACTTATTACCTCGACGCGGGCGCCTACGCTGATTCCTACACCGGAACTTTCAGGCTGAGCGTCGCAGCCATCAACCGCCCCCCCGTGATCACCTCGAACAGCGGTGGTGACACCGCGACAATCGCGATCGTCGAGAACACGACGGCGGTGACGACGGTCGTGGCGACCGACGCCGACGCAGGAACGACGCTCGTCTATTCGATCGTCGGCGGCGCTGACCAGGGCAGATTCCAGATCAACGCTTCCAGCGGTGCGGTGAGCTTTATCACGGCGCCGGATTTCGAAGCGCCGAACGACTCAGACGCCAACAGAAGCTACATCGTGCAGGTGCGCGCCTCGGATGGCAGCCTCGCCGACACGCAGACTCTCACCGTCAACGTTTCCGACGCGAACGACGTCGCTCCGGTAATCACGACGGCTGCGACGCAGTCGGTGGCCGAGAACGTCGCCCTCGTGGCGGCGCTGACTTCGACCGATGCAGACAGCGTCGGGACCAACCCGGCGGCGTTCTCGATCACCGGCGGCGTCGACGCGGCGAGGTTCAGTATCGTGGGCGGCAACCTCCTGTTCGCCCCGACGCCGGACTTCGAGAATCCGGCTGATGCCGACCACGACAACAGCTACCTCGTGCAGGTGAGCGCCTTCGACGGCGTGAATACCGCGAACAGGGCGATCACGGTCAATGTCATCAATGTGGTCGAGACCATCTTCAGTGCTGTCACGGCCACGGTGCCTTCGAGCGCCGAGAACCTGACGCTCACCGGTCCTGCGAACATCGATGGTACCGGCAACGACCGCGACAACCGCATCGAGGGCAACAGCGGGAACAATCGGCTAGACGGCCGCGCCGGCTCGGACACACTGCTCGGCGCCGCGGGCGACGACAGGCTCATCTGGAGCGGCGGCCTCGACAGCTTCGACGGCGGCATTGGGATCGACACGGCGGACTTCTCCGCGGCGGGGACGGCAGTCTGGGCGAACCTGCCGTCCAGCCAGGCCTATACGCGGGACGAGATCACCTTTGCCACCGGCGCGCAGCTGGCGGCGTTGACGGCGATCGAGAACGTAGTGGGCACGGCTCGAGGAGACTTCCTCGGCGGCGACGGCCTCCCGAACTTTCTCGAAGGACTCGGCGGAAACGACACCATCAATGGCGCGGGCGGTGACGACACCATCGATGCGGGCGACGGCGCTGACAGAGTGGACGGTGGCGCAGGCTCGGATATCCTCATCGGCGGTCCGGGCGATGACGTGGTCAACGGCGGCTCGGGATTCGACACCGCCAGGTACTCGGGTCCGAAGAGCGCCTATACGGTAACCAGGAGCAGCACGGGATTCGTGGTGAGCGGACAGGAGGGTACGGACAGCCTCACGGGCATCGAGCGGCTTCAGTTCGGCAATGTGCTCGTGAGGCCGGCCGATTATTCGGCCACCACGAACTTCAACGGGGATAGCACGAACGATCTTCTGTGGCTGAGTACGGGCGGCGAGGCGAGTGTCTGGACGATGAACGGCGTGCAGGATTCCGGCGCGAATCATGGCGGCGTTGCCGGTCGCACGCTGTTGTCCAGTCACGCCGATTTCAATGGCGACGGCCGGCACGATATCGCATGGAAGGATCCCGACGGCGCCGTCACGCTGTGGGCGATGAACGGGAGCGGCATCGGCGCCGCGCGCACCTTCGGTCCGTACGGCGGCTGGACTGCGATCGACAGCGGGCGCGACTTCAACGGTGACGGCAAGAGCGACCTGCTGTGGCGTCACGCCAGCGGGGAAGCCAGTGTGTGGACCCTGGACGGGGTCAACGACACGTCCTCCCAGAACTTCAGCATGGCGGCCGACCGCACGCTGATGAAGGCGCGCGTCGACTTCAACGGCGACGGCAAGGACGACCTGTTGTGGAACCACGCCGGCGGCGGCGCGACGCTGTGGACGATGAACGGTGCGTCCACGCAGGCGACGGCGAGCTACGCGTATGGCGGCTGGACGGTGCTCGATCACCAGGTCGACTTCAACGCGGACGGCAGGAACGACCTGCTGTGGCGGTATTCCGGGGGTGAAGTCAGCGTATGGACGATGAACGGGGTCAGCGACAGCGGCTCGCAGAACTACTCGCTCTCGACCCAGTGGAGCCTCTTCGACAGCCGCAGTGACTTCAACGGTGACGGCAAGACCGACCTCGTCTGGACGCACAGCGACGGCTCGGTGGCGTTGTGGCTGATGAACGGGTCTTCGATCTCGTCGTCCAGGACCTTCACGCAGCCGGGCTGGTCGCTGGTGGACAGCCGCAACGACTTCAACGGCGACGGCAAGAGCGATCTGATGTGGAAGCACGCAAACGGCGCGGTTGCGCTCTGGACCATGGACGGCGTGAACGACACGGCGTCCGCGATCTTCGGTCCGTGGGCGGGGTGGAGTGTTGCCGGGCTGCATGCGGATTTCAACGGCGACGGCAAGAGCGATCTGCTGTGGAGGCACACCAACGGCGAGATCAGCGTGTGGACGATGAATGGCGTTACGAATACCGCGTCGCAGAACTACGCGCCGAGCCCCGGTCTGACCGCGTTGCGGATGGCCGACGTCCTGCCGGGGCAGGTCGACTTCAACGGCGACGATAAGACCGACCTGATCTGGCAGGACGCGAACGGCGGCCTCGCGATGTGGATCATGAACGGGCCGCAGAGCATCGCGAGCGCGACGTTCGGTCCCTATGGAGGATGGACGCCTCAGGAGATGGTGATTGCGTAACGCCCCGCTACAAATCGCTTCGCACGATCGTCCCCGACAGCTCGTCCCCCATCTCCTGCAGCGCCTCCGCGATGCGCTGCAGGTCTTTCGCAAAGCGGTGCTTCATCCCCTGGTGCTCGGGCGGTAGCGATCTCGACCGCGCCGGGCTCATGTTGTCGAGCACGTCGGCGAGCTTCACCGCAGCGCTTTCACGTTGCCGCTGTCGACGATGCGCTCGAGATACTCGCGGTGGCTTTCGCCCGCAGGCATACGCCGCGTGAGGATGTCGACGAGCTCGAGCACTTCCTCGCTGTAGCCGAGCGCTTTCAGGTCATCGAGGGTGAGCGGGGTGTCTTCGACGACGTCGTGCAGCAGCGCCGCGTGGCGCTCTACCGGGGTGCAGTGGATGAGGCGCATCGCGGCACGCAGCGGATGCAGGTAATAGGGCCGGCCGGATTTGTCGAGCTGGCCTTCGTGCGCGTGGCGCATGATCTCGATCGACTGGCCGAGGTCGGGATGGGGCAGGGGGTCGCCGTTCATGCGCGCTTCAGCTGCCTCTGCGGCGCTAGAAACGCCACGGCGTCGCGTTCGACCTTGAGCTCGATGCGGGTCAGGGCGGAGTCGGCGTCAGTGTCTTTCGGCGGCCATGCCTCGTCGTCGATGTGCACGTCGAATCCGGTCCATTCGAGCTCGATCGTGGCCGCGCGTATGCGCGTGAGATCCGGCACGTGGGGCTCGCCGTCGCGCCAGTTCTCGAGCGGTTCTTCGAGCGCGTCGCGCTCTTCTGCAGTGACCAGCACGAGGTCGAGCATGCCGTCGTCGGGGTCCATGTCGGGCGCGAGGTAGAGGTTGGGCCCGACGAACTCCATGTTCATCGCTTCGAAGAGCACGTAGTTGCCGGTTCTGGGCGTGCCGTCGAGCATCATCTGGAGGCGGTGGTGCGGGCACGCGTGGAGGCGGTCGCGCAGCATGTCGAGCGCGTACGCGAGCTTCGCTTCCGCGTCGCCGAGCTTCTTCAGCGTTTTGTTCCTGTCCGCGACTGAAAGGGTGCGCGCGAAAAGCCCGATGCCGACCGCTTCCATGAAATAGCGCGAGCCCCACGGGCCGTTCGCGACGCCTGCGTCGAAGCGGATGCGCTCGCCGTTCTCCCAGCCTGCGACGATCTCGTCCAGCGTGTAGTCGAGGAGCCCGAGGGTCTTCGAAATGTTGTTCGCCGTGCCGAGCGGGAGCGGTGCGAGCGTCAGGTCGCGCCCGATGAGCTTCTTGGCGACGCGTCCGACGGTGCCGTCGCCGCCCGCGACGACGATGAGATCGGCAGGCTCGTCGAGCACGGCCGGCCACGTGTCCTCGTCGCCCGGCTGATAACGCACCGCGTGGCCGTGGCGGCGCAGCAGGCGCGAAAGCGCTTCGGCGTCGGGCTGGTCGTCGTCACCCGCGCCGGGATTATGGATGAGGCTGATGCGCACGAAGATTGCGTCTCGTCATGGGAATGGGCGGGTCCGGAGCAACAAACATACCGGTAACCGGCCGAGCATCGCCAGGAGAAAACATGCGGATACTGATAGCCAACGACGACGGGGTTTACAGCCCCGGCATCTGTGCGCTCGCGCAGGTCGCGCAGCAGTTCGGCGACGTGCGGATCGTCGCGCCCGACGTGGAGATGTCCTCCGCGAGCCATGCGATCACCGCCTCGCGCCCGCTCACGATCAAGCGCACGCCGATGAAAGGCGTCGACGCCTGGCGCGTGAACGGCACACCGGGCGATTGCGTGGCGCTGGGCACCTATGCCTGGGACAAGGTCGACGTGGTGCTCTCAGGCATCAACCTCGGGCTCAACCTCGGCAACGGCCTGTGGCATTCGGGCACGCTCGCCGCGGCCAAGCAGGCGGTGCTCTTCGGCATGCGCGGCTTCGCGTTCAGCACGCCGGTAGGCGAGGACGAGCCCGACTGGGACATGCTCAAGGAGTGGGCGGCCAAGGCGCTGGAGATCCTGCTGCCGGATGAGCGCCTCTCGCTCGTCAACGTGAACTTTCCGATGACGCGCCCGAAAGGCATGCGCTGGACTCGCCAGTCGGTGAAGCAGTACGACGGCAAGGTCGTGCCCGGCAAGGACCCGATGGGCCGCGAGCACTACTGGTTCACGGTGATTCCGATCGAGGAGACGGAAGAGGGGACCGACCGCTGGGCTGTCGATCACGGCTTTGTTTCGATGACGCCGCTGAGGCTCGACCTGACCAACGAAAAAGAACTGGCTGAGGCGATCACCCGGCATCCGCTCGCGTGATGACCTTCCGTGGTGCCGCGCTGCGCCGCTTGAATCAGGCCTGCTTCAGCGGCACCTCGTAGCCGTGCTCCACCGCGTTCTCGACGCAGTCGCGCAGGCTTTCGAAGTAGCGGTCGCAGCAGCGTCGCACGAACTGCGTCTCGGTGTCGACGCACAGCCAGCGCCAGCCGCGCGCCTCGTCGTTGTGATCGAACTCCCATCGCTCCATGTTCACACCCCCGGGCCGATGCGGCGAATATACCGAAGCTCGGGGAGACGCGGCAACGGGCGCCGCAGGACTTTCAAACCGGGCCGCCAGCCGTTTGTGACCCCTCGGTATTTGGTACGCCAGCCCGTTTGGGTTATCGTTCCCCCCTGAGCCCGCCGGCACCGGGGAGGGGAGGCAACGATGGTCCAAACACCCGCTCACTCCGAGCGAAGGACGCGCTGGAGCTTCTCATACACGGGAGACAACACCTGGTACTGGCGGGCCGTTCACGCCGACGGCACGGAGCAGCGTTCGCGCGCGAGGCTGGAGACGCTCGCGGAATGCCTCGCGGACGCGCTGGAGCACGGTTTTGTCTCGTGGACCACGGCGGCGGAGCGGCGCCGCGACGGCTCCGGCGAGCTGATCGAGTAAAGCGTCACGCTGCTTCATCAAGTTCGCGCCGTGCAGGCCGTAAGTGTCTGCGGAGGCACGAATGTCATCAGCTCAGCTACACAAGGAAGACTGGCGGATCCTGCAGCACGTGATCGCGCCGGCGCTCGTCATGAGAGGTCTCTCGATGAACGAGTTTCGTGAC
>JAQBPV010000229.1 GCA_028287345.1 Gemmatimonadota bacterium
GCGGTGCGCAACAAGACGGAGACCACGGGACGGCTGCTCTCGGGCTATACCGTCGTGCGTCCCTTCGCCTTCGCACACGCAGACGGTAAATCGCCCTTCGGGTTACTCGCTCGTTACGACGCCGTGACGCCGGCTTCGAGCACGAGTGGTTTCGTATCTCCGGGCGCGCCGCTCACCGACAACGCATACCACGTGTTCATCGGCGGCGTCTTCTACGATCTGTCGCAGAAGGCGCAATTGGCGCTGGACTATCAGGAAGCACTCAACTCCAGCAACAGCGTCGGCATCGCTCCGCCCACGCAGTCGAAGACGTACTACGCGCATTTCATCGTGAACTTTTAAGTCGAACTGTCCCTCCTCGAGGAGTTTTGTTGTGAGACTCGTTTCCAGAATCGCGTTGGTCGCGGCCGCGATGGCCGCGTACGCCGCGCCTGCGACGGCGCAGGACCTGACGGGCGCAGGCGCAACGTTCCCGAATCCGATCTACAGCAAGTGGTTCAGCGACTACGCCACAAAGACGGGCGTGAAGATCAACTACCAGCCGATCGGCTCGGGCGGTGGCATTCGTCAGCTCTCCGAGCAGACCGTGGACTTCGGTGCGACCGATGCCCCGATGTCCGATGACGAGCTCGGGAAGGCGAAGGGCGGGCCCGTGATTCACATCCCCACGGTGCTCGGCGCTGTCGTCGTGACGTACAACGTGCCGGAGATCAAGACGACGCTGCGGCTCGACGGCACCACGCTGGCCGACATCTTCCTCGGCAAGGTCACGAAGTGGAACGACCCGCGAATCGCTGCGCTCAACAAGGGCGTGACGCTTCCAACCACCGACATCCTCGTCGTGCACCGTTCCGACGGGTCGGGTACGAGCTACGTCTTCACCGACTACCTCGCCAGTGTGAGCCCGGCATGGGCTGCAAAGCCAGGCAAGGGCAAGGAAGTGCAGTGGCCAGTGGGGCTCGGGGGCAAGGGCAACGAAGGGGTAGCAGGACAGGTCCGGCAGATTCCTGGTTCCATCGGCTACATCGAGCTCGCGTATGCCAAGCAGAACAAGCTCGCCTACGCCGACATGAAGAATTCCGCCGGCGCGTTCGTCACTCCGACCATCGCTGCCGTGACCGCAGCGGCTGCCGGCGCAGTATCCAAGCTGCCAGCGAACACGGACTACCGCGTCTCGATCGTGAATTCGGCGGGCAAGGACGCGTATCCGATCTCGTCGTTCACCTGGCTGCTCGTCTACAAGCAGCAGAGCGACGCGGCGAAGGGAAAGAAGCTGTTGGACTTCGTGCGCTGGGCGCTGACGGAAGGCGAGAAGTCGGCGGCGTCGCTCGACTATGCGCCGCTGCCAGCGGCGATGTCGAAGCAGCTCCTCAAGCGGCTCGATACGGTCGCGCTGGCCGCGAAGTAGCCATTCAAGCCCCGCCGGTCACAGCATCGTTACACAGCTGTGATCTCCGGGGCGTCCGTTTGCATTGCTTCTCCCACCCGGGCGGATCATGCTTCTACACCTACCGGGAGGAGTTGCTGGAGTATGACGAACACGGGCATTGTCGAGTCGCCGTCGCCGCTGACACCGCGCCAGGATCGACTCGAGGCGCAGATGATTGCCGTGCTTCGGCGTGGCGGGACGCGCAGCTCGCTGCGCGTCGTGGTGGACGAGTTTGCCGACTATGCGCGACTTCAGGGCATTCCGCCCGAAAGCGCCTTGGGCATCGTCCGGTCGGTCGCGCAGCGGGCAGGCCCCGAGATAAATGCGCGCGGCCAGGCGGCCGTGGGGGATTCCGTTGCTGATCGCGTGGGCATGATGGTGCGATGGTTCAAGTCCCGCTACCACCGCGCCGACTGATTGACCAAGCTCGGTTGATAGTCGTCTTGGGAGATTGGCGCGGCAATCCGTAGGCGCCTTTCTTCCTGCACTCCCTGACATGTCATATTGGAAGGCCGCCGCTGGGCTGGCCGCGCTGGCCGGCTTTGCGCCGCTCGCCGCCCAGACGCCCGCGCCGGCGTCACCGCTCTTCTCTGGCCTCGTCTTTGGCAGCTACAACTATCAGCTGCCCACGAGCACCAATCAGTTTCCCAACCAGAACAACAACGCCTTCGTCGTCGATCGGGCATACCTGACCTTTCGGACGACCGCTGGCGAGCACGTGAGCGTGCGCGTGACGACGGACGTCTATCAGAGCACCGAGACAGCGGCGAACGCGTACACCGTTCGCGCCAAGTTCGCGTACCTCCAATACGACGGCACGCGACAGGCGTCCGGCGCGCAGCTCATCGGGCGGATCGGCATTCTCCAGAACGTCGTCATCGACCACTTCGAGAACTTCTGGCCGCGCTATCTCAGTCAATCGGCTGTCGAGCGCGCGCAGTTCTTCGCGTCTGCCGACGTCGGGGTCGCGGCGCTGTACGCGCTTCCGAACAAGAACGGTGAAGTCTACGCGACCATCGTGAATGGACCAGGCTACACTGCGCGCGAGCGCGACCGGTTCAAGGATTTCGCGATGCGCGTCTCTCTCACGCCCCTGGCGACGCGAGACGTCTCGCCATTGTGGAAGAACTTCACCATCACCGGCTGGGCATACCGCGGAGCCACCGCGAGCGCATTCGTGAATGGCGGCGCCGGACAGAACGGGGCGATCGGCGACGCCCTCGCGCGCAACCGCGCTGGTCTCTTCACCGGGATCCGGGATCAGCGCCTTGTGGTGGGCGCGGAACTGGCGCAGCGGATGGAGGAAGGAGAGGTGGGCGACAACACGAACGCGAGTCCGCGCGCGCTCTCGAGCCTCACAGCGCGTCTCGTCTCGGGAATCTTTCTAATTCGGCCGCTGGCGTTTCAGAGCGCCGACGGCAAGTCGCCATTCGGTATCGTCACCCGGTACGATCGCGTGAATCCGACGGCGACGAGCTCGGGATTCGTGCAACCGACGGTGTCGTCAGACGCGTATCACACGCTCATCGCTGGCGTCTTCGCAGACATCTCGACGCAGTCGCAGGTCACGCTCGACTACCAGGAGCAGCTGACGTCGCACGGAACAAGCCTTCCTCCCAATCCGTCGAAGGGATATTACCTGCACTTCGTCGTCAACTTCTAGGCAGGCTTTCCCGAGGGAAAGAATGCGCTGATCGTGGTGCCCTTGCCGAGCGTACTCGCCGCCTCCACTCGTCCCCCGTGCGCTTCCATCAGGTGGCGCACGATAGCGAGGCCGAGTCCTGTGCCGCCCTGCTCACGTGAACGTCCCGCGTCCACGCGATAGAACCGCTCGAAGATGCGCGGTAGATGCTCGGCCGCGATGCCCACGCCGGTATCGCGAACGTCTACCCACACGCCGCCATCTCCGCGTCGCGTCTGGAGAGTGATCGAGCCCTCCTTCGTGTAGCGAACCGCGTTCTCCACGAGGTTCGTGATGACCTGGCGGAACGCTGTGTGGTCGGCGGTGAGCCGCACTGCGTCTGGAGAGATATCCGACACCAACGTCAGGCCCTTGCCGTTGGCGCTCGGCTGCAGCGCCATGAAGACATCCGACACCACGCCGGTGACGTCCACCGTGGCGAGCTTCGGCCGCCATCCGCCGCTCTCGATGCGCGAGAGGTCGAGCAGCTCGTCCACGATGCGCTGCATGCGCATCGCGTTGTCGCGAATGGTCTTGACGAACTTGCGCCGCTGCTCTGTTGGAATGCCCTCGTCGAGCAGTGTTTCGGCGTAGCCGCTCACGACGGTGAGTGGCGTCTTCAATTCGTGCGAGACGTTGGCGACGAAGTCGCGCCGGATGGTCTCCAAACGGCGCAGCATGGTTAGGTCGAGAATCGTCACGACGGCGCCGGCGGTCGGCAGCGGTCGCGCCGAGACCGTGACGGTACGATCGAACAGGGTCATTTCCTGGGGCGCCGTGGCTTCCCCAGCGAGTGCATCCGCGATGGCGGCGCGCACGGCGTGCTCGCGCGGCAGGTGCTCAGGCGCGATGGGCAATGGCGTTTGTACGTTGAGCAGCGCGCGCCCGCGCTCGTTGATGCGCACGACGGTGCCTCGGTCGTCGAGGGCGAGGACGCCTTCCTCGAGCGACTCGATGAGCGCGATCATGAGCAAGTCGTCTTCCTGCAGCGCCGCCACGCGCGTGGCGAGCTGCTCAGTCATTCGCTGTAGCGCGGTGGCGAGGTCGCCGATCTCGCCGGGAGCGGAGAGGGCAGGGCGGCGCGACAGGTCGCCGCCGGCAATCGCTCGAGCCACGTCTCGCAGCTCGACCACGGGCTGCGAGATGCTCCGCGCAAAGAACAGCGCGAGAATCAGCGCACCGCCGAGCGCAACGAGCCCGCTCGCGAGAACGTCACGCTGTGCGCCATTCACGACGCTCTCGAGCCGGGCCGTCGTTATCGAAACGCGCGTGAAGCCGAGCGGATGCCTGACGGCGACATAGAGCTCTTCGTCGCCGGCCGATGCGCTCTGCCGCAGCGCCGAGCCGATTCCGCTGGCTCGAGCGGCGATGATTTCGGGCCGCGTCGCGTGATTCTCCAGTCGGCGGCGAGCGTCGGGACTGAACTCCGCATCGCCGACCACATTGCCTGCGCTGTCGATCAGCGTGACGCGATAGCCGAGCGCCGCGCCGTCGGTGTGGGCGAGCGAGTCGGCGTCGATGCCTGGGCTCCAGTGGGCGGCGACGACACGTGCCGCGCGCGAGAGCTCATCCGTCTTCTCCTCGAGAAGCCTTGCGTGCAATCGGCTGCCCGCGATCAGGACGATCGCCGCAACGAGCGCCGTGACGACAATGAGCGAGCCAGCGAGCAGTCGACTCGCGAGCCTCACGCGAGCCGGCTCTGCGGCGCGCGAATCCGGTAGCCGAAGCCGCGGACGGTCTCGATGAGATCACCGGCCACGCCGAGCTTTGCGCGCAACCGCTGTACGTGCATGTCCACGGTGCGCGTTTGGATGTCGGGCGCGGCCTCCCACACCGTCTCGAGCAGGTGCGCGCGCGCTTGAACGCGCCCGCGCCGCTCGGCGAGCGTCAACAGGAGCTTGAACTCGGTGGGTGTCAGCTCGATGGGTTGTGCGTCCACGTGCACCAGGTGCGCAGCGCAGTCGATCACCAGTGGGCCGATCTGAATCTTGTCACCGCCACTCACCGCACTCGCGCCCACTCGGCGAAGAATGGCGCCGACGCGGAGCACGAGCTCCTGGGGGCTGAACGGCTTGGTGAGATAGTCGTCGGCGCCGAGTGCGAGTCCCTGAATGCGATCCTGTTCTTCGCGCCGGGCGGTGAGCATGAGGACTGCGATGTCGCGTGTGGCGTCGCTCGCACGCAGGTGCTCGAGGACGTCGTAACCGGACATGCCGGGCAGCATCAGGTCGAGCACGATGAGGGCGGGTCGTTCGCGGCGCGCCGCGTCGAGCGCTTCGTTGCCGGAGCTCGCGGTGGAGACGCGATAACCACTCTTCGCGAGATGGTAGGCAACGAGTGCGACGATGTCGGCTTCGTCGTCGACGACGAGAATCCGTTCGCCCGTTACTGGTGCCACTCCGGTCATACAGCTCCTGCCTGGATGCGTCGTGAGATCTTGGCCACGATCATCTCGATGGCGACCGGATTGTGCCCGCCGCGAGGGACGATGACGTCAGCATAGCGCTTGCTCGGCTCGACGAACTCGAGGTGCATCGGCTGAACGGTGGAGAGGTACTGCTCGAGGATTTCCGCGAGCGGTCGTCCGCGCTTGGCCATGTCGCGCCGGATGCGGCGGATGAGCCGGACGTCGGCGTCGGCGTCGACGAAGACCTTGACGTCGCAGAGCTCGCGGACGCGCGAGTCGACGAAGAGGAGAATACCGTCGATGACGACGACGTCGGCGGGAGGGATGCGTACGGTGTCGTGACTACGGGCATGATTCACGAAGTCGTACACCGGCTTGTCGATCGCTTCGCCGCCGGCGAGCTGCGCGAGCTGGCTGACGAGGTGATCCCAGTCGAATGCGTTGGGGTGATCCCAGTTGACCCTCTTTCGTTCCTCGAGCGACAGGTGTCCGTGATCGAGGTAGTAGGCGTCCATGTCGATGAAAGCGACCGAGGCGTCCCCCAGTGCGGCGGCGACATTGCGTGCCACGGTGCTCTTGCCAGATCCAGTGCCTCCGGCGACGCCGATGATCAGGGGCTTCATGTGATCGCCCTTCTCGGCGTCTTGGAGGGTGGAGGAAAGGTGGCGGGTGCATGGGCTCGCGTGCAGGACCGCTCTGTCACGGTCGTGTATATAGTGCGGCTGAGCGTCGCCGACTAGCTTTTCGCCATGCGGATCCGTTCATCTCTCGCCGCCGCAGCGGTTGCTGTCGCGGCTGGTTGCGTACCCCCTTCGTCCACTGGCGGGGGCGTCATAGCGTACGACCTGGTCGTCGCCGGTACGACTGACACCCATGGCCGCCTTCGCGGCTGGAACTACGAGTCGAATCGGCCCGACAGCGTCAGAGGTCTTACGCGCGCCGCGACGATAATCGACTCGGTGAGGCGAAGCGCCCCGGACCGAGTCGTGTTGATCGACGCGGGCGATCTGCTGCAGGGGAACTCGCTGACGTATGCGGCCGCCAGGGTAAATCCAGATGCGCCGCATCCGGTCATCGCTGCGATGAACGCGATGAAGTACGATGCCGCGGCGATCGGCAATCACGAGTTCAACTACGGCGGTCCATTCCTCGACAAGACGATCGCGCGGGCGAGCTTTCCGTTTATGGCGGTGAACGCCGTACGGCCGAACGGCGCGCATGCCTATCCAAGCTGGACGATCGTCGAGCGTGGACCCGTGCGCGTGGGCATCGTCGGCGCAACCACGCCTGGCTCGAACGTCTGGGACCGCGACAACCTCAAGGATCGCCTCGTCATCCAGGACATCGTGCCGGCGGTGCGGACGGCAGTCGCCGATGTCCGCGCTGCCGGCGCGGATGTCGTCATCCTGACGGTGCACTCGGGTCTGACCGGCGAGTCGAGCTACGACACCGTCGCGACCAAGCTGCCGAGTGAGAACGTCGCCGCGCGCGTGGCGCGTGAGGTGCCAGGGATCGATCTCATTCTGTATGGCCATTCTCACCAGGAAGTCGCCGACACGGTGATCAATGGCGTGCTGCTGATGCAGCCGAAGAATTGGGCGACGAGCGTGGCGGTGGCACACCTCGCATTGTCGAAGCAGAGCGGGAAATGGGCGGTCGAGGGCAAGTCGTCGACCGTCGTGCAGAGCGCGCGTCATCGCGAGGATCCAGTCGTTCTTGCGGCGACTGACGCCTCGCATCGCGCGACGATCGCATTCGTGACGGCGCCGATCGGACGGACGCCCGTCGCATGGCGCGCGGATTCTGCGCGCGTCGCCGACACACCGCTCATCGACTTCATCCTCGAGACGGAACGTCGCGCAGCGGGAAGCGACCTCGCGTCGACGGCGGCGTTCTCGCTCGACGCATCGCTCGATTCCGGTGCGATCACCGCGGCCCGACTCCAGGCGCTCTATCCGTACGATAATACGCTGCGGGCCATCCGCATTACCGGGCAGCAGCTGCGCGACTATCTCGAGCAGAGCGCGAAATACTATAAAACGTCGGGGTCTGTCGACCCCTCCATACCCGGCTTCAACTTCGACATCGTCTCAGGCGCCGATTATACGCTCGACGTCTCGCGGCCCATCGGCCAGCGCGTGACGCGTCTCGAGGTGAAGGGCCGCGCCGTCCAGCCGAC
This sequence comes from Gemmatimonadota bacterium, assembly GCA_028287345.1. GTDB lineage: Bacteria > Gemmatimonadota > Gemmatimonadetes > Gemmatimonadales > Gemmatimonadaceae > AG11. The sequence continues at coordinate 7,697 of JAQBPV010000229.1, forward strand.
CGACACGTTCACGATGGCACTCAACAACTATCGCCAGACGGGTGGCGGCGGCTACGCCATGTTGAGTGGCGCGCCTGTCGTCTACGACAAACAGCAGGAGATTCGCCAGCTGCTGGTCGACGAGGTTCGCCGCAAGGGCACCATCACTCCGTCCGACTACTTCACGAATAACTGGCGCATCGAGCCTTCTTCTTCGGTCGCGAGTCTTTACAGGGAGCTTCGGCGCGACAACCGCGAGGATGCGCACGCCGTTGGCGCGACTTCCAGGACGGCTGCGAAACCTCGACCGGCGACGCGGCTGCGCATCATCGGCACGAACGACTTCCACGGTGCGTTAGAACCGAGGCCCGATGCGACGGGCAAGCGACGCGGCGGTGCAGCGTATTGGGCGGCCGCGATCAAGAATGCCGCGGCGGG
>JAQBPV010000235.1 GCA_028287345.1 Gemmatimonadota bacterium
GGGATCGATGCGAACGGCCTCATTGAAGTAGCGAGCCGCATCGTCGTAACGCCCTTCGTCCTCGGCCGTGAGGCCGCGGCTGTACGCAAGGAACGCCTGCATCGAGCGCGTGGGCCGCTGCTCGATCAAATTGCGCTCCGCAGGCGACAGCGTGACGCCAAGCTGCGAAAAGAGATCGAGGGCAAGCCGCTTCTCGAGGTTGAACACCGCCTCGAGCTGGTCCGAGGCGTTGACCGTTCCGCGAATCTGGCTCGTGGGGACGTCGACGACCGCGGCGTCAGCGCGCAGGTCGAATGCGCCCGCCTGATTCAGCGAGCCCTGAACGACGCGTCCCGCGCGTACCAGCTTGCCTGCACGGACGTTGCTCGTCGCGTCGGTGGCGCCGCTGCGCTGAAGCGCGATTTCGTCGAGCAGCGCCTGCATCCGCGACCGCTCCACGAGCGTCAGCTGGGAGGAGCGCGCGAGGTCGGTCGTGAGGAGGTCGGCAAAGCCGCGCTCCAATGGCCGCAGCGAGGTGTCCGGTCCCGAGAACCGAAGGGGCATTACCGCAACCACCCTGGGCGACGTCGGCTGTCCGGCGAGCGAGGCCTCCTGCTGCACCGCCTTTTTGGCGTCGACGTCGATCTCCTTCCGCGTCAGCGCCGCGAGCCGCGACTGTAGTTGGCTGCGCACGCGACTCGTACGGCCATACGTGATGTATGACGAATACGCCGCCTTCGCCGCAGGAAGATCGCCGAGCTCCTCGGCGGTGAGGCCGAGGTAGAGTGCAGTCGTTCCGTCTTTAGGGTCGAGGCGCGTCGCCGTCTCAAGCGCCGCGCGGGCGTCGGGATAGCGCGCAGCCTTGTAGTAGGCGATGCCGAGGGATCGGTTGACCGCTGCCGAGGCCGGCGCGGACTTCTGTTGCTGCTCCAGCCGCGACACGGATTCGCCGGTGGTCATTCCGCCCGTGGCGCAGGCGGAGAGACCCAGGACGAGAAGGGCGGAGATCATGGGGGGCTTGAACATACGTATGCAACCGCCTCCTAGCGGTCGGGGTCGAGCATGTCTTCGAAGCGCATCCACTGTGCGTAGAAATACAGGTCCACGTAGCCCGTGCCGCCGTTGCGATTCTTCCGCACGAGCAGCTCGGTCGCGCCTTCGATACCGCGGGCGCTATCGTACATTCCTTCACGAAACAGCGCGAGCACTACGTCCGCGCGCTCCTTCACCGCTCCCTGCGCGCCGAAATCGTCGAGAATGGGACGATGATCGTCGCGCGCGATGAGTCCCGGTAGCGGACTGGTCACCAGCACGGCGACTCTCGTGTCGAGCGCCAATTGTTTGAGCGCCCGCACCGCGGTGGCCGCTTCCTCCGCCGTGTCGCGGACGCCGGGCAGCAGGGCGTGAAGCCCGTCGACCACCACGAGCGCGATGTCCTTGAGCGCCTGAATTTCCTCGGCGATGGCGGAAATGCCGCGCGTCGGTGCGCGCTCGATGATGGGCAGGTCGTCGCGCAGGCGAACCGCCGCAGCGCCCACGCTCGCGCGGGTGATGTCGTCGAGCGTTCCGCGCCTGAGGTCGTCCACGCGCGTGCGGCCCTCGATGGCGAGGGCGCGCTCGAGCACACGGTCGGCGATCATTTCGCCGGAGTAGAACAGCGTCCGGTGACCCTCCTGCGACACCCGGAGCGCCACGGCCAGCGCAAAGGCACTCTTGCCGCTGCCCACGTCCCCTCCGAGAACGATGAGGTCGCCACGCCGCAACCCGCCCCCGAGGAGCTTGTCGAGGCTCGGGAACCCGGAAGGGACGGTGTCAGCTGGCGAAGCCCCATCGGCAACAGCGTCGACGCGGCCAAGCAGGAGCGACAGGGGAGATATATCTGCGCCGCGCGGCATGGCCCAAGATACGGTTCATCGAGCGAGCGGAGCAAGGAAAACCCGCTCTTTCCCAAACAAATGTCGAAGGTCAGCCCCTCAGGGAAGCACTCAGGGCATCCAACTCGGCGCGCGACTGCGGGTCGAGGAATGACGTCGCCGCGGCTGCGAGTGCGGCGATCTCCTTCGCGACCGGGGCGGACAGCCCGTCGATGCTCAGGTCGGCACACTTGATGACCGGCGTTCGGACGGCGACAGGCAGCGCCAGCGTCCCGAGCCATGCCTTGGCCCCGGCGCACCGCGCGGCGCGGGCATCGCGGTCATCGTCGAGGTCGCGGGTGCATTCGTGCGCGAGCCTGGCCGCCACGAAGCACGCGAGCGCCACCTCCCGCGCCCCACCGATGGGTGCCCGGCCGGCGAGGCTGGCGAGATGGCGGAATCGGAAGCTCGGCGCCGAGAGGGCGTAGGGAAGGCTGGGTGGCACTCGGTAAATGTGGAGGACCGGAGGACAGGAGAACAGGAGGACAGGAGGACAGTTTCCGTCATCCTGTCTTCCTGTCATCCTGTCTTCCTATAGTTAGCTTTGAGCCATGCCTCTTCAGGTCAAGGCCGTCCTCTGGGTCGACGACGAGGCGGAACTGCTCGAGCCACATCGCATCTTCTTGCGTGACAAGGGGTTCGAAGTCGAAACCGCCACGAACGCCGACGATGCGCTCGAGCTGGTTCGGCGTCGCCCGTTCGACCTCGTTCTGCTCGACGAACAGATGCCGGGGACGCGCGGCCTCGAGGCGCTGCGGGAGATCCGCGAGATCGCGCCGACCCTCCAGATCGTCATGGTCACCAAGAGTGAGGAAGACAACACCCTCACCGAGGCGCTAGGCAAGAACATCGCTGGGTACCTCGTCAAGCCGGTGACGCCGCGGCAGGTCCATGCCATGGTCTCCGGCCTTCTCGAGGGCCCGCGAATCCGGCAGCAGGTCGTCGCGCGCTCATTCGTCGACCGCTTTCGCGCGATGCAAAGCGAGTCGCTCCGCGACCTCGACTGGCGCGGTTGGATCGACCGCTACCTCGAGATGGTCCAATGGGACCTGGACCTCACTGCGGCGAATGAGATGGGGCTGCACGAATCGCTGCGCGGACTGTTTCCCGAGTTGCGCCGCGACTTCGCGATCTACATGTCGCGCGCCTATCCTAATTGGCTCGCCAACCTCGAGGGCGATCGCCCGCCACTGTCGATCGACATCGTCAGCGAGTTCCTCATGCCGGTGGTCCAGCAGGACAAGGCCTGCGCGTTCATCGTCATCGACTGCCTGCGCCTCGACCAGTGGAAGTTCCTCGAGCCGGTCATCTCGCCGCTGTTCGAGATCGAGACCACGCACTATTTCGGCGTGCTGCCTACGGCCACGCCCTATGCTCGCAACGCGCTCTTCAGTGGTCTCTTCCCGAACGAGATCGCGGCCCGCTTTCCCGATTGGTGGGGCGAGCGCGAGGACGAGACGCTCAACGCACACGAGAAGGACCTCCTCGAGGCGCATCTCGTCGAGATGAATCGCAAGGTGCCGGTGAAGTACGACAAGATCTCGTCGTCGTACGAGGCGGACGAGCTGGAACGCCGGCTCGCCAACGCCATCGCGCCCGAGGGGATCAGCGCGTTCGTCTTCAACTTCGTCGACCTGCTGACACACGGTCGATCGGAATCCGCCATCCTGTATGAAGTCGCGCGCGACGAGATCGCGTTGCGACAGCTCACGCTCCAGTGGTTCAAGCGCTCAGCGCTCTTCAGCGTGCTGCAGGAAGCGGCACGACGAAAGGTGAAGGTGCTCGTCACCAGCGACCATGGCTCCATTCACTGCCACACGCCGGCCACTGTATTCGCCAAGCGTGACGCCACGCAGAACCTGCGCTATAAGTTCGGCGAGGACCTTCGCGCCGAAAATCCGGAGTACGCGCTGTTGTTCAAGAACGAGGATTCACTCAAGCTACCGCGCCGCGGTCTGGGTGCGAATACGCTGCTCGCCACGGGCGACAGCTTCTTCGTCTATCCGACGAAGCTTCGTGAATACCAGAGCCGTTATCGCGGCTCTTTTCTTCACGGCGGCGTGACGCCGGAGGAGTGCATCCTCCCGGTGTCCCTCCTCACACCGAAGCGCTGACGCATGTACCGCCGACTGTTGCGATACCTGCGGCCGCACTCGTGGCGGATGGTGGGAACCATCGCGTGCAACGTCATCGCCGCCGTCCTCGATGTCTTTTCGTTCACGCTGCTCGTTCCCTTCCTGAACGCGCTGTTCGGCGAGCCGCAGCTCATCTCGAAGACGGCGAGCTGGATCAGCACGTTGCAGGAGAAGTTGGTCGGCGCATTCCTGAATCCCGCTGACCGACTCGGCTCCGTGGAGACGATGATGATCGCGATCATCCTCATCGTCCTCTTGAAGAACGTCTTCGTGTGGCTCGGCGGACAGCTCGGTGCGTCACTGCAGGAGAACGTCACGCGCGATCTTCGCGACAGCGTCTTCCGCCATCTGCAGCGGCTGCCGCTCAACTATTTCCAGCACACGAAGACGGGACAGATCATCTCGCGCGTGCTGTCGGACACCGAGCAGACGAAGGCGCTCATCACCGAGATGGTCACACGGTCGCTCCTGAGCGCCGCGACCATCATCGGCACCATCGTCATTTTGCTCAACTACTCGGTGCGTCTCACCTTCGTGGCGCTCGTCATCGCGCCGCTGTTGACGCTCTCGCTGCAGCCAGTGCTGCGCAAGCTGCGGAAGGGGCACCGTCGCCTGCGGGGCGACTATGGCGAGATCACGAGCGTACTGCAGGAAGTCGTGAGTGGCGTGCGTCTCGTGAAGTCGTTCCGTGGCGAGCCGTATGAAGACTCACGCTTCACCGCGGCCAGCCATCGCTACTCGTCGGGCATGGTGCGCATCACGCGCATTGCGTCGCTCTCGCAGCCCATGACGGAACTGATCGGCACCTCGGTCGCGATGCTGATCCTCTGGATCGGCGCGCGCGAAGTGCTGTCCGGCTCGGGCAACATGGACAGCGCCACGCTCATGACCTTCATGATCATGGTCATGCGCCTGCTGCCGCCACTCAAGCAGCTGTCGCAGGTGCCCACCACCGCGCAGCAGTCGTTTGCATCGGCCGAGCGATTGTTCGAGGTGCTCGACTTGCCGACGGAGAACATTCTCGATCACGGCACGCGCGAGGTTGCTGCCCTGCGCGATTCGATCGCTTTCGAGAACGTCTCGTTCTCGTACGATGAAGAGCCGGTGCTACAGGACGTCAGCTTCGTCGCCCGTCGCGGCGAGGTGATCGCGCTGGTCGGTGCGAGCGGAGCGGGGAAGAGCACGCTCGTCGACCTGATTCCGCGCTTTTACGAGCCGTCGCAAGGCTCCATCAAGCTGGACGGAGTAGACACTCGCGAGATCAAGCTCGCGTCGCTGCGCGGGCTCACCGGCATCGTCAGCCAGGACACCGTGCTGTTCAACGACACCGTGCGGAACAACATCGCATATGGCGCCGCGGAGAAGTTCACGGACGCGCAGATCGAGGCGGCGGCGCGAGCGGCGAACGCACACGCGTTCATCTCGGAGCTGCCGGAGGGCTACGCGACGGTGCTCGGCGAACGCGGAACCCGGCTTTCGGGCGGACAGCGGCAGCGCCTCGCTATCGCACGTGCCCTTCTGACCGATCCACCCATTCTCATCCTCGACGAGGCCACGTCGGCGCTCGACACCGAATCGGAACGACTCGTGCAAGAGGCCATCGATCGCTTGCTCGCCGGCCGCACCGTCTTCGTCATCGCTCATCGTCTCTCAACTGTCGTGCACGCCGACCAGATTCTCGTCCTCGACCGCGGCGAGATCATCGAGCGCGGCACTCACGCCGAGCTACTCGCGCGCCGTGGCACCTACTATCGCCTCCACGCCGCCCAGTTGCAGCGTGGCGAGAATGCCGTCGTGACCGACGCCGAACCCGCAGGAGTGCGCTGAGTCATGCGCACCCTTTTCTATCACACGGCCAGCCACTGGAGCGGTGCGTCGCGCGCCTTTGCCGTGGCAGCGCGCGGACTCGCCGCGCAGGGCGCACAGGTCACGGTGGTCTGTGGTGCTGGCGGCGGACCGGAAGAGCGCTTCATCGCTGAAGGCCTGGAGGTCGTCTCCGTGCAGCCGAGCGGCTCCGTTGGCCCGGACGCGTGGCGGCTGCGCGCAGTGCTGAAGGAGAAGTTCATCGAAGTCGTCTTCCTGCACACCGAGCGCGAGCACCTCGTCGCAAGCTCCGCGATGCGACTCGCCGAGCGCGGCGCGGTCATTCGCCGCATTCCTGCTGGCTGCATCGCGAGCGTCGGCCGCACCGGCACCTTCGCGGGCAAGATGGCGACGTCGCTGCTCCTCTTCAGCACCGAAGCCGATCGCGCGCGCTCGGGCGGCGGCGACCGCAGCTTCGTCGCGCCATTGGGCGTGGACGTCGACAAGGTGAAGGACGCACGTGCCGCGTCGCGCGCGATGCTCGGCTTCACTGACGCCACCCAACTCATCGTGTGCGTCATCGATCAGCAGTCGGGGAGTCGCGTCACCACGGCCATGCGCACGCTCGCGCTGCTCGCCGAACGCCATCCGGCACTGCGGTTGGTGCTCGTTGGTCGTGCCGACGATGCCGACGACACGCGCATGCACGCCGCGGCATTGGGCGTTACGTCGCTCGTCCGCTTCCTGCGCGAGAACGACAACACTCCCGAGGTGCTCGCGGCGGCCGACGTGGGTTGGGTCGCCGCCGATGGCGACGATGGCGCGTTCGCCTGTCTCGACTTCATGGCGGCACGCGTGCCGGTGATTGCCGAGCGGACGCCGCTCGTGTCGACCTACGTGCCCGATGGCATCGCCGGTGTTCTCCTGCCTCCGGCCGATCCGAGCGACACAGCGTCGGCGGTCGCACGCTTTCTCGCGGATGACGAAACGCGCAAGGCGATGGGCAACGCCGGACACACGCGTGCGAAGCGCGACTTCGGCGAGAAGGCGATGATCGACGGCTTCGTCGCCTCAACGGCTGCCGCAGGTGACCGCTCCCTCTGGGCGACGCGTTGAAGGGCACGACGTTTTCGCACTACCTCGAGCTCTACGCGTTGCGCGGAGCGGTGGCGATCCTGCGCAAACTGAGCTTTCGCCGGGCTGGCGACGTTGGCGAATGGATCGGCGCGCTCATCTATAGTCCTTTCGGGATTCGGCGCGCCGTCGTCGAGCGGCAGGTGCGCGCGGCATTTCCCGGACTCGCAGAGCCCGAGGTGCTGCGCATCTCGCGCGAGTCGTACGGAAATCTCGGTCGAACGAGTATCGAGACCGCGGTCCTTCCCAAGTACTCGAAGGACGAGATCATGGGACTGTTCGGTGCGATCGAAGGATGGGACGTCCTCGAAGAGGCGCTATCGCGGGGCAGGGGTGTGATCATCGTCTCGGGGCATCTCGGAAACTGGGAGATGGGCGCGGCCTACGTCGCCGCGCGCACACCGCGGCTCGAAGCCGTGGCGCGTGGAATGCAGAATCCCATGTTCGAGGCGTACCTGACCGAGACGCGCGAACAGCTCAGCGTGCACGTCATCCACGATTCGGAAGCGGTGAAGCGAGTGCCACGCTCGCTGCGTGACAACGGCGTCGTCGCATTCCTCTTCGATCAGGGGGCGGCGGGTCTCGCGTCCACGTGGGTGCCGTTCTTTGGACGTTACGCCAAGACCCCGCGTGGTCCCGCCGTATTTGCCTTGCGTCTCAACACACCGGTCATTTTCACGTGTGCGGTGCGTGAACCGAACGGGAAGTATTCGATGAAGTTCGAGGAGGTCGTCGTGCCGCGCACCGGTGAGCGCGAGCGCGACGTGGACGCCATCGTCAGTGCGTACACGGACACGCTCGAGCGGTGGGTTCGCAAATACCCCGAACAGTATTTCTGGCAGCACCGCCGATGGAAGCATCAGCGGCCAGGCACACCACCTGAGCTTGGAGATCCCTCGTGAACGAGCGCGCATCGCGAGCGTTGAAAGGCGACAAGCGAGCATGGTTCGGCGTAAGCGTCATCGTCCTGATGGTGCTGCTCGCCCTGCTCGCGCCACTCGTGTCGCATCACGATCCGCTGCGCATCGATCTCGTCAACCAGCTGCAGGGTCCATCGCCGAGCCACTGGCTTGGCACCGACATCCAGGGGCGCGATGTGTGGGCGCGGCTCGTCTTCGGCGCACGTGTCTCGCTGTCGGCGGGCATCGTGTCGCAGTCTATCGCGCTGCTCATCGGACTCACGATGGGTTTGATCGCCGGCTATTACGGCGGCTGGATCGACGAGCTGGTCATGCGTCTCGCTGACGTCACGCTTGCCTTTCCCACGCTGCTCCTGCTCATCGCGATGGCCGCTGCGCTGCAGCCGTCACTTGGCGTCGTCTTCCTGACGATCGGTGTCGTTGGTTGGGCGGGAATGGCGCGCCTCGTTCGCGGCCAGGTGCTCGTCGTGCGACAACTCGAGTTCGTGCAGGCATCGAAGGCGCTCGGCGCGCGCGACACACGCGTCGTGCTCCAACACGTGCTGCCGAGTGTCGTGGCTCCGGTGCTCATCGCCGTGACGCTGGGCGTCGCCGCGGCGATCATGGCCGAGTCGGCGCTCTCGTTCCTCGGACTCGGCGTTCAGCCGCCGACGCCGAGCTGGGGCTCGATGATCGCGGATGGTCGCGACCTGAATCAGTTGCGCAATGCGCCGTGGACGTCTGTTGCGCCGGGTATGGCGATTGGCGCGGCGGTGCTTGGTTTCAATCTTCTCGGCGATGCACTGCGCGATGCGCTCGATCCTCGCCATTCGGCGAAGAGCGGCGTTATCGACGCGCCGCCGTCGGCGCGGACCTAGAGCTCTCTGTCGTCGCGACGGGAGCGAAGCGACCGAGGGAATGGCTTTTCCCGTCACCACTTCGGCGACTTCCGTGACTTGAATCATGCGAATCTTTGGGAATTTGCTCCGAGCTCCGGAAAGAGGCGCATCGTCCACCTGACGCGACGACAAATACAAATTTCTGACTGATGCCGGCATAGATTCGCGTCGCCGACAGTCGAACTGCGCAGAGATTCAATTCCAGACAATTCCAATAATTCAAGTCAGTCAGTTGCTGTTATTCTGTTCCTGGAATGCAGGTTCCTCGCCATTTGGCGGGGACGACAATGAGCAAGCGATGCCGATAGACACCACCAAACTCCGGATCGACGAGTTCCCCTGGATGTCCAGCGGCGACACCGTATACATGAATGCCGCGAGCACCGGCCCGCTGCCGCAGCGCTCCGTGGACGCCCAAGTCGACTTCACACGACGCCGCGCCACGCCGCATCTCGTCGGGTTCGACGATCAATTCGGTGCGCTATCCAGATGCCGAGAGCTCGTCGCCGAAATGGTGAATGCGAGCGCAACCGAAATCGGGCTCGCCATCAACACTGGCGCGGGCCTCAACCTCGCTGCTTGGGGTCTTCCACTCGGAGCCGGCGATGAGGTCGTCGTGCCGGACTCTGAATTTCCGGCAAATCGATATCCATGGATGGCGGCAGCCGAAGCGCGCGGCTTCGCGCTGCATATCGTCCCGCTGCGCGACGGCCTTCTCGACAACGATGCCTTGCTCGCCGCGCTCGATCGTCCGAACGTGAAGGCGCTTTCGGTATCATGGGTCGGATTCTCGAATGGCGCCGTCGCTGATCTCGATCGACTCGGCGCGGCGTGTCGCGATCGCGGCATCTACTTCATCGTCGACGGCATTCAGGGCCTCGGCGCATTCACGCTCGACCTGGAGAAAACGCCCGTCGACATCTTCGCCTGCGGTGCGCAGAAGTGGCTGCTCGGGCCGTGGGGCAGTGGATTTACATACGTCCGCCGCGACGTGATGGCTTCGATCACACCCCAGCCGGTGAGCTGGATGGCCGTGCGCGGCTCGGACGACTTCTCGAAGCTGATCGACTACGACCTCACATGGCGCAGCGATGCGCGTCGATTCGAGCAGGTGACGCTGCCCTATCAGGATTTCGCTGGAATGGCGGCGAGTCTCGAGCTACTGCGTGAGATCGGCCCGCACACGGTGTCGGAGCACATTCTCCGCTGCGCGCATGCGTTGCTCGCGGGTGCGCGCGAGCGAGGCGTCGCGCTCGTGACACCACTCGAGAGCCATGCTGGAACGGCGTCCGTCCGTCCCGCCGACGCGAAGGCCGCGAGCGCTCGCCTCGACGCGGCAGGCGTCATTCACTCGGTGCGCGAGGGGACGATTCGTCTCGCGCCGCACTGCTACACGAACGACGAGGACATCACGCGCACACTCGCCGCCCTGTGAGACTGTAGCTGGCCATTATCGCAATGCCAGCGGATCCCGACACTCGCTGTCGCTCCTGCGGGATGGCAGTGGCGTGAGTCGTACGGGATGACAGTGTTCTTAGTCCCGCACACGCAACAGCGCGAAGTCCTTCTTCCCCTTCCCGACCACGATGTGGCCGCCTCGTAGCAGGAGGCCCTCAGTGGGCAGGTAGCGTTCGTCGCCTCGGACCTTCTGCTTGTTGATCGAGATGCTCCCCTGTTCGATCAATTTTTTCGCGGCGCCGGTCGACGCTGCGCTTTCTGACGCGATCAGCATTTTCGCCACGTCGACGCGATTCTCATCGAACGCGAGATCCGCGAGTGCTACCTCTTTGAAGCGGGACTCCGAGCGCAGAATTGCGAACGCCTCATCGGTCAGCTCTCGAGGGTCAAGTCCACCGAAATAGAGATTTGACACCTGCTCAGCCGCCTGAAGCGCAGCTTCGCCGTGCACGCGCCGCGTGACGTCTCGCGCGAGAGCCTGCTGCGCGGCGCGCTTCTCCGGAGCTGATTCCGTCGCCGCCTCGAGCGCTTCGATCTCCGAACGGTCCAGCAAGGTGAAAAACCGCAGATAGCGTCCCGCATCGCGATCCTCCGTCTTCAGCCAGAACTGATAGAACGCGTACGGCGACGTCCGCTCAGCGTCGAGCCACACTGCGCCCGCCACCGACTTCCCGAACTTCTCCCCCGACGAGCTCGTCACGAGCGGCACTGTCAGCGCATTCGCTTCGACACCATCTGCGCGTCGGATCAGCTCGATGCCGGCGGTGATGTTGCCCCACTGGTCGCTGCCTCCGAGCTGAAGGGTGACCCCCTCGCGACGCCGAAGCTCGAGGAAGTCGTATGCCTGGAGCAGCATGTACGAGAACTCGGTGTACGAGATGCCCGCGTCCATGCGCGACTTCACCGAGTCCTTCTGCAACATGTAGTTCACGGTGAAGTGCTTCCCCGTATCGCGGAGAAACTCCACCATCGACAGCGACGTCAGCCAACTGGCGTTGTCGACCATGCGCGCCGCGCCGGGCCCGCTGAAGTCGAGAAACCGCTCGAGCTGCGCCCGGATGCCCGCCGTGTTCTCCGCTACCTGCTCGGTGGTCAGCAACTGGCGCTCGGACGACCTCCCGCTCGGGTCGCCGATCATCCCGGTGCCTCCCCCGACCAGTGCCACCGGCTTGTGACCATGCCGCTGCAGGTGGACCAGCACCATGATCGGCAGCAGGCTTCCCACGTGGAGACTGCTCGCCGTGGGGTCGAATCCGATGTATCCCGATACCGGTCCCGCGGCGAGAACGCCCGGCACCCCATCGGTGTATTGATAAACCAAGCCCCGCCACTGAAGCTCTTCGAGCACGCCGGTCGTCTGCATGGCACAAAAATAGACGAGGGCAGGGGGTATCGTCAGTGAACGCGGCTTCGCGCAGGGTGTCGCCGCGGGTTAACCTTCCCGAGCATCGTCCGGAATGGCGTTCGTCATCCGGCTCCCTGCTCTCTATCGAAGGTCGATGGACTTTCCGTTCTCCAAGAATTTTCGCCGCCGGCATCCCAAGATGTCGCGCGGGCTCGGCGTCGCCTTCGTCTTCGGCACGGCCTTCGTCCTCGGCTTCGGCTACTCCGCCTGGGCCCTCGTGTGCCGAGCGGGGCAGTGTCCCTCGGTCGACGTGCTCGACGAGTATCAGCCGCGACAGACGTCCAAGCTCTTCGCCGCCGACGGCCGCTTCATCGCCGAACTCGGGTTGGAGCGACGCACGCTCCTCAAGATCGACCAGATTCCGCCCGTTCTGCGCAACGCCTTCATTCAGACGGAGGACAAGCGCTTCTACTCGCACAAGGGCGTCGACTTCATGCGCATCCCCGGCGCGCTCCTCGCCGACCTCAAGAAGCGCAGCTTCGCCGAAGGATTCTCGACGATCACCATGCAGTTGGCGCGCAACATCTTCCCCGAGCGTCTCTCCCGCGAGAAGTCGCTCGTCCGCAAGCTAAAGGAAGCGAAGGTCGCGCGCGCCATCGAAGCGAAGTACTCGAAGGACAAGATCCTCGAGCTCTATCTCAACCAGATCTCGCTCGGCAACAGCGCTTTCGGCGTCGAGACGGCCTCGCAGCGCTACTTCGGGAAGTCGGCACGCGACCTCAATCTCGCTGAAGCAGCCATGCTCGCGGGCCTGCCCAAGGCGCCCGAGCGATACAACCCGCGCCGGTGGCCCGAGCGCGCCATCCAGCGCCGCAATACGGTCATCGAAGTCATGCGCTCGCAGGGCGCCATCAGCGATGCCGACGCGAGTCTCGCCAAGGCCTATCCGCTGCAGCTCGCGCGCAAGTCAGAAGCAGGTGACGTCGCGCCGTATTTCGTCGAATGGGTGCGGCAGCAACTCGAGACTCAGTTCGGCCAGAAGCTCTACGAGCAGGGACTCAAGGTCTTCACCACGCTCGACGTCGATCTGCAGTCGGCCGCCGAGCGCGCGCTGGAGAACCAGCTGCGCGCCATCGAGTCGGGAAAGTTCGGCGCATACAGCCACATGTCGTTCGAATCGTATCTCTCCCGTGCGGCTGAGCGCGCGGGCGAGGCCGCAGCGGCCAACTCGCCATATCTCCAGGGCGCATTCGTCGCCATGGATCCGCGCACCGGTGCCGTGCGCGCCCTCGTTGGTGGTCGCGACTTCGACGACTCCAAGTTCAATCGCGCGATTCAAGCGCTGCGGCAGCCGGGATCGACGTTCAAGCCGGTCGTCTATGCGGATGCCGTGCAGAACGGACGGTCGCCGGCATACATGGTCGACGACTCGCCGGTGACGGTGCCGCAATCCGGCGGCGGCAGCTGGACTCCACAGAACTACGACGGAAAGTTCGAGGGCCCGATGCCGATGCGGCGAGGACTCTATCAGTCCCGCAACATCGTCGCGATCAAGGTCGGCATGGAGCTGGGGGAGCAGAGCGTCATCGACATGGCGCGCAAGTTCGGCCTGACCACGCCGATTCCTCCGTACCCATCCATCAACATCGGCGCCGCTGACGTCTATCCGATCGAGATGATTGCCGCATACTCCGCGTTCGCGACGCTCGGCACACGCTCGAGTCCTACCGCCATCGTTCGCGTCGAGAACGCGAAGGGTGACGTCCTGTGGGAGCCGACGCCAGCTCGCGTACCGGTGATGTCACCGGAAGAGTCGTGGCTGATGGTTAGCATGATGAAGGACGTCGTGCGGAAGGGCACGGCCGCAGGTTCGGTCGGCAGTCAATTCAGCTATCCCGCCGGCGGCAAGACTGGAACGACCAACGATGGCGCGGACGTCTGGTTCATCGGCTACACGTCGGATCTCGTCGCCGGTGTGTGGATGGGGCTCGACAGGCCGCAGAAGATCAAGAACAACGCGCAGGGTGGTCTGCTCGCGGCGCCGGCGTGGACGTCATTCATGCGCGAGGTCTATCGCCGCAAACCCGCGCCGCCCGACTGGCCTCGCCCGGATGGCATCGTCGTTCGCGACATCGATCCGGTGAGCGGCATGCTCGCTGGTCCCGGCTGCGGCGGCAGTGTCAGCGAGTTCTTCATCGCCGGCACCGATCCGACGCAGACGTGCATTCCGACGTACGGCACGCCAGGCTATCCGGGTGGCGTCGACACGACGCTTGGCGGGTATCCGCCGGTCGGTGGCGTGGCGCCGCCACCGCGGCAGCCGCCACCGGTGCCCATCGACACCGGACGTCCGCGCCTCAGCGATTCCACCGTCTTCTCTCGGCCGCGTACGGCCTCACCGGGCGCGATGGTGGTTCCTGGTGCGACGCCAATCCCTCGTCCGTCACGTACACCACCGCGCGACACGATGCGATTGACGCCGCGCGACTCGATTCGGCCGACGCGCGACACGACCAACCCATTCAGGATTCCGCCGGCGCAATGACCTGGCAGCCCACGGACTGCCACGCCCACTCGACGCACTCCGACGGAACGATGAGCGTGGCCGATGTCGCTGCGCGCGGCAAGGCACTCGGCGTACGCGTCACCGTGTCGGATCACATCTCGCGCGACGCGCCGACGTCGGTAGACTCGGTCGCCGCGATCGAGCGGTATCTCGACGATCTCGAGCAGTACGACGTGTTGCGAGGTGGTGAGTTCTGCTGGCACGACGCGCTGTGGCGCGAAGTGCCGCCGTCTGTCGTGCGCCGGTTCACACATCGCGTTGGCTCGCTGCATTCCATTCGACTGTCAGACGGAAAGTTCTTTCGCGCGTTTTCCTCGGCGTTGCCCGATGGGTTGACGACGTCGCAGTACATGGAAGCGCACGTCACCTCGCTCGAGGAGCTCGCGGGTGAGATGCCAGTGGACGTCCTCGCCCATCCGACGCTCGTGCCGCCTCCAATGCGCACGCTGGATCCGCACGAGCTGTGGAGTGAGGCGCTCGAGACACGCGCGGTGAACGCGCTACTGGATGCTGGCATCGCGTTCGAGGTGTCGGCGCGTTATCAACCGCATGAACGCCTCGTACGTCGTGCGGTGGACGCCGGTGTTCGAATTTCGCTCGGATCCGACGGCCACCGGAGCGACCAGGTCGGCAACATCGTCATGCCACTCGCGCTGACACGCGCACTCGGTGTCGCCGACGATGCGCTCTACGATCCTGAGCGACACGGCTCACGCACGGGCGCCTACGAAGCATGATTCGCTATCATGCGCGCTGGATATGCCCGATTTCCTCGGCACCGTTCAGCGATGGCACGGTAGCGGTGGAGAACGGGCGCATCGCATATGTCGGTCCGCGGATGCACGCACCCAGCGAAGGCGATGAGCACGACCTCGGCGACGTGATCCTCACGCCGGGACTCGTGAACACGCACTGCCATCTCGAGCTCACGGCGATGCGCGGCTTCCTCGACGGTCTCGGATTTCGCGACTGGATTCTGCGGCTCACATCGGCGCGACGCGCGGTGTTCACGCAGGAGATGATGCTCGATGCGGCGCGGCTCGGTGTCGTCGAAGGGTTGCAGCACGGCATCACCACCTTCGCTGATACGGGCGATTCGGGTGCGGGCTTCGATGCATTGCTGGAGCTTGGCGCGCGAGGGATCTGCTATCGCGAAGTGTTCGGCCCCGATCCGGCTCAGTGCGAGGAAGCAATCGCTGGACTCGCCGCCAAGGTCGATGAGATGCAACAGCGCGCGACGGATCTGGTTCGCGTCGGTGTGTCGCCGCATGCGCCGTACACGGTGTCCGACGCGCTCTTTCGTGCGACCGCCGATCTCGCGCGCGCGAGAGGTTTGCCGCTCGCGGTGCATATCGCCGAGGGTGCGCTGGAGAGTGATCTCGTCGAGCGGGGCGAGGGCGCGTTCGCCGAAGGCTTGCGATCGCGTGGCATCGCCGTGGCTCCGCGAGCCCGCACGCCAGTCGCGCTCATGGAGTCGCTCGGCGTGCTCGGCAAGGAGTCGCTGCTCATTCACTGTGTGCGTGTCGACGCGGAGGACGTCGCCGCGATCGCACGTCATGCGTGCGCGGTGGCGCACTGCCCCGCGTCCAACGCGAGGCTCGGCCATGGCATCGCGCCGCTGACGCAGCTGCTCGACGCGAAGATCCGCGTCGGACTTGGCAGCGACTCGGTGGCGAGCAACGATCGCATGGACCTGCTCGACGAATCGAGGCTTGCGGCGCTCTTCGCCGGGGCGCGTGAGCGGCGTCACGACGCGCTTGCTTCGGACCGCGCCCTCTCGCTGGCGACGATCGGTGGCGCACAGGCTCTCGGGCTGGATACCACCATCGGGACCCTCGAAGTCGGTAAGCAGGCTGACATCGCCGCGTTTCGCGTTCCCGAATTCCGCTCGCCGGTTCATGATCCGGTTTCCGCGCTCATCTTCGCGATCGCGGGGCAAAAGGCTGATTTCGTGGCTGTGGCTGGCGACGTCCGCGTCCGCGCTGGACGGTTGGTCAACGCCGATCCGGCGTTGCCAGGGCGGGTGCAAGCGTGCGCCGAACTGCTGCAAGGTTGGCTCGCCCACTGAAGCGGTAATTCCGTTCGAAGGGTCGAACCCTCGTCACCTTCGGGAGAGAGGCAATGCGCGAAGGACCCTCCCGCCAACTGAAATCTCTGCCGCCGTGATCTGACGCTGCTTGTCTCGGCGAAACACGATCTGCGAGCGAGTCCGTGCAAGTGTGTAAAACGTCGAGTCACTCGAAGGGTACAGCGGGATATCGCGGCCGCCTGGGAAATGCGCGAATAGACGTCCGTCTTGGACGTAGAACTTGCCCGTTTGGTTGCGTGTGAAGGGCGAGGAGTAGGAACCCGCGAGTGTGCGGAGCCGTTCGGCAGACACGTAAGTCGTTGGTGCGTCTTCGATGAACTCGCGGATGCGGTCGGTAAGGAACTCGGGCCGATCCAGTTGTATCAGATGCCCTGCATCGCTCACGACTTCGCGGCGCGCGCCCCAGATGCCAAGCTCGATGGCTCCCGCGTGGGCTTGTACGTCAGGGATGTCGTATTCGCCAACAAGGATCAATGTGGGCGCACTGATTTCCCGCAGACGAGCCACGGCAGGACGGGGAGTTGGCAGCTCGAGGTCCCCGCGCTTCCTCAAGTTCTGCGGGTTCGCCAGGACGATGTCGAATAGTCGCTTTTGAGCAGAGTCGTGTCCCGGCGCAAGCATGTACCGGTCATTGGCCTGTCTCTGCGCAGCAGCCTGAGATTCGCCGCCGATGACTGAAGCGGCGTTCGCGCGCTCGCGTTGAAGAAAGTGATCGGAATATCCTAGCCCGCTCACCACGGCGCCTAGCAACACGATTCGCTCAACGCTCGCCGGGGACGCCAGCGCGAAGTCGATTGCGAGGCCTCCCCCCGCCGACGCACCGACCATCGTCGCGGACGAGACATGACGGTTCGCGAGCAATGCGGCGAGGTCACCGGTGGATGAAAAGGGAACGCTGAGTGAATCCGATCGACCCATTCCGCGCCGGTCGTATCTGATGACGTGATAGCGCGCGCATAGGCCAGACCAGACGGCGTCCCAGCCCGCTGCGCCACTCACACCATCGTGTAGCAGAACGACTGCCGCTCCCTTGCCGCACTCCTCGAAATAGATGCGGCTCTGGTCTGCCGTCGAGAAGTGGCCCGTTGTCGTCTCCTGGGATAATGCCGGAGCGGCACTGTTGGCCAGCAACACCAATGCGCCAATCGTCAGTCGTAAGGCACTCATCGAGACTTCCCTGGAGTTGTGTGGTCGGACATCCTCCTTCCTGATTCGAGCGAGGCACACAGTGGGCCAACGGCGCCAAATGGATGAGTCACTGCGTAGCCCGCGGTCCAGAGAGCCCAGGATTCAGAGTGGGTTCCAACTTTGGCGACAAGGTGTGTCGGCCTGTGTGGACAGACCAACTCTCGATCGTCACCTGTCGCTTCGGAGCGCGCACTCGATGGCGACGAGTGCTGGCTCTTGTTCGGGCTGTGTACGGCCCGTAGACTTCGGAGGTAACGCGGTACGCCGGGAGGACGATTGATCGTCGGATGTCTGGCACTGAATGCGTCGTTCGAGCCGCTGACCATGGTTCCCATGCGTCGGGCGCTGCGTCTCGTCATCGACGGAAAGGCGGAGATCGTCGAGTCCGACTGCGATCGCGTCGTGCGATCGGAGCGGTTGACGATGCCGCGTCCCGCGGTGATTCGACTGACGAAGTTCATCCACGTGCCGCGTCGATTCCGCCGGCAGGTGACGAACACGTTCCTGTTCGCGCGCGATCACTATCGCTGCCAGTACTGCGGACGCCCCGCCATCGAGCTCCGTCCACGTGAGGCGCTGACGCGCGATCACGTAATCCCGATGTCGCGCGGTGGCAAGAACGACTGGAACAACGTCGTCACGGCATGCTCGCCCTGCAACACGCGCAAGGGCAACCGCCTGCCGCATGAAATCGGCATGCATCCGCTGACGCATCCCGTCGAGCCGCACTTCGTGCACCTCTCGTGGGCCGTTCGCCGGCTCACGCAGACGCAGGCGAAGTACATCCGCACCTTTTACGGCGACGCGATACTTCATCAGCTCGAGGCACTCGAGCATCGAGTGCATCCGGACGCGCACGGATACTCTCTTCGTTCGGCATCAGCGGAGCATTCGGGGGCAGCGGAAGCTTAGGCTGCCTTTTTTGCGTCGTGAATCGCATCTCTGCGGCGACTTCCGAGACTTGAATCATGGCATCTCTGCGGCGACATGATTCAACTCAGTTGCTTTTTTCGAAGGCTGACTCATCCGATCTTGAGTCCGCCCAGATACTCCTCGAGCTCGCGCCGAAGCGTATCTCGGCGCACCATCAGGGAAGCCCGCTCCTTCTGCAGTGTCTCGATCGACGTCTCCTGCTCGCTGAGCTTGGCCATCAGCCGCTCGTAGTACGGCGTCTGTGGCGCGACGGTCTTCATGTTTTCGCGAATCCGGTTCTGCTCCACCGTGATCTCCGCAATCTGCTGCGTCCGCGCCGCGATCTGTCGCTCCACGTCCTGCATCCCCTGCTTCATCTGGATCGCCTTCGCGATCGCTTCGCGGACGTCCTTCGGAATCTCCGTCGTCGAGCTGTAGAGAAGGAGCTGGCCCAGGTCCGCAAGCAGCATCGCGATGCTCTCGCCCTGCACCCACTCTTCCTTCACCAGCAGCGTCGTCACCTTGTGCGCGGGTGCCGCGCCCTTGAAGCGGTATAGCTTCGGCGTGGTCTCCATCGGCGCCTGCGTGTCGATCAGTTTCCAGCCAGCGCGAATCGGATGCTCGATGACGAGCATCTTCTCCCGGCTCGATTTGTTGTCCGCCGCGTATTCCTGCGTCGCCACGAGCTTGCGCTTGATGTAGAGCGTGCCGCGCGAGATCGACGCCGTCTGCACCGCGCTCGTCTGCGTCTGCTTCGTGTTGTCCACGGACACATCGAGGTCGATGCCGTAGCTCAGCAGGCGCTCCTGGCCAGGAGGCACGTCGTCGACGCGCGCGTCGCCCGCGTAGCCGCCTTTGTCGAACACCGTCACGGGACCCTGCAGCAGGTGCTTGCCCGTCGTGTTCTTCAGCCGAACACCGTTCAGTGGATTCGACTGCAGCACTGACCCATTGTAGATCGAGAGCCGCTCCAGCTCGATGCTGTCGGTGACGATGGGTAACATCGCCGACTTCTGCCGAGCCAGCGTCACATTGCCGACGACGTACTGAAACAGCTCGCCCAGCTTCATTGCCGACGCGATTGCCTGCACGGACGACGCTGCGTCCATGGCCGCGGTGACGACCATCGCATTGAGTGCCAACGCTTGCCCGACGGCTTTGGCCGGCATCCGCAAATCTGATCGCGCGCCGACGTCGGCGCGGACCATCGGTGTGCGAACGCTCTCCGTTGGCATGCCATCTTCGTAGACCTGTGGCCGCAAGCTCGCGAACAACTCGGGCACCACATTCGGCCGAGTGGTGTAAAGCGGCTGATAGAGGTCCATCGTGAACGAGATGGGACGACCACTCACGAGCGAGAGCGACACGCCGGTCCAATCGCTCTCGGTCTGGTTCTCGACGATCGCCCAGCCCTGGAGCTGACCCATGCGCTTCCGGTCATCGAGCAGCAGGCGATAGCTCGTCTTCCACACTGGCGTCTCCACCACGTACCCGATGCGCACGCGGCGCGTGCCGGTGCCGGCAAAGTCGATCGTCACCGGCTTCTTCTCCTGATCTCTGGCCTGCACGAGCGCAGCCAATGCCTTCGTCAACTCTTCCTGCAACTCCGGATCGTCGAGCGTCAGGCTCGTGATGGTCTGCAGCTCAACCGCTCGAAGCATCGCGCCGCTCAACAGATTCAACACGGATACCGTGACCGGCTCACCCTTGTCCGCTGGAACGCGCTTCTCCTCGACGCCGAGGATGGTGCCGGTGAGTCGTTCGATCCGCGTCTGCACGGTCACGCGCGCACCACGGAGTTGATTGAGCAACTCCGCCTGGCTTGGATTGCCCGTGATGTCGATCTGAAAGCTGCGCAGTGTCTTGGCCAGCGGATCCTGCGACGCGTACGTGATCGCGCCCACTCGCCCTCCATCCTGGTCCTGCATCACGAGCGACTTGAGGATGTCGTTGATCTGACTGGTCCTGAAGCGCAGCATCGTCGAGCCGTTGCCCTGCACGGTGCCGGCATGCTCGAAGTATCCGACGCCGGACGAAAAGAGCACGACCTTCGACACGGGGACATCGGCGTTCGTTCCTGCGCGTTGCACCTGCTGGGCGCCGGCGAGTCCGATCGGGGCAAGCACGATCAGCAGCGACGCAAATGAGCGATTGAGCACGGGCTTCCTGGTTTGGGTAGTGGACATCACCAGGAAGGAGACGGACTCTAGTGGCGTACTTGCACATCGGCATCGCGATCAGAAGCACGTACGGCGCGTCGTACGGAGTGAGGCGCGCGGCGTGTTGCGAATCGTACGGCGAACTTACTTCTCGCCGACGAACACCACGCTGCGCCCCGTGAAGTGCCGCTTCTCGCCTCCGAGCATCCGCAACATCAACGTCCGCAGTCCCGTCCCAACCGCGGAAGCGGCAGTATTCCCCTTCACCCCGCGCAGCCACCGCTCCAGCTGGTCCATGTCGCTCACCGACAGCGCCTCGATGTCCAGCGCGAGCGTGTAGTAGTACTTCACCCCTTCCCGATCGGGGAGCAGCGTCGTTCGCGTCGGACGCTCGAGCGTCGACTGCGCCGTCGCCAGCGTCGCGAAGCTGCCGAGGTCTTCCACCTTGCCCGCCTGCTGTCGCACGACCCGATACCGCTGCGCCGATGGATCGTATTGCACGATCACGTTCCAGTCGAGCCGGCCCTCGAGGTCATCGAACAGGCCGCCCGACCGCCACAGTTCCAGCCGGAAGTGCAGCGACGCCGGAAACCCGCTGCGCACCAGGTCGCGCATGTCCGGCTCGGCGAAGAGGTTCGTCGCCGTCACGGTCGCGCCAATGCCGCCCGCACCAGGGGGCGCTACCTCGAGCACCGCACGCCGCTGCGCTGCACTTGGCGCGGTGAGCAGGAGCATGAGGCCGAGCAGGAGCGCGAGCGCGCGTCCGGGCTGCGTCATGGATTAGAAGCGGTGCCGAACGCGAACGAAGACGTTCACCTGCTCGCTCGGTTCCGATAGCGCCTTCGCGACGTAGATCCCGAACTGGTCGAAGTCGAGCCCAGCGCCGATGTCGGTGCGATACGACGACAACGGCGGGAACTCGCTTCGGCCGTAGTTGAGTGGATTGCCCGGCGCATTGACCAGCCAGCCGCGCCCCGCGTCGGCGAAGAACACCCACGCGCCATCGGCGCGGAAGCGTGTACGTCGAAACGGCGCGACACCGTCGCTGAACGAAATGCGGATGTCGTTGCGATACTCGAGCTGCGCGAGCGAGATGCGCTCACACTGTGCGGGACGTCCGCTGATCGCGATTCCGGTGGAGCACGTGCCGACGTCAGTGCCTCCATTCACACGGAAGTCGAATCCCGGTATCGTGCCCGGTCCGTCGATCGACAGGCGTCGCTCGAGCGGCAGCGGGTCGCCACTCAGCCATCCGCCGAGCAGCAGCCGGAGGTTGAGCGCGGCGTTCGGTGCCAGCCGGTTGTATCGACGCAGGTCGAAGAATCCGCGCTGGTATCGCGTCGGGCCGGCAATGGGGCCGCGCACCCGATCAGAGGTCGGCGCGAAGACGTCGATCATCCCCGTTCCGCGCTCGTAGTCCGCGAGCAGGTACCATCCCGCCCACGGATTGAAGTCGTCGTTCCTGGTGTCGACGCGCAGCGTGAGGTTGGCGAGATGAAAGCGGCCTTCGTCCACGCGCGGATTGTCGCGCCACCCGATGTCGCCGAGGTCGATCGCCAGCGGATTGTGCGCATCGCGCGACCGCCACCGCTCGTCACCATAGCTCAGCGTGAGGTCGGCGTTGTCCGTGGCGCGCAGCGCGCCGAAGATGCGTCCGCCGTGTCGCCCGTAGTAGTCGCGGTAGTCGCGATGAAAGAGAAACGAGGAAAGACCGACCTCCGCGTCAGTCAGCTGCCACTGCTCGATGCCGTCGACCATGTCGAACAGGCGGCCGCCGACCGTCACGCCGAACTGTCGGCCGAATCGGATCTCGCCGCGCACGTCGTGGCCGACGTCAGCCTGCGATCCGGAAAAGCTGCTCGCAGTGCGGAGGATCGCCGTTGCATCCAGGCGGAGATGTCCCCACCCCTGATCGCGGTAAAGCACCGGCCCGACGCGAATCGGCAGCCCTTCGACGCGATTGTAGACACCCGCGTTCGCGATCTCGAACGAATTGAAGTTGCGCCTGCCGCGTCGCTCCCAGCGCCGCCACCATTGATCGTCGGCCGCACCTTCGAGCTGCGCGACGAGTTGGTCGCCCTGCTGCGTGTAGCGGAGCGGCGGGTGGTAGATGCGCAACTCGCCGCCGATACGCGCGCCTCCCGTACCCTCCACCTCGCCGCCGACGACCAGCAGGTCCCCATCGATGCGCGCACCCTGGCGCAGGATGACGTCGGCATTGATGGCGAGCAGACGTCCGGTGATTCGTCCAGCGACTGTGACAGGCCCATTGAGCACGGCGACGTCGCCGACGATGGTACGCCCGCTGTCGATCTTGAGCTCTTCGATGGCGCGTAGCGCGGACGTCGCATTGAACAGCGCCACCGCTTCAAGTGCGACGTCCCGCGGCAACACGTTTCGCGCGGCGGAAGTGTCTCGTACCTGTGCCTCAGCGGTCGACGCGATGAGCGGTGCGAGGAGTACGGCCCAACGCCCGATCATTCGTCGCCCACCGGAATGCCCAGCCGGCGCATCCGACGATACAGGTTCGCGCGGTCCGTCTTCAGTCGACGCGATGCCTCCGCGACATTTCCACCTGCCGCCGACAACGCCCGCACGATCAGCGTCCGCTCGTGCGAGTCGAGCGTGTCCGTCAACGAGGCGTCCATCGCTGTGGGATCGGGCAGCGGATCTTCCGGTCGGCGCGTGCCCCCATCGAGCGGCAGTACCGCCGCGACATGCCGTTCGCTCACGTCGCCGCCAGCATGAAGGATCGCCAGGCGTTCGACGATGTTCGCGAGCTCGCGAATGTTGCCCGGCCACCGATAGCCCGCGAGCAAGGCCAACGCGCCCGACGTCCAATTCGGTGCACGACGTCCTGTGCGGGCATGATGCATCGACGAGAAGTGCGCCACGAGCGCGGGAATGTCATCCGGGCGCTCGTGCAGCGGCGGTACCTCGATCGGGATGACGTTCAATCGAAAGAAGAGATCCTCGCGAAACGTTCCATCGACCACGCAGCGCGCGAGGTCGCGATTCGTCGCGCTCACGATGCGCACGTCTACCCTGATCGGTTTGCCTCCTCCCACCCGTTCGATCTCCCTCGCTTCGATGGCGCGCAACAACTTCGCCTGCGCCTCGAGCCCGAGATCGCCCACTTCATCGAGAAAGAGCGTTCCCGTGTGTGCGAGCTCGAAGCGGCCGATGCGCCGATCGGTCGCACCCGTGAAGGCGCCTTTCTCGTGGCCGAACATCTCGCTCTCCACCAGATCGCGCGGAATCGCCGCACAGTTCACCCGCACGAACGGACGGTCACGGCGAGCGCTGCCAAAATGGATCGCCGCCGCAACGAGCTCCTTGCCCGTGCCCGACTCGCCCATCACCAGCACGCGCGCATCGGTTGGGGCAATCCGTGCGATCATCTCGCGCACCTTCGCCATCGCGGGGCTGCCGCCGATCATCTCACCAGCGAGGCCGAGGTCTTCGCGCAACGCGCGCGCTTCGCGTCGCACGCGCCTGAGCTCGAGCGCGGACGCCAGCGCGAGCAGCACTCCTTCGGGCGTCAGCGGCTTCTCGAGAAAGTTGAATGCGCCGAGCTTCGTCGCCTTCACCGCGTCGCTCAGTCCCGCCTTGCCGCTCATCATGATCACCGGAATATCCGGCACCGACTCGCGCAGGCGTGCCAACGTCGCCAACCCGTCGAGCTCACCGGGGATCATCAGGTCGAGCAGCACCACGTCGGGCGCACTCTCTGACACCCGCGTCAGGCCGACGACACCTTCGGCGGCATCGCGCACTTCGTAGCCTTCGCTGGCGAGCAGTGCGCCCACCATGCGACGGATGTTCGGTTCGTCATCGACGATCAATACGCTCGGCACTTGTGGCTCAGCGGATGTCGGGCAACGCGGGAACCGCCAGCGGAGCGGTTCGCTCGGCCAACAGCTTCGTGGTGAAACGCTGCCCCTCCGAGATCCGTTCCACTTCGACGGCGATGGAGTCGATCGCCTGCTCCATTCGTTCGAGTCGAGCCGCGACTTCGAGCGGAATCGTCGGTGTCATCGGCATTCGCCCGAGCCGCGCTGCATAGGCGCGCGCGAGGGGCAGTCCGATCGCGATGATCGGTATCGACGACACGAAGATGATCGGAATCAGAATCGGATTAA
Source organism: Gemmatimonadota bacterium (assembly GCA_028287345.1). GTDB lineage: Bacteria > Gemmatimonadota > Gemmatimonadetes > Gemmatimonadales > Gemmatimonadaceae > AG11. The sequence goes on from JAQBPV010000235.1 coordinate 24,622, forward strand.
CGTCCATTCTCCCCTCTCGAATCGAGTACCGGCGGATCCGCCGGAAGTAGCAGTCGCATCGTCGTGCCCTGGCCAGGCGCGCTCTCGACTTCGACGAGTCCGTCGTGTGCGAGCAGCGTCTGGCGCACGATGGCCAATCCGAGCCCCGTTCCGCCGGCTTTGTGCGTGACGTATGGCTCCCATATGCGTTCCAGTCGCGCGGCGGGAATGCCACTGCCTTCGTCGCGCACGGCCACTTCGACCATGTTCCGTCCACTGCGTTTCGTGCGCCGCACGTTGAGCGCGATGGGCGCGTCCGGGGGACTCGCCTCGACAGCGTTGAGAAGCACGTTGGTCAACGCGCGACCCAGGGCGTCGACGTGGCCCGGCACCATCGGCACGTCGTCGGCGACGTCGATCGTCATCTCGCGCTCCTGCGGCACCGCGCTTCGCGCCACGCTGCGTACGAGCTCCGCGAGATCCACCGGCGCCTGCGGTCCTTCGGGCAGTCGGCCGAACTGCGCAAAGCTTTTCGCCATGCTCTCCAGCCGCATCGATTCCGCCTCGAGCACGTCGATGGTCTCGCTCAGCGATTCGGGCGCTTCGCGCCGAAGCCGCGAGATGGCGAAGCGAATGGGCGTGAGCGGATTCTTGAGCTCATGTGCGACCTGACGCGCCGATTCGCGCAACGCCGTGGCGCGCTCCGCTTCGAGCGCACGCACGCGCCCGAGCCGCAGCTCCGTCGACATCTCGCGCATTCGGTTGCGTAGGACCACGAACTCTGGTGCTCCCTTGCGCGGCGGACCCTCTGGCAGCGGTTCGCCCCGCTCGATTGTTTCCGTCCAGCCAACGAGCTCGCTCAACGGCCGGCTCAGGTTCCTGCTCAGGTGCCCTGCCACGCGCGATGCCACGAGCGTGAGCAGCGCCGATACGAACAGCGCCACGGCTGCCGCTACGACCGGCGCACGCCGCGTCATCAAATATTCCATCTGCCTGGCGTGGAGCAGTCCCTCGTCGAGCGCTCGCTGGTGCTCGTCGAGCGCCGCCACCTGCGATGGCGACAGCGCTGCCCCCTTCGCCGATTTCACCGCCCCCGATCCGGTCTGCGCAATGCGCTCCATTGCCGGAATGGTCCCCAGCACCGGCAGCACACGCACCACCGTGAGCTCCCAGGCCGCCGAGAGCACGATCGTTGGAATGAGCGCGAAGCCGAGCAGAATGAGGAACAGACGAGCGCGGAAACCAACCTGCTTCACAGGCTCTCCGTACGTGCGCGCGAGGGGTGATGTTTCTGGATTAACATACAGGGCGCCCCGGAGGGCGCATACCCTGATACCCACGCCATGCGCACAGCGACGTCCTATCGCACGTTTCGCACTGCGAAGCGCCAGGAGATCATCGACATCACCGACGACGTCGAGCGCTGCCGCGCGGAAGCCGGGATCGACGACGGCTTTGTCCTCGTGTCGGCCATGCACATCTCAGCGTCGGTGTTCGTGAACGATCACGAACCGGGGCTGTGGGCCGATATCCTCGAGTGGCTCGAGACGCGCATCGCACCGTGGGATCCGGACGTCTACCGCCACAACACCGGCACCGGAGAGGACAACGCCGCAGCGCATCTCCGCTCACTCGTCATGGGCCACGAGGTGATCGTCCCGGTAACGAAGGGCGCACTGGATCTCGGCCCGTGGCAGCGCGTGTTCTACGGCGAGTGGGACGGCCAGCGTCCGAAGCGCGTGCTCTACAAAGCCATGGGAGTGTAGGTCGAGCCCGCTGCGACTTACGTAACACTCCGTGTCACCTTACATTGTACGCTGGCCATTCAGGGAGGCGCGAGCTCGTATAGCCCGCGGCGCCAGGGGTGACCAGTCACTGACGGTGACGGCGTGATCGGTGCCGCCCTGGTTTGACTGCGCTTCCGCGCAGTGGGGCGAGCCGGTGTACGTGCGCACCGCGAACAATCGCTCCACGCGATGACGTCACGCCCCCGATCGACGCTGATCGAGAGGAGCGACCGCCCCCGCGACGCGAGCACGGACGCTGCACTGCACGTCCGCTCACACGCCATGCGTCGATTGACGCAAGGGACTGAATGAATCAACGCAATTCGCGGAATACACCGTCGCGCTCCGGCGCCGCGCTCATCCACCGCGGCCCGCAGGCGTTCACCGCGCCGCACACGCAGACGACCAGCTACTCCGCACCACACGCCCCGAACGCAGCGCTTCTCATCGACTTCGACAACGTCACGATGGGAATTCGCTCCGATCTCGGAAAGGAGCTCCGAACCCTCCTCGGCTCCGACATCATCAAGGGTAAGGTCGCCGTTCAGCGCGCTTACGCCGATTGGCGCCGCTACCCGCAGTACGTCGTTCCCCTCGCCGAGTCCTCGATCGACATGATCTGGGCACCGGCCTATGGTTCGTCGAAGAAGAACGCCACCGACATCCGCCTCGCCGTCGACGCGATGGAGCTCGTCTTCACCCGCCCCGAGATCGGCACGTACATCCTCCTCTCCGGCGACAGTGATTTCGCGAGCCTCGTGCTCAAGCTGAAGGAGTACGGCAAGTACGTCATCGGTGTCGGCATCCGCGAGTCATCGAGCGACCTGCTCGTCATGAACTGCGACGAGTACTACAGCTACAACGCGCTTGCCGGCCTCGTGAAGACATCCGACGAGGACGCGGCCCAGAAGAAGTGGGATCCATGGGAGCTCGTCACCGAAGCCGTCAGCCGCATGAAGCGCAACGGCGACGTCATGCGCTCCGATCGGCTCAAGCAGGTCATGCAGGAGATCGACAACTCGTTCGACGAGAAGGATCTCGGCATGGCGAAGTTCTCGCGCTTCGTACAGGACGCCGTGCAGCGCGGTCTTCTCTCCGCCACGAAGCTGGAGAACGGCCAGCTCGAGATCGGCTTGCCGAGCGGCGCCAAGGGCGACGCACGTGCCGCCGAGAATGCCGCCGCCGATGAAGCAGCGCGCGTCGAGACACCAGCGTCGCTGGCCGCTGCCGACAAGACGGCCAATGGTCGCGGTCGTCGTGGCCGTCGCGGTCGTGGTCGCGATCGCGACGATCGTCCGCGCAGTGACTCGCCCAACGAGCTTCCGCTCGACGGCGAAGCAGCATCGACGATTCCTGTCGCGAGTGAGCCCGTCGTGGCGGACGTCCCCACGGCGCCCGTCGTCGCTGAAGCGGCCGTCGCGACTCAGCCGAACGTCCCGCGTGGACGCGGCCGCGGCGATCGCCCGGAGCGCACACCGCGCGCCGAGCAGCCCGCGCGCACCGAGCCTACGGAAGCAATCGGCATCACCGGCGAGCGTCTTACGCGCGACGAAGCGTTCGACCTGCTTCGCCGCACGATTGCCGCACTCATTCCCAGCGGCGACAACGCGATTCGCGCGAGCGTCGCGCGCGCCAAGGCGCGCGAGCTCCTGGCGCGCGACAGTGAGAGCCTGAGCGACCGCAACTTCCCGCGCATCCTCAAGGATGCACACGACAACGACATCATCGACCTTCGCCGTCGCGGCGACGACTTCGAGGTCGCACGTGTCGCTGAAGCGGAATCGGTTGCCGAACAGTTGGCGAAGAGCGCGATCAGCAATGCGCCTGCGCCAGTTGCAGCGGCGCCCGTGCAGCGTGGTATGGGTCCGCGTGGTGTCAGCGGTCCGCGCGGTCGCGGTGGACGTCCCGGCGGTGCGCCGCCGGCCGACCTGCTCAGCTTCGGCGTCGTCGGTCAGTCATCGAGCTCCGCGAGTGCGGCGCCCGTTCCGGTTGCTGCCGCAGCCGTACCGGTAGCTCCAACCGCAGCCGCACCAGTCGCAGAAAAGCCAGCTGCCAAGGCGCCCGCAGCGAAGACGGCACGCAAGACCGCAGCGAAGAGGGCTGCGCCTGCAGCGAAGACTCCCGAGGCTCCGGTCGTCGCAGCGGCGCCGGCGTCGAAGGCGAAAGCCAAGAGCGCACCGGCAGCGAAAAAAGCTGCCGCGAAGAAACCGCGAGCCAAGAAGACAGTGGCCCGCGCCGACGCATGACTCGAGACGCCGCGCCCACCGCGCGGCGTTCTCGTTTGGGCTCGCCGCTGCCGGTAAAGTTCTATGATCGACCAACCGAGCTGGTAGCGCGCGAGCTCCTCGGCACCATTCTGGAGACTCGAACACCAGACGGCGTGACACGCGCCCGCATCGTCGAGACCGAGGCATACCTCGGCCCCGACGATCCGGCGTGTCATGCTGCCGCGGGACTGACGCGTCGCACGGAGCATCTCTTTGGTCCGCCGGGCATGTCGTACGTGTACTTCATCTACGGCATGTACTGGTGCTTCAACGCCGTCACGCGCGAGCGTGGGCACGGAGCGGCCGTGCTCATCAGGGCTGTCCATCCAATCACTGGCATCGACCTCATGCGACGTCGGCGCCCTCGCGCGCACCGCGATCGCGACCTGACGAACGGCCCCGGAAAGCTCTGCCTCGCAATGGGGATCGTCGGTGAGATGAACGGCACATCGCTACGCCGCGGCCCCATCATCATCCGCGCCGGCGACGCGGTGAGCGATGCAGACGTCGTCGTGACGCCGCGCATCGGCATCACGCAGGCCGCCGAGTGGCCGCTGAGGTATCTCGTGCGCGACGACCCGTTCGTCTCGAAGACACCGCCGCAATTCTTCAGGCGCAACTACGAGGCTGGATAGCGAAAAGGCCGCCCGATGTCGGGCGGCCTTTTGCATCTCGAGTCAGCTGGCGTCAGCGCGCTCGATCGATCGAGCTGCCCACGTTGTACCGTACCCCGAACTCCAACGAGACGTTGAATGCCCGCGAGCTGTTGGGGTCCGCGAGGAAGAACGACTGCTGCGTCGGCGAAAGCGTCAGTTGTCCGAATGCCGACATCGGGCGGTACTTCACCTGGGCGCCGCCGATGAGGATCGGCGAGAATGCCGCCTTCTTCGACTGGATGCTGTCGAGCGCGATCTGATAGCGTGCGCTGTTCACCGTACCGGTGAGCAGAGCCGCACCCGCGATCTGGTTGAACACCAATCCGCCGCCGAAGTAAGGATGCACGTTGCGGAACTGCGTTGGAAACGCCATTCCGGCCATCGTGAAGCGCCGCAGGTTCTTCAGTCGGGCATAGCGCACGAACGAGCTGTCCGGATCGCGATCCTGGAAACCGCCGTTCGTCGTGAGGAAGGCCTGGTCGAGGCTGACGTAAAGGCCGCCATGCGTTCGCGTGATGAGCATCTCGGCGCCAACGAGCGGAGCGCCGCCATTGTTCGTCGTGGCTGAGGAGTAGGAGAGTGCGCCGGCCTTCGCCCCGAAGAACCACGCGTCCTTGAACTGCCGCTGATCCTGCGCGGCGCTGGACTGAGAGAGCAGGGCAACGAACCCGGTGGCGACTGCCAGTACACGGAGGTATCGCATAACAAGGAACCTCGAGAAGAGAGAGCGCGGCCCGACAACCGCCAGCGGCTGCAGGCTCATGTCTGGGACGAGGACAGCTCCCGTTCCGTCACAGACTACCGAGCTGCTTGCCTGCACGCACGCCCATCATACGATCTTGAGGCGTTTGCCGACTTTCACGAACGCCCTGATGGCTTCGTCGAGATCGTCCTTCGTATGTGCCGCCGACACCTGGCAGCGCACGCGTGCCTGACCCTGCGGCACCACCGGAAAGCCGAAACCAGTGACGAACACGCCTTCGGCGAGCAGCATGTCGCTCATCTGGATTGCCGTCGCCGTCTCGCCGACGATGATCGGGATGATCGGCGTCTCGCCGGCGAGCGGCTTGAAGCCCGCCTCGACGATGCGCTCGCGAAAATTCTTCGTGTTGTCGCGGAGCTGCTGCACGCGCGATGGGTTCTGCTCGATGAACTGCACAGCTGCCAGTGCGCTCGCAGCTGTGCAGTTCATCGAGCAGAATCCATCACGCGTACAGCAGCTGCGCGAGAACACGCAGTACTTCCGCGAGCGCATCGTCGAGGCGGGCTTCAAGCCGCTCGCTGGCGAGACGCCGATCATTCCG
>JAQBPV010000241.1 GCA_028287345.1 Gemmatimonadota bacterium
AGCGAATCGGCGCCTGCCGGCCGCGTGAGACCCAGGATACCGCGAGCACGGAGCACGCCGGCTTCGCTCACCACGCGCGCCGTGTCCATCAAGAGCACGCCGTTGTCGAAGCGCATGCGCGAATACCCTTGCGACAGCCGAAGGCCGTCGATGTCCGAGCCCTCGAGGCGAACTGCCAGCGAGCCGACGAAATTGGCGAGCGAGTCGCCAACGATGTCGACGTCGTAGTTGCCGGCGAGCCGCGAGGGCGGCGTCGCCTTGCCGAGCAGCTGCGCCGCATGCAGTCCGTCGAACGCGCCGGAACCCTTTGCGCCAAGGCCGCCAACCGAGTCGGCGTCGGCACGTCCCGCATACGTGAGATGTCCCGCCGGTCCGGTGAGGTCGGCCTGCACCTCGAGATCCGGCGCGATGCCGCGGACGTGAATCGGTCCGTTCATCACGCCACGCAGCGGCATCTTGGGATACGACAGCGACAGCGTGGTGAGCGAGAGCGGCGACGCCTGGAGGTTCAGGTCGTACGACATGTACTGCAATCCATACGTGATGCGCCCGCCACCCGTCACGTGCGTCGGCTCGGCGGGACCATCCGTGTGCGTCAGGTTCGCATTCGACACGCGGACGTCGAGCCACGATGAATCGAGCACCGCGCTGCCGCTGAGGACTCCAGTCACTCGCGGAAACGCCGGATAGATGGCGACCAGCGTGCGGAGATCGAAGTGGTCGGTCGTCGCGAAGAAGTTGTGAAACGCCGTGTAGGCGGGGAGCAGGATGTCGAGCTCCCCTTTCCCCTGCAGGTGCGACACCGCGCCCGGCACATGCTTGTCGCGGAAGGTGATGTCCGACGCATCGACGACGAAGTGCGTCAGCGGACCGCCGCGCGCCGTCACCGTGCCCGTGAGCGTGCCCTGCCAGTCTGCCGGGAACGGCTTGCCGTTCAACGTGCGCAACAGGTCGAAGTCGACGGGATCGGCCTGGAGCTTCACGTCGTGTACGGCGAGAACCCGTCCGCCCGTCTCGAACGTCATGTTGCCCTTGATTCGCGACTTGGTCGAGCGCACGTCCATGTCGCGGATCACGTAGTCGAGCTTGTGCAGGTCGCGCTCGTTCTTGATGTCGAGCACCATCTTGCCGCCGCCAGTCCTCGGCAGCGTCGGATACACCCACGCAACGTCGTTGAGCGACACGCTGTCGCCGGTGATCGTTATCGCGTACCGCACCGGCAGGTCGCTGCCCCATACGACCTTCCCCTCGGCGCGTCCGGTGGAAGCCGGAAGATCCCAGTGCGGAAGGTTCATCCACGCGCTGTCGCCGCGCACGTTCACCACGCCCGCGACGTTGCGCCAATTGAACGGTGGCATCGACTCGTCGACATGCAACGTGTCGACCACCGCCTTGAGCCCGGCGGAATCCGGATCTGATACCCGGATGTGCGAGGCGAACACGTACGCGTTCGTCCAGCGGTAGTTCTGCGTGAACCCTTCCCGTGTTCGGCGGACCTCGTGATCCTTTCGCGCAATGTTGACGCGAATCGCACTGTCGCGACGCGCGCCCCTGAGCGAGTCGTCAGCATGCCAGGGAATGGTGAGACGAAAGGTGCCGCCACCTCGCACGTGAACCGAATCGAGGATCACGAAATCGCCGAAGCCGCGCTCCGGTCCCTTCGGCTTCGACGGCCCACCCATCTTGAACAGCTTCTTGTAGTTCCACTTCCAGTTCTCGTGCTGCCGCAGCACGATGATCGGATGCTCGAGATCGATGCGCCGGAAATACAGGCGACGATCGACGAGATCACGAGGGTCGTAACTGAGACCGATGCGCCCCGACGCGAAGAACAGGGAGTCCTCGTCGTCGCGCAGCTCGAGCGAATCGATCGTCACACCCGTGAGGAAGCTCCCACTGATCCGGCCGATGTGCACCTTGCCGTTGATCGACGACGCCACGCGCGCCTGCACCCAGTCGCGCAACGCATCCTGCCCGCGCGCCGACTGCGTCGCATACATGCCAACGCCCACGACGATCACCCCGAGCATGGCGAGCACGCACAGGCTGACGAGGGCGATGAAGTTGCGGCGAGTCATGCGAGCAGTGAGGGGCGGCTCAGAAGTCCGGGCCAATCGAGAAGGTGACTGTAAGACGACTGAGGAACGTCCGCGATTGACCGGGCTGAAACGTGGCCGGACACGTGCTGCCCGACACCTGCTCGAACTCTCCCGGCGCGCCTCCCACCCGCGGAACGGCTGGAATTCGGTTGCCCGGACTCACGCAATAGAGCGGCGCAAAACCCTGTGCATTCGGCGGAACGTCGTAGTAGATCGCGCCCGCCGGACGCACATAGGGATTGTACCCCACATTCGCCTGGAAGGGACCGACCGGCGTGAACACCCGCACCCCAATGCCCGGCGTCCATTTCAGCGCGTTCAGCCATAGCGCACTCGCCTTGTGCTGACTCCCGCCTATGGCGCGGCCGCGCTGCCAGACGTCCCCGGCATCGGCGAACAGCGTGTACTGGATGAGCTCCGGGAAGAAGGCACTGCGCAGACGCACCTCGAAATTCGCGACGATGAGCGAGTTTCCTCCCACAGGAACCACGCGGCGCAGCCTTTCGTTCGGCGCCTCGAAGTACACCGTATCGGCCGTCCCCTGAGTCAGGACTGGCGCGTCCTCGGCGATGTAGATCAGGTCGCCCAGCTCGTTCTGCTGGAAGCCGCGAACACTTGCTGCACCACCCGCATACAACCGCTCCTGCGGCGGAATGAATCCCACCGGATCGCCGAAGGAGAGCGTGCGGCCGAGCACAGTGCCGAGCCGCACGCGCGCCGCGAGCGTGACCGCGGGACCAACGGCGCGATATACCGACGCATCTGAAAGCCCCTTGATGAACTGGAAGTCGGGATCGGAGCCGATCTCCTTCGCCGAACCGCGCAGGTCCAGCCGCAGCGTCGTCCCCGAGCGCGGATTGAACGGGTTGTCCGTGCGCACTCGTTCGAGGTGCGCGCTTCCAACGGCCAGCGGACGATTCTTGTCCGTGATCAATGCGCGCGACTCGGCGTCGCACCGGTTGAACACCGCGCACAGGAGCGCGGGCTGCGCATCGGTGCGGCCGTACTCGAGCGAGTAGGCAAGCCGCAGCGGTATGTCGCGCCACAGCGGATGCGTCACGGACGCCTCGCCTCCCACGAGCGTCGTACGCAGATACGCCTGATACTCACCGCGCCGCTCGCTGTACACCGACAGCGATGGCGACGTCCGCAGTCCGAACAACGACGGCAGGCGCACCGTCGCACCGGTGTAGTAGTTCAACTGCGCGCTGAACGTATCGGCACGAATGGCTGGCGCGCAGAGGCTGCCGTTCGCGAATCGCGTCGGCTGGCCGTACCCGATCTTCGACAGCTGCGCCGACAGCTCGAGCCGTCGCGCTTCGCCGAGGAAGTTCTTGTCGATCAGCTGCACGCGTGCCTTGAAGCAGTCGAGCACAGCCCAGCCTTCCTCGGTGTCGACCTGTCGCAGGTAATTCTCGGCGACGAGCACCTCGAGCGTGACGAGCGAGTCGTTCCTCGGCGCCGTGGAATCGTTCGCGATCTTGATCTCGACGTGCCGAAAGAGATCGGACTGATAGAGCGTGCGCTGTGCGTCGATCAGCTCACGCTCGCGATAGAGGTCGCCGGCGTTGACGCCGAGCAGTTGGAGGATCGTCTTGTCGCCCAGCTTGCGTGGCGCGCCGGGCAGCGGCTCGTCCGTCACCCGAATTTCGCCGATGTGCGCGCGAATGCCCGGCAACACATCGAGGTTCACGTTCGCGCGCAGCCTCGTCGAGTCGACGCTGAAGCTCGCAGCAACGTCGCCGCGCGGATAGCCGTTGTTGCGCAGGCGCGCCTTTATCGAGTCGATCGCGGCTTGCAGCCGTGTCACATCGAAGATGATTCCCGATCGCAGCGCGAGACTCGCCGTATCGGCGATGGGTGCGATGGCGCTGTCGAGGCCCGAGATCCGCAGCGAGTCGACGAGCACCGGCGTGCCTTCGTCGATGACGAAGGCAACGCGCACGCCGCCGTAGCCATCCTTCACCGGCGTGACGAGCGTGTCGACCTTCGTGTTGAAGTAGCCGTGGCGTCGGTAGAACACCCGCAGACGGCCGACGTCGAGTCGCATCTCGTCGCTGTCGAGACAGCGTCTGGTGCCGATGATGCGAAAGCTGCGTCGCAGAAATTCGGAGGGCGATGTGACGATGCGTAGCGCGAGGTCGCTCGCGCGGAACACCCTGTTGCCCTTGAAGTCGAGCGCACGAACTTCGCGCTCACCGGGCTCACATTCGGTGCTCTGCGCGCGCAGTGCGGCAGGTGTGGCGGCGAGAAGAGTGGCGGTGAGCGCGACGCGTCGCCACGCAGCTCCGCGCCACCCACCGAACGTCATCCCGTCGCTCGACCCGAAGCGTGATGCTTGCCGATTCGCTGTTCTTCCGGCAGCAACGGCGTGCGCTCGAGGAACAGCTTCGCGACGTAGAAGGCAGCGATGCCGGTCACGATGCCGGCGCCGATTGCTGGAATGAGCTCCATCGGCTTGAGCGGACGACGATACACGTAACCGTCGAGTCGTGTCGTCTGTCGTGCCAGGTCTTTCTTGGGATCGGCCATGCAGCTCGTTGGACGGCGAGAAAACAAAGGGACGCAACTTGCAACGACAGACACAACGCGCCCGCGCGGGTATTACTTCCGGCGGGCGCGTTTGATTGACCTTGCTCCCTGACGCGGGTAAGTTCTCGCGCCTTCGCCGTGGTGTCAACTGCTTACGCCAGAACGTCATGCGCCGTTTGACCACCCTGTTGTTCGCCCTGGTCCTGTCCGCCTGCGGCGGAGGGGGCGACGGAGCGAACCGGCGCACCATCGTCGACTCCCGCGATCAGTACGACCCGCGCTCGCTCGACCCGGCCCTCTCCACCGACGTGCCCACGGGACGCGCCGTCGGCTATCTGTTCGATGGGCTCACCCGCTTCACCCCCGACGCGCACGTGCTCCCCGGCCTCGCCACGAGCTGGGAGGTGTCTCCCGATGGGAGCATCTACACCTTTCATCTGCGACGCGGCGTCACGTTCACGGACGGCACGCCCTTCGTCGCACGACAGGTGCTGTCGAGCTGGCAACGCGTGCTCGATCCCAAGGTGAAGGGCGGTCGCGGATGGCCACTCTATCCCATCAAGGGCGCGAAGGAGTTCGCTGACGGCAAGACGAAGACGATCGATGGTCTCGCCGCACCGAACGACTCCACCGTCGTCGTCACACTCAAGGAACCGTTCGCGATCTTTCCCAAGCTCCTTGCTATGCCGGTCGCGTCGATTGCACCAGATAAAATTGCCGCGAACTTCGGCGAGAATCCCGTCGGCACAGGGCCGTGGAAGCTCGTCGAATGGAAGCACGACGACTACCTCCTCTTCACGCCGAACAAGGGCTACTGGGGCGGCGCACCCAAGGCCGACTCACTGAAGGCGCGCATCCTCGCGGAGCCGAGCACCGCGGTCGCGGAGTTCGAGAGCGGCAATGTCGACGTCCTGCAGATTCCGCAGGGTGACATCCGCAGCTGGGAAGAAGACACCGAGCGACGGAAGTTGCTCGCCTCCACGCCGTCGCTCGAATTGGTGTACGTCGCAATCAACACCACCCGCGGTCCCCTCAAGGACGTACGCGTTCGCCAGGCACTCAATCACGCCATCGACCGGCGCGTCCTCGTGCGCAATCTCATCGCGGGACGCGGTGAGCTCGCCGGTGGCGTCATTCCGCCCGAGCTGCCCGGCGGCGACAGCGCGCGCACTGGCTATCCATTCGACACGCTCAAGGCCAAGACGCTCCTGCGCGAAGCTGGCTATCCCAACGGTATCGACGTCGATTTGTGGACATCGACGAATCCCATCTACGTCCGCATCGCCGAGACACTCCAGGGATACCTCGCACTCTCCGGTATTCGTGTGAAGATCATCCAGCGCGAGAGCGCCGCCGCGCGCGAAGCCGCACGCAAGGGACAGACGGACCTGTTCGTGAAAGACTGGTACGCCGACTATCCTGACGCGGAGAACTTTCTCTACCCGCTGCTCCACAGCGCGAACAAGGGCGTCGGCGGCAACGTGTCATACTTCAGCAACGCGCAGTTCGACAGCCTCGTGACGCTGGCACGCCGCGAGCAGGATGAAGCGAAGCGAATCGCCCTCTACAAGCAGGCCGACGAGCTCGCGTTCCACGAGGCGCCGATGATCTTCCTCTACTTCTACAACGAGCTCTACGCCGTGCAGCCGTGGATCAAGGGCTTTGTGCCGCCCGTGATCTTCAACGGCCAGAACTGGACGACAGTGACGAAAGCCGCACCGGTCGCGCCGTGAGCGCGTTCATCCTCCGGCGCCTTCTCCTCTCCATCCCGACGCTGTTCGGCGTCCTCGTCGTCGCCTTTCTTCTGCTCTATGTCGCACCGGGCGATCCCGTCATGGCCATGGTCGGCGAGCGTGCCGACGAAGCGACCATCGCGCGCTTCAGGACGGAATTGCGTCTCGACGATCCGCTTCCCGTGCAATTCGGCCACTATGTCGCCGGCATCGTCAAGGGCGACCTCGGCAAGTCGTACATCACCAACCGCCCTATCAAGAAGGACATTCTCGAGCGCTTTCCCAAGACGCTCCAACTCGCCGGCGCCGCCATGCTGCTCGCAACGATACTCGGCGTCACGCTCGGCGTCTTTAGTGCTTTGAATCCTGGTGGCCTGATAGACCGGCTCGGACTCGGCATCGCCTACCTCGGCATCTCGTTCCCCGTGTACTGGGTCGGGCTGCTGCTCATCCTCCTCTTTGCCGTCACGCTGCACTGGCTTCCGCCCTCCGGCTTCGGCGGGCTGCGCTATCTCATCCTGCCCGCACTCGCGCTCGGCATGCGCTCCATCGCCTTCCTCGCACGCATGACACGCTCCGCCATGCTCGACGCGCTCGGCGCCGACTACGTGCGCACGGCGCGCGCGAAGGGATTGCCCGACCGACTCGTCGTCGGCCGACATGCGCTGCGCAACGCGATGATTCCGATCATCACCGTGCTCGGACTCGACTTCGGTGCGTATCTGACGGGAAGCATCCTCACCGAGACCATCTTCTCCTGGCCCGGACTTGGTCGCTACGTCGTCAACGCCATCGCGCG
>JAQBPV010000256.1 GCA_028287345.1 Gemmatimonadota bacterium
GAACGCGGACTGGGATACCGTGTGGGAGGCGGCAACGACGCGGACGTCGTCCGGCTGGTCCGTGGAAATCCTGATTCCGGTAAAGAGCGTGATGTTCCGGCAGGGACTCCGCGAGTGGGGCTTCAATGTGCAACGCCGCGTGCAGCGATTGCAGGAAACCGACCGTTGGGCGGGCGCCGTACAGGATGCGCTCGTGACGCGAGTGGGGCGTGCGGGGTTGATCACCGACCTGCCGGCGTTCGACGTCGGCCTGGGACTCACCGTACGACCGTCGATGAGCGCTGGCGGCGGTGTGGCTGCACCGGGCGCGCATTGGAGCGAGAATGGCCATCCGAGCCTCGACGCATCGCAGCGAGTCGGCGCGAACACGCTCGCGTCGCTCACCGTCAACACCGACTTCGCCGAGACGGAAGTGGATACGCGGCAGTCGAACCTCACGCGCTTTCCGCTCTTCTTTCCCGAGAAGCGCACCTTCTTTCTTCAGGGTGCGGACATCTTCGACTTCGGGCTCGGACTCAGATCGGATCTCGATGTGTTGCCCTTCTTCAGTCGTCGGATCGGCCTGCTCGTCGGGGAGCCGGTGCCCATTGGCGCGGGTGGCAAGGTGGCCGGCCGCATCGGCAATACGAACTTTGGTACCCTCGTCGTGCGGACGCGCGATGTCGACACGCTCAACACGAGCAGCACCATGGCCGTCGTCCGAGTGAAGCAGAACGTGCTCGGCGAGTCGTCCATCGGTTTCATCGCGACCCAGGGAGATCCACTCGGCCGCACCGGCAGCTGGCTCGTGGGACCGGATCTCACGTACCAGACGTCGAGCTTTCTCGGCGACAAGAACTTCCTTGTCGGCGCGTGGGGGCTCGCCGTAGGTCGACACGATCTTCGAAAGGGAGATCACACGGCGGCCGGCGTGAAGATCGACTATCCGAATGATCTCTGGGACATTTCGCTCAAGTACAAGCGCATCGGTGACGCGTTCGATCCGTCGCTGGGCTTCGTGCCGCGTCCGGGTGTGCACATCGCCGACGTCAGCGTGAATTGGCAACCACGGCCAACGGCTCCGATCGGTCCGATGCACATTCGCCAATGCTTCTGGGAGAATGAGCTGAGCTACGTATCGGGATTGACCGGAGGATGGCAGAGCTATCGGTACTTCATGGCGCCCATCAATTGCCGACTGGAGAGCGGTGACCGTTTCGAGTTCAACTTCGTGCCGGCGGGCGAACGGTTGCTCGAGCCTTTCGAAGTCGCGAACGGCGTAACGATCGCGGAGGGGACGTACCACTTCAATCGGTTCCGCCTCGAGGCGGGAACGGCGGTGAAGCGTCGATTGAGCGGACAGGCGACATGGTGGTTCGGGCAATTCTACGATGGGCAGCTCGATCAGTACGAGCTCACGGCGGCGTGGAAGCCAAGCGCACTCTTGATCATGGAGTTTGTGGGTGAGCGGAATGTCGGCCGACTGCGTGCGGGGCATTTCACGCAGGACGTGTTCGGTACCCGCCTTCGTGTGAACGTGTCGCCTGACTTCCAGGTGAACAGCTTCGTGCAGTACGACAACGAGAGTCGCGATGTGGGCACGAACACGCGTCTGCGCTGGACGTTTGCGCCCGCGGGGGATCTGTTCGTCGTGTACAACCACAACGTGCGGACGATCGATCCTCTCGACGGTCTGCACCGATGGGCGTTCGACTCGAACCAGTTGCTCGTGAAGCTGCAATATGCGATGCGGTACTGAACCCGGACCGCGGTAGCACTGCCGATCGACGAGGTGAAGGGTTCGCGCCCAAGGCCCGGAGTGATGCGGGAGTCGCTCCAGGGTCCGACGGCGCGTGCAGCGCAGATGCGAACGCCATCGCGACGCTGAGGACGAAACTGATAGACCTGATGTCGCCTGTGCCGCAGCACCGCCGCCGTCAATAGAGCAAAAGGACCCGCAGCTCGGGCAAAATGTTGTCGTCCGTTACGATACGGGCGAGCGGCATGCGAGCGAGAACGCTCTCGCGCCTCTCGAGGCTGCCGACCGTCGGGGGAAGGCCGATCGACGCCGCGTAGGTTCGCAATTGGGCGAGCTTCGCCTGATGCAGCGGAAGCGATGGGTCGATGAGTAGTCGGCCATCGATCCGATAGTTCGACAGGGTGGCGAGCCACGCGTCGATGTCCATCTTGATCGGAGCATCGCTCGCCGCAACGAAAGTCCCGGCACGCAGACCGAACGGAAAGATCGTGAAGGCGGTCTTTATCGCGTCTTCGGACATCGTCGAGTTGAAATAGTAAACGCCACCGGGCCTGAGCCGGCGCTTGACGATCTCCATGTAATTCTGCGACAGCAGGTTCGCTGCGTGAGCTCGATAGTGTTGTGGCGTATTCTGTACGATCACGTCGAACGTGTTGGCTGGATGTCGCGTGAGCCACCGGCGACCGTCGTCATACACGATCGTCACCTTGGGATTTCGGAGCAGGCTCGCGATCTGCGGATATTTCCGAATCAGCGCTTCGTATCCCGGGTTGATCTCGACGACTGTCAGGTGCTCCACACCCGGCATGTTCGCCATCGCCTGAGCCCACGCGCCGGTGGACATTCCGATCATCAGCATCTCACGAGGATGCGGATGGAGACCGGCAACGAGATACGCGCGACGGAGCCCTTGCTTGTCGGGCACGAGGCTCGTCGACACCATCCCGTCGTATGCGCCTCCGCCGTAGGTCGTCGAGTCCGGGGTGACGGCAATGACCCCGTGCCGGTTCTCGATCAGGTCGATGAACTGCTGGTTGGAGTAGCGCGTCTTGAACAACAACCGCTCATACAGATGGCCGAACAGCGGGCGTGAGGCCACGACGATCATCAACGCCGCCGCAGCCGTCGCAATCCACCCAGTGCGTCGCTGCCAACCACGTGTCGCCGAGAACAGGGCGATGGGCACGAGGAGACCGAGCAAGCCAAGGCCGCGCGCCAACTGCTCCGTCGTCCAGATGTCGGACAGGACAAAGCCGGTGACGAGGCTTCCCGCCGCTGAACCGACGATGTTCGAAAGATAGATGTAAGAGAGTCTCGTACCTGCGCGCGAATCCGGCGCAATGCCGAGATGACTGAGCAGCGGCAGGATGGCGCCGAAGAAACCCGCCGCGATCGCGACGATCACCAGGACCAATCGCGGCGAACCATGCGCGACGACGCGCGCCATGGCGGGAATCGCGAGAAAGCCGATCAGGCTGGCGAGAAACGAGAACGCGCCAAGCGCGGCGAGCTGCCGAGCACCGCCGCGCTCATTGCGTTGACGGCAGTAGATGCCGCTCGCAAAGGAGCCGATGGCCAACCCGGCGAGGTAGGCGCCAAGCAAGAGTCCAAATGCCCGCGGCGAGCCTTCGGTGACGAACGAGTAGACACGAAACCAGAGAAGCTCATACGAGAGCGAGATGAACCCGGTCAGAGCGGCAATGACGAGTGCGAGGATCAGGCTCACGATGCGCTCCGTTCATGGTGATACCGCGACAACACGAACAGCGCGACGGCAAAATTGGCGGCGGCGGCAATGCGGACGCTTCCCGTCTCGCCGACGGCACGGAGCACGAAGACCACCGTTGCCACGGACGCCAGCGCCGATCCGGCGGTATTCACGAAGTACAGCCAGCCGACGGAAAGCCCGACGTTGCCGGTGCACCGAATGGCGAAGGACACGAGCAACGGGAGTGTCGCGCCCATGAACAGGGTGGGAATTACCACGAGCGCGAACGACATCGCCCCCGCCGCCGCCGTCGACGTGCCCAGTGAAAGCTCGGCGGCCCAATGGAAGAGTGGCACGGAGATCAGCCCATACACCCCAATGGCCAACTCCAGGCCCGCGAACGCAACGAGCGGATGGATCCGCCGATGCCCCGACAACACACCGCCGGCCAGACTTCCAAAGCCGAGTCCGAGAAGGAAGGCAGTGACCACGATGGTCACCGCCTCGATGTTGATTCCGAACGTCGCGAACAGGACCCGCTGCCAGACAACCTGATAGATCAGCGCCGCAAACCCGGACGAGAAGAACGCGGGCGCGACCCAGGCGGGGAGTGTCGTGGGGGCTGTTGTCTCTGCCGACATAGTAGCGGACACGTGTCCTCGAGGATGCGGGTGGGGTGCCCACGTGGACTGCTGGACCGGAAACTGTTCACGCGAGTCTTCGCGCCGTGTCGCGTCGCCGACTCCTACGTAGTGCGTTTACCGCTTATGGAGGACGCCAGGCTGCTGCGGTGGCCGACAACGCTTGCGCGACGCTGAGGTTGGACGTTGCTGCGTGGCGCACGGAGGTAGGGATGCTATGCGATGGCGCTACCAGCAGTCAGCTTTTCGTGCGAAGCAAGACTAATGAATTATCGCTGCGTTTGCCAGTAGCGTCTTAGAGAATCGCAACCATCGCGTGGCACAGGGGACCAAAGCGCCGGTCCGGCGAGTTAAGAGTCGGCTCCACGCATGTGCCTCTTTCTGGCAGGTACGCGATGGTCAAACGCTCGTCCGCACGGTTAGCCAGACGATGCTTCGCCCGAGCTCCCGTGCTCTGTGTACCATGTCAGAAGAACGGCGAGTAGCGCTCGCACGCTCATTGCCTGAAGGTCGAATTATGAACAACGGCGACGACCTCAACGGACAGATCGCCGCGCTGCTGCGCGACCTCGCTGCAGTGCAGCCCTCGGAGCGCAGTGGATGGGGATACAAGAGGGCAGCGAATTCGGTGCTCGAGCTCGAACGGCCGATCGAAACGCTTCTACAGCTCGACGGCACGCTGGAGAAGATCCCGAATGTGGGGCCGAAGTCCGAAACCGTGATTCTCGAATTCCTCGAACACGGCCGCTCGGAAACCGTCGAGGCAGCCGTCGCGAAGGGCGGGAAGACATCCGACATCACGCGCCGGCGCGGATTGCGGAGCAACTTCCTGAGTCGTGCGCAGGTTCTGGACGCGTTGAACAATGAATCGCTCATAGGCCCGTCCCTGTCCGACTATCGCGGCGACCTCCAGATGCATTCGACATGGAGTGACGGCGGTCAGTCGCTGGACGACATCGCGAAGGCGGCTCTCGAACGTAGCTATGAGTTCTGCGCGTTGACGGATCACTCGTACGGCTTGCCGATTGCGAACGGGCTTTCCATGGTAACGCTCGCGAAACAACATCGAGCGATCGATCTCCTGAACCGGAAGCATCGCGGCCAATTTCGACTCATCAAGGGCATCGAGGCGAACATCCGGAAGGATGGATCAGTCGACATGACGGCGGAGGAACGCGAACAGCTCGAGTTCATCCTCGCGGCGCCGCACTCGTCGCTGCGATTGGAGGTGGATCAGACATCGCGCATGATCGAGGCAGTTCGGACGCCCGGGCTTCATGTGCTCGGACATCCGCGCGGCCGGATGTACGGATCACGCGCCGGCGTGCAGGCGAACTGGGACGAGGTCTTCTCGGCAGCCGCTGACGCCGGCGTGGCGGTGGAGATCGACGGTGATCCGTCGCGACAGGATCTCGATCACACGCTGGCCAGGCGCGCGCTCTCGGCTGGGTGCTTGTTCGCCCTCGACAGCGATGCGCATTCGGCCGAGGAGCTCGAGGCGGCAGAGACGGCGATCGCGCACGCTCGGCTCGCGGGAATTCCTGCGGAGCGCATCATCAATTGCTGGCCGCTCGCGCGCCTGCTCGATTGGCTCCGAGTGAAGCATTGAGTGGGATCGTCCCCGTCTAAATCCCCTGCGCGACGCCAGAAAAAACGTACGGAGTCGTACATTTCAGTCTCTGTATCACTGGCATTGTAGATGCTAATCGAAACGTTCGTGTCGCCAGCCTTAGCGCACGGTGCGCAACGGCGTAGTGCATTTCATGAGGATGACAGGTACCACGCAGCATCTGGTCGCGAGCAGAACGCTCACTCACCAACAACAACAAGCAGGAGACTTCAAATGCCAGGCTATCGCGCATTGCCGGAGCGTCATTCGGGAGTCGTAGCGGACCTGACGAGGGAAGCCGATCTACTTGACAAGAACGGCCAGGAAGCGGAAGCGATCGCGCTGTATGAACGTGCGCTCGCTGCAGCATCGATAGAAGGCGAAGCCATGCCCGGCTTCGTGTGCGGCCGCCTGGCGCTGCTCTACCGACGGGAAGGCCGGCATGCCGACGAGGTGGAGCTGCTCGAGAGCTACCAGCAGTCACATACATCCGAACGAGAGCGCATCCGCTTCGACGCGCGCCTCTCCAAGGCGCGGGCACTCCTGCAAAAGACCTCACGCTCCAACGAATGCGGCGCCCTGGCGAGCATTCGTCGGTGCGGGCCCAGTAGCTATTCACGTCGCACGAAGACCAAGCTGCAAAGCGAGGAGGTCGAAGGCCGCGCCCAGTAGCGTCAGTCAGTTCCCGGCGGAGGGTGCAGCATTCGGTTGAGCCACCTGGGCCGGCTCCAGGGTCGACACGGGCATCACCGTGAGCGTGTAGATGCGCCAGTCGACCCTGGCCAGCTCCTCGGCGGCGTGCTCGATCCGTCGCACGATATCGAGCTCGTCGTGCGGAACGACGAATACCTCACCGATGATGACGTGCCCGTGCTCGCGCAGACGCACCGCCGCCGCCTTGACCCAATGCAGTGACTCTGCGGCGCGGCGCACGCAGTCGGGGAGACTCTCCATCTCCGTGCCGCCAAGCTTTGTGGGCGCTTCATCCATGAGATCAGCGACGACTTGACGCAGGTTGACCCAGCCATCGCGGATGATGTTGATGGAGATGAACGCCGCCGCGAGCGAGTCGCCCCACCACTTGCCATAGCCGATGAGGAGGATGCCAGCGATCGCCGCCCCCTCGGACATCCACCCAGCCTTGTTCATGTCTGCGTCAGCGGCGAGCGCACGATCATTGAGTGATTCCG
>JAQBPV010000322.1 GCA_028287345.1 Gemmatimonadota bacterium
CGCGACAAGCTCGGCCACCTGCTCGCCTCCTGATCCATCATGGCTGAATTCAACGGCGTTCCCAACGGGGAAGGACGGCGCTACGCCGTGCTGGCCTCGCGCTTCAACAACAACATCACGAGCAAGCTGGCCGACGGCGCGATGGAAGCGCTCGTCCGTCATGGCGCCGCGTCGGAAGACGTCGATCTCATCTGGGTGCCCGGCGCGTGGGAGCTTCCCTTCGCCGCGCGACGCCTGGCCGCAACGGAGCGCTACAACGCGATCGTCGTCGTCGGCGCGGTCATTCGTGGCGACACGCCGCACTTCAACTTCATCTCCACTGAAGCGTCGCGCGGCATCGCCGACGCGAGCACGGAATACGAGATCCCCATCGGCTTCGGCCTGCTGACCACGGACAACATGGAGCAGGCGGAGGCTCGCGCCGGTGGCGAGCATGGCAACAAGGGATGGGATGCGGCGATTGCCGCGCTCGAGATGTCGGATCTCTTCGAAAGGCTCGATGGCGCGGACGAGGGTTGAACGACGCGCGCGTGCGCGCGCCCTGCAGGCACTGTATGCGTGGGACATGCGTGGCACCGGGAGTCTCGAGAAGGTCGCCGCGCAGGTGTGGGACGACATGATCATCGCGCCCGACGTGCGCGCACTCGCCACGCCGATCGTGAAGGTCCTCGCCAGCAAGCAGCATGAGATCGACGCGCAGCTTGCCGACGTCACGACGAACTGGCGCATGGAGCGCATCGGCGCTGTCGAGCGCTGCGTGCTGCGCCTCGCTGCCGCCGAGCTCACCATCGGCGACACACCGCCCAAGGTCATCATCCAGGAGTCGGTTGCACTGGCCGAGAGATACGGCAGCGCGGCCAGCGCCAAGTTCGTGAATGGCGTGCTCGACGCACTCGCGCGCCGCATGGGTCGGATGTAGTGCGGCTGCTTCTCGTCAACTGGCAGGACCGCGACAACCCGCAGGCCGGCGGCGCCGAGATCCACCTGCACGAGATCTTCGGCCGTCTCGCGGCGCGTGGGCATGAGGTCACGCTGTTGTGCGGCGGCTGGCCGGGCTGCGAGCCGACCACGACACTCGACGGGATCCAAGTCCTTCGTGTCGGCACCAGGCATTCCTTCCCGTTTCTCGCGAAGAAGTATTTCAAGAGTGAGCTTGCCGACAAGCGCTTCGACCTGCTCGTCGAGGACGTGAACAAGGTGCCGCTCTACACACCGAAATGGGGCGGTCCTCCAGTGGTCGCGCTCGTGCCGCACCTGTTCGGCGGCACCGCATTTCAGGAGCTTGCACCGCCCCTCGCCGCCGCCGTGTGGCTCGCTGAACGGCCCCTTGGCCGCGCTTATCGCGGTGTGGCTTTCGAGGCGATCAGCATGAGCACCGCGGAAGATCTCGCCGGGCGCGGCATTCCGCGCAACACGGTCGAGGTCATCTACCCTGGTGTCGATACGGTGGGCTACACACCGCTGGAGGGCACGCGCTCGCCGGAACCGGTGTTCTCGTACCTCGGCCGGCTCAAGAAGTACAAGGGCGTCCATCTCGTCATCAGGGCGTTCGCCGCGATGAAGCATCCAACGGCGACGTTGGAGATTGCCGGCGCGGGCGACTTCAGGCCGTCACTCGAACGGCTCGCTGGCTCGCTTGACCTCGGTGCGCGCGTGCGGTTTCTTGGGCGTATCGACGAGGCGGAGAAGCTGTCGCTGCTGCGTCGATCGTGGGGACTCGCGTTCGCGTCGCCCAAGGAAGGCTGGGGCATCACGAACCTCGAGGCGGCGGCCTGTGGCACTCCTGTCGTCGCATCGAACTCCCCGGGCATTCGCGAGTCGGTGCTCGACGGACAGACGGGCTTTCTCACACCGCACGGAGACATCAAGGCAATGGCCACCGCAATGTCGCAGCTGGCGAGCGACCCCGCGTTGGTCACGAGGTTGGGAGTGCAGGCGCGCGGCTTCGCCGAGACGTTCACCTGGGAGCGCGCCGCCGAGGAAACGCATCAGCATCTGGAACGGGTACGCACCTCTTACCCTCGAGGTTGATCGTCGCGTGAGCACCACCCTGAAGGTCGGCGCGCTGTTCGAGCAATTGCGTGATCTGCTCGAGCTGCAGCGTGTGCCGGGCACCGATGGCCTCGAACGCGTCGTTACGGGCGCTGACGTCTCGAGCCCAGGACTCGCGCTCGCTGGTTTCGTCGCGCGCTTTCCCGCCGAGCGCATGCAGGTGTTCGGTGAGACGGAGGTGACGTATCTCCGCTCGCTCGACCCCGTCACGCGCCGCGAGAACCTCCAGAAGTTCTTTTCCTATCCGTTCCCCTGCCTGTTCGTCACCAAGGGGTTGGAGTTGCCCGTCGAAGTCGTGGAAGAGGCGATCAAGTTCGAGGTGCCGATTCTTCGCTCGACGCTCAAGACGAACGAGTTCTACAGCCGCGCCAAGCCGTGGCTCGAGGACACCTTCGCGCCGCAGACCACGCTTCACGGCTCGCTCGCCGACGTCTATGGCGTCGGAGTGCTCTTCGTGGGGCAAAGCGGCATCGGCAAGTCGGAGTGCGTGCTCGATCTCGTCGAGCGGGGACATCGCCTCGTCGCCGACGATCTCGTGTTCGTCCGCAAGCGCGGCAACGACATCCTCCTCGGCCGCGGCCACGAGCTGCAGCGGCATTACATGGAGATCCGCGGCGTCGGCCTCGTCGACATTCCCGCGATCTTCGGCATTCGCGCCGTGCGCCAGCAGAAGCGCATCGAGGTCGTCGTCGAGCTCGTCGAATGGCAGGAGGGCGCCGAAGCCGAGCGCACCGGTCTCGATGGACTGACCACCGACATCCTCGGCGTTCCACTGCCGCGCATCACCATTTTGCTCAATCCGGGCAAGAACATCACCGTCGTCGCGGAAGTGATCGCCATGCATCACCTGCTCAAGTGGTCCGGCATCGATCCCGCCGAGCGCTTCAATGCCGCGTTGATTAAGCAGATGCGCGGCAAGTCGGAGATTCAGCGCATCCTGCGTGAAGACCATGAATGACAAACCGAAGCGCGGCCTCGTTGCCGGACACGCCGATTTCGCGGCGGGACTCATCGGCGCCGTCGAGATGATCTCCGGCTGCGGCGACGTCCTGATCCCCATCCAGGTGCGCGGGCTCTGCGGCGACGACATCCAGAAGCTGCTCTACGACACGTGCATGGAGTCCGGCGTCCGCGTGATTTTCACGGACCTGCAGGCGGGCAGCTGTACCATGGCGTCGCGCCGCGTGCTGAAGCAGTTGGGCGAAGGAGTGCTCGTGGCCGGGGCGAACCTGCCCATGCTGCTCGACTTCGCCATGTCGTCGAACGAGAACGCCATCGAGGCCGCGTCGACGGCTGCAGAGCGCGGCCGCGCCGCGGTCAGTGTGCACGGGGCGCCGCCGTGACGCTCGTGCTGAACCGAATCGACGATCGGCTGATTCATGGGCAAGTCGTCGTAGGTTGGGGACAGCCGCTCGACGTCAAGTTCATCGTGCTCGTGGACGATGGCGTCGCGAGCAGTGACTGGGAGCAAGAGCTCTATCGCATGGGAGTTCCGCCGGAGATGGAAGTGCGTTTTCACTCGGCTGCCGACGCCGCGCCGCTGCTCGACGCATATCGCGCCGAGCGGCGTCCGGGCATCCTGCTCAGCGGAGACATCGCCACCATGCGGACCCTCGTGGAGAAGGGAGGCGTGCGCGAGGTGAATGTGGGCGGCATCCATCACCGCGCCGGGCGCACGCAGCATCTGCGCTACGTCTTTCTCACGACGCAGGAAGGGGACGCGCTTCGCGAGCTCACCGCGCTCGGCGCGGTCGTCACGGCGCAGGACGTCCCCGCGGCGCGGCCAATGCCGCTCGAGGAATTGCTTGCGGCGAGAGAAGGCGCGTGAGGGAACTGCTCCCGCTCGCGCTGCTCGGCGGCGTTCTCGGCCTCGACGTCGTCTGCTTTCCGCAGATGATGTTCTCGCGGCCACTGGTGGCAGCCACACTCGCGGGCGCATTCGTCGGCGATGCGACGATGGGCATCCTCGTCGGCGTGACGCTCGAGCTGATAGCGTTGGCCACGCTGCCCTTCGGTGCGTCGCGCTATCCGGAGTGGGGCTCAGCGGCTGTCGTCGGCGGGGCGATTGCCGGCGCAATGCACACCGAGGCCGTGGGAACGCTGACCGTGGCTGTACTTGCCGCGCTGGCCACCGCATGGGTCGGCGGCATGACGCTCGTTCGCCTCCGCCTCTGGAATGCGTGGCTCGCGCGGCGGCGACGTCCGGCACTCGACGCCGGATCGCGCGGTGCGGTCATCTCACTCCAGCTCGCCGGTCTCACCGCCGACTTCGTGCGTGCCGCGCTGCTGACGACGGTGGCGTACGCACTGCTCTTTCCGGTGGCGCAGGCCACGTTGGGCGTGTGGACGCTCAGTGAATCGCTCTCGCGCGGGTTCGTCGTCAGCGCGGCTGCAGGGGTCGCCGGAGCCGCGGCGTGGACGATCTTTCATTCTGCGCGTGGCGCCCGCTGGTACTTCGCCGGCGGATTGCTCGTCGGCCTTCTCGTGTTGTTCGTAAGATGACCGCTGCTACGCCGCCAACGGCTCCCGTCGTCCGACTTTCTGCGCTCACCTGGGTGAACATCTTCACGCGCAGTCTCGCCATTCAGGGATCGTGGAATTACGAGACGTTGCTCGGCAACGGCATCGGCTTCAGCGTGGAGCCCGCGTTGCGGCAGCTGCCCGGCGGCGTCCGCGGCACGGCATTCAAGGAGGCCATCACTCGCGAGAGCGCGTACTTCAACGCGCATCCCTATCTCGCGAGCGTCGCCATCGGCGCACTGGCTCGCGTCGAGCTGTCGCTGGTGCCGCCGGATCGCATCGAGCGCTTTCGGACGGCCCTCTGCGGCCCGCTCGGCAGCGTTGGAGACCGTCTCATCTGGGCCGGCTGGCTTCCATTCTGCTCGCTGGTGGCGTTACTCGCCTTTGGCTTGCGCGCAACGCCTATCTTCGTGGTGGTCCTGTTTCTGGTGCTTTACAACGCCGGCCATCTCGCGCTTCGCATCTGGGGGCTGCACGTTGGTTGGACGCGCGGACTCGGCGTCGCCTCCGCGCTCGCGAATCCGGTGCTGCGGCAAGGTCCCACGCATCTCGCTCGGGCCGCAGCGGCCGCTGCCGGCGTCGCGGTACCGCTGACGGCTGCTCGGTTGCTCGGACATCACGTTGCGCTGCTCGGCGTGGTGCTCGGTTCATCGGCCATCGCGGCCATCGTGCTGATTCGCCTGCACGGCCGCGTGGAAGGCTACAAGCTCGCCCTCGTGCTCGTCGCTCTCTTCGCCCTCGTCTCGGTGGCTCGCTGATGGCCGAACGCTCCGTCCAGATCCTCAACAAAAACGGGCTGCACGCGCGACCGGCGGCCGAAATCGTGAAGATCGCCGCGAAGTTCCAGAGTGAGATCACCCTCATTCGGGACGGCACGGAGGTCAACGGCAAGAGCATCATGGGCGTTATGATGCTCGCCGCCGAATGCGGGGCCACGCTGCTGCTGCGCGCCGAGGGTGTGGACGCCGATGCGGCGCTCGATGCGCTCGACACACTCATCAAGAACAAGTTCGGGGAGCGCTAGTGGACCGTCGGATCCAGGGAATCCCGGCGTCACCGGGTATCGTCGTTGGATACGTGCACCTCCTGCGGTGGGAGGTGCCCGACGTGCGCCACCGCATCATCCCCGACGAGTGCGTCAAGGACGAGCTCGAGAAGCTCCAAGCCGCCATCGCGCGCGCCAAGGAGCGCCTGCATCACCTGCGCACGCGAGTCGAAGCGACGGCTGGCGCCGAGGAAGCCGCGATCTTCGACGTCCAGCTCTCGATCCTCGACGATCGCGAGTTGCAGCGCGGCGTCGAAGACCTCATACGCCAGAACCTCGGCGCGGAGAAGGCGTTCGACCTCGTGATGCTCGAATGGCGGACGCGCTTTGCCCGTCACGCCGCGCCGATGCTCCGTGAGCGCGTCGGCGATCTCACCGACGTGCACATTCGCGTGCTGTCCTTGTTGCTTGGCTTGCCCGATCACGATCCCGTCGATCTGCCGCCTGGCGCGAACGCGATTCTCGTCACGCACGACCTCACGCCGAGTCTCACGGTGCAGCTCGACCGCAAGTCGATCGTCGCCATCGCGACCGATGCGGGAACGCGTACGGCGCACGTGGCGATTCTCGCGCGCTCGCTCGGACTGCCGGCTGTCGTCGGACTTCGTACGGCGACGGCTGAGCTCAAGGGCGGCGAGCGCGTGGTGCTCGACGGCAGCACCGGCATGCTCGCCATCAATCCGACGGACGAGGAGATCGAGCGCTACCACGAGCGGCAGCGCGAGGAGGAGACCGCCGAAGCGGCGCTCGCCGACCTCGCCGCCCTCGAGGCGATCACGCTCGATGGCGTACGCGTTACGCTGCGTGCGAACGTGGACATTCCCGAGGAGGCGGAAGCCGCCGCGCGCAGTGGTGCCGAAGGCGTGGGCCTCATGCGTACGGAGTTTCTCGTCGTGGGCCGCGCGAACATGCCCGACGAAGACGAGCAGTATCGCGCGTATCGCCGCGTCGTCGAGGCGTTCGCGGGAATGCCGGTCGTCATCCGCACCTTCGACATCGGCGGCGACAAGCTGCCCGTGGGCGGATTTCCCACCGAGCCCAATCCATTCCTCGGCTGGCGCGCCATCCGCATGTGCCTCGACCAGCCGGAGATGTTCAAGGTGCAGCTGCGCGCACTACTGCGCGCTGCCGTACATGGCGACCTCCGCATCATGCTTCCCTTGATCATCACCCTCGACGAGGTGCTGGCCGCGCGGAAGCTGCTCGAGGAGGCGGCGGTCGAGCTCAAGGAGCGTGGCGTCGAGTATCGAGCCGACGTGCCACTCGGCGTCATGATCGAGACCCCCGCTGCGGCCGTCGCGAGCGACACCCTCACGCGCGACGTCGACTTCTTCAGCATCGGGACGAACGATCTCGTGCAATACACGCTCGCTGTGGATCGTGGCGCCGCGAACCTCGCGCCGCGGTTCACGCCATTGCATCCCGCCGTGCTGCGTCTCATCAAGCGCACCGTGGAAGTCGCCGAGTTGGGCGACATCGAAGTCGCCGTGTGCGGCGAGATGGCATCGCAGCCTCTCATGGCCTTCGCGCTGCTTGGCCTTGGCGTGCGACAGATGAGCGTCGCACCGAGGTCAGTGCCGCTGGTGAAGCGCATCGTGCGCAGTGTGACTGCGGCGCACGCGAAGCTCGCTGCGTCGGCGGCGTTGCGCGCGCTCACGGCTGAGCAGGCGCGCCACGAGCTCGCGCGTCGATTGGCCGACGTGATTGGCGATGCGCCGTATCTGTACGACGGGTTGCCCGGCGACGGCTGAGTCGTTTTCTTTCGCCAACGCCGTCGACTGACGGCAATTTGGGCCCGGCAGCATGGTGTCGGGCCTTCTTTCTTCCTCTCCAACTGCTAGTGGGGAAACCGCCGTGTTCGATCGCAGTCTCTTTACGTCTGAATCCGTCACCGAAGGGCATCCCGACAAGGTCGCCGATGCCATCTCCGACGCCGTCCTGGATTGCCTGCTCGAGAAGGATCCTGCCGCACGCGTCGCCTGTGAAACCCTGGTGACGACTGGCCTCGCCGTCATCGCCGGCGAGATCACCACGTCGGCGTACGTGCACCTGCCCGACATCGTCCGCGACACCATCCGACGCATCGGCTATACCGACGCCGGCTACGGCTTCGACAGCAACACCTGTGCGGTCATGAGCACGATCGACCGCCAGTCGCGCGACATCGGACAGGGCGTCGACACCGGCGGTGCCGGTGACCAGGGCATGATGTTCGGCTATGCCACGGACGAGACCGAAGAGTTGATGCCGATGCCCATCATGCTCGCGCATCGGCTCACCAAGGCATTGGCCGAACGCCGCAAGGATGGAAGCCTCAAGTGGCTGCGTCCCGACGGCAAGTCACAGGTCACCGTCGTCTACGAGGACGGACAGCCCGTCGCCGTCGACACCGTCGTCATCAGTACGCAGCACGCGGAGAACATCAGCAACGCGAAAATTCACAAGGCGATCATCGGCGACGTCATCGAAACGTCGATCCCGAAAGAGCTGCGCACGAAGAAGATCAAGTACCACATCAACCCCACCGGCCGTTTCGTCATCGGCGGACCGCAGGGCGACTGCGGCCTCACCGGCCGCAAGATCATCGTCGACACGTACGGCGGCATGGGCCGTCACGGCGGCGGTGCCTTCAGCGGCAAGGATCCCAGCAAGGTGGACCGCTCGGCCTGCTACGCCGCGCGCTGGGTCGCCAAGAACATCGTTGCGGCCGGCCTGGCCCGTCGCTGCGAGGTCCAGGTTGCGTACGCCATTGGCGTCGCGCAGCCCGTCTCGATTCGCGTGGACACCTTCGGCACCGATACGGTACCCGAGGCGCGAATTCTCCAGGCAGTGATGGACAACTTCGACCTCACCCCCAAGGGCATCACCGAAGCGCTCGATCTCCGCAAGCCGATCTACAGCGCCACGTCCGCCTACGGCCACTTCGGCCGCACGCCGGAAAAGGTCGGCAAGGGAAAGTCAGCCGGTACGCTCTTCACCTGGGAGCGCACTGACAAGGCGGCCGCACTGAAGCGTTCGGCGCGCGCAGACCGGTAACTCATTCCGCTCGAATCCGGGCGCCGTGACCTTCGCGCCCGGATTTGGGTAGAATTCGACATGATCGAAGTCTTCGTCTCCCGGCTCGGCCTGGACAGCGCCTCCAGCTCGTACGTCGTGGTGCTGCAGGAGAAGGACGGTGCGCGCCTGCTGCCCATCTGGATCGGGCAGCCCGAGGCCGAGTCGATCGTGCTGCACATGCACAACGTGAAGCGCGCGCGCCCGCTGACGCACGACCTCGTGCGCAGCCTCATCATCGGACTCAAGGCGCGGCTGCAGCGGGTGCAGATCACCAAGGTCGAGAATCGCACGTACTACGGCGAGATTCATCTGCAGCAGGATGATCACGTCGTCGAGATCGACGCTCGGCCGTCGGACTGCATCGCCATCGCGCTGCGGCTCGGCGCGCCGATCTATGCGGCGGAGAAGCTGCTCGTCGATCCCGGTGAAGAGGACGAGGTCGCCGAGGAGGACGACGAGGCGCCGGATTTCACGTCGTCGTCCGAGGACGTGAGCGAAGCTGAGCGCGAACGAGAGCGTGAGCGCGACGAAGAGTTGAGCGACGCCGAGCGACTGAAGCGCTATCTCGAGACGCTACGCCCTGAGGACTTTGGAAAGTTCAATCCGTAGGGCAGCTGTGCGCGTGCTGCTCGTACTGTCGGTGCTCCTCACGGTGTCTGCGCCGGCGCGCGCACAACGTGGCGCAAAGCCGACGGCGCAGTCGCAGCCGATGAGCTTCGTCAGCGGACGTGTGGAACTGCCCGGCGGCAACACGACGACGCCGGTGCCCGGCGTGTACGTCACGCTGCATCGCGTGGGCACCGACAGCTCGGGCCCTGTGGATTCCGTGCGTACCGATGCAGGTGGCAATTACATGATTCGCTACAGTCGCCCCATCGGCGACGAGGCGGTGTACTTCGCGGCGGCCGTCTATCGTGGCATCGCGTATTTCTCGACGCCCATCCAGAGCGCACGTGTCAGCGGTGAAGAGGGCGCGATCACGGTGTTCGACACCACGAGCAAGCCGATCAACCTCACCGTGCGCGGTCATCACGTCGTCGTGAGCGCGCCGCGTCCCGATGGCTCACGCGATGTGGTCGAAGTGTGGGAGCTCTCGAACGACACGACGGTGACCGTCGTCGGAAGGGACACACTCGCGCCGGTGTGGACGACGCTGCTGCCGAAGGGCGCGACGAGCATGCGTGCCGGTCAGGGAGACGTGAGCGCCGACGCCATCGTCGCGCGGGGCAATCGCGTCGCCATGCTCGCGCCGTTCGGACCAGGCGTGAAGCAGGTGAGCTACAGCTACAGCGTGCCGTCGTCGAGCTTTCCACTCAGCGTTTCGATCGACAAGCCAACTACGGTGCTCGAGGTGCTGGTCGAGGAGCCGCTGGCGCAGGTCACGGGTTCGACGCTGCGCGCTACGGACGCCGCCGTCACGAGCGGTCGCACCTTCAAGCGATTCCTCGGACAGGATGCGCCGCCTGGTGAATCGGTACTCATTACCGTACCGGTCACGAGTGCGGCCACGCGCACACGAGTGCTCGCGGTGCTCGCTGGCGCGATCGCGCTCATCATGGTGGGCGCGTTGGCGCGCACGCTCATGCGCCGTGGCGCGCGGGTGCCCGCAGCGCGACCTGTACTCGAGACGACTTCGCTCGTTGCCGCGATCGCTGCGCTCGACGCGCGCCACGAGCGCGGTGATCCCACGCTCGACGCTAACGCATACGCGACTGACCGCGCTGCGCTCAAGGCCAAACTCGCGCAAGCGCTTGCTGCGGGAGAAGCGCTCGTCTAGATTCGCCATACAATTCAACGCGAATGGGGACACGGAAGCCGGTGAAATGCCGGCGCGGCCCCGCCACTGTAACGGGCATTTGCACGCGCACCCTCACACACGCCACTGACTGAGGTCGGGAAGGCGGGGTCGCGCGGCCCGGAGCCAGGAGACGACCCCGTCCGCGATACGTTCACAGGTCCTCGGGGGAGGACTGGTGACGCCACGCGTCTCGGCTCTTCTCTTCGGCGACCGCGTTTCGTTACGGGCACTCTCCTTCGACCGGAGGTGCCCTTTTGTTTTCCATCAGTCGAGCGCTCGCCGTCGTCTCACTCGCTTTCGCGGCGAGCGGATGCGCGCGTGATGCAGCCCCCGCGCACACAGCGCTCACGGACGACTTTGGCGACACACTCGTCGTCGGCGCGCCGCCGAAGCGCATCGTCTCGCTGAACCCCACCACCACCGAGTTGCTCTTCGCCATCGGCGCCGGCCAGCGCCTTACAGGCCGCACGTCGTACGACTTCTATCCGAAGGAAGCGCTCGCCGTGCCCGATCTCGGCCAGGGACTTCGGCCGAACATCGAAGCGGTATTGAACACGCATCCCGACCTCGTGCTGCTTTACGCGAGCGCCGACAATCGCGACGCGGCGCGTCGCCTCCGCGCGAGTGGCGTTGCTACCGCCGCTTACAAGATCGACCACATCGCCGACATGATGCGTGTCACTCGCGTGCTCGGCCGGCTCACCGGCGACTCCGCTGCCGCCGAACGCGCCGTGGACTCGGTGCAGGCCACGCTCGACCGCGTTCGTGCGCAGACTGCGAATCTTCCGCATCCCACTGTCTTCTGGCCGCTGTGGGAGACACCGCTGCTGTCCGTCGGCGCTGGAAGCTTCCTGCACGAACTGCTCGAGATTGCCGGCGCGAAGAACATCTTCG
>JAQBPV010000378.1 GCA_028287345.1 Gemmatimonadota bacterium
CGATATGCGTTCTACGCGCACCTCAAGCCAGGCGCAATTCGCGTGAAGGTTGGCGATACGGTGAAGAAGGGCCAGGTGATCGGTCTCGTTGGCAACACCGGCAACTCGACGGAACCGCATCTCCACTTTCACATCTCCGACGGCAATTCTCCACTCGGCAGTGAAGGTGTGCCGTATGGTTTGGATTCGTTCGAGATCGTCGGTCATTGCCGCACGTTCAACATCGGCTGCACGCGCGAGACGCCCAGGACGCGGCACGGCGAGATTCCCCTCGAGAGCGTGCTGGTGCGATTTCCGTGACCACTGTGAAGACGGCGCTCCTCTGTCTCTCGCTACTCGGCGCTCCGCGTCTCGCCGCACAATCCTACGATGTCGTCATCCGTAACGGCCGCGTGCTCGACGGATCGGGGAATCCGTGGATTCTCGCCGACGTCGCCATCAAGGACGGACGCTTCGCGAAGATCGGTGTCGTCCGCGAACAGGGACGCGTCGAGCTGGACGCCCGTGGCAAATACGTGTCGCCGGGGTGGATCGACGTGATGGATCAGTCGGGGAGCGTGCTCCGACGGAATCCGCTCGCCGAGAACAAGCTGATGATGGGCGTAACGACGGCGATTGGCGGCGAGGGTGGCACGCCCGTGCCGGCGAGCGACGTCGCGAGCTACTTCAAGCAGCTCGAGCAGCAGGGCATCAGCATCAACTTCGGCAGCTACTTCAGTGAGACGCAGGCGCGCGTCGCCGTGCTGGGAATGTCGTCGCGCGCGCCGACGGCCGCCGAGCTCGATGCAATGCGTGCAATCGTCGATACGGCAATGCGCGCCGGCGCAATGGGAATGACGACGGCGTTGATCTATCCGCCGAGCAGCTACGCGACCACGAGCGAGTTGATCGAGGTGGGCAAGGCCGCGGCGAAGTACGGCGGTATCTACGCAAGTCACATCCGCGGCGAGGGAAGGGAGGTCGTGCAGTCCGTCGAAGAGGCGATCAAGATCGGCGAACAGGCTGGCATGCCGGTCGAGATCTTCCATCTCAAGGTTGCATACCGTCCCGGCTGGGGAGTGGTGATGGATTCGCTGCGCCGAGTGATCGATGCAGCGAGAGCGCGGAATGTTGATGTCGCCGCCGACATGTATGTCTACACTGCCGGCGGAACGGGCCTCGAGGCAACGATTCCGAGTTGGGCATTTGATGGCGGCAAGGATTCACTGCTCCCAAGGCTCGCGAATCCAACCTTGCGCGCGCGACTCAAGGCGGAGCAGAAGACCGGCGTGCCGGGTTGGTGGAACATCGTGGAGGCGGCGGGCGGCTGGGACGGCATTGTTTTGGCGAACGCGCGCAATCCGCAGAACGACCGCTTCAACGGCAAGTCACTCGCGCAGATCGGCAAGGAGCTCGGCAAGGATCCCGCCGACGTCGCGTTCGACTTCGTGGCGCAGGGCAGCGGCCG
Source organism: Gemmatimonadota bacterium (assembly GCA_028287345.1). Lineage (GTDB taxonomy): Bacteria > Gemmatimonadota > Gemmatimonadetes > Gemmatimonadales > Gemmatimonadaceae > AG11. The sequence goes on from JAQBPV010000378.1 coordinate 1,448, forward strand.
AGTGATGGCGCTGTACTACATGATGAGCGAGCAGGACATCGAGACGGCGCTGCGGTTTCCCTGGATCAGCATCGGCAGCGATGCGGGTGCTGCCGCGAAGGCCGGTGCTGGCGACGACCTCGGGCTACCGCATCCGCGATCATACGGCAACGCGGTGCGCGTCATCGCCAAGTATGTGAAGGAGCGCAACGTGATCTCGCTCGAGGAAGCCGTGCGCAAGATGACGTCGTGGCCAGCGACGCGGTATCGGCTGGCGAATCGCGGCTCGATCAAGGAAGGCAATTGGGCGGACGTCACCATCTTCGATCTTGCGACGCTGCGCGACGCCGCCACGTATGAGCAGCCGACCGACTCTCCGGCAGGCATCGAGTGGGTGCTCGTGAATGGCGACGTCACGATCGACCATGGCAGGCACACTGGCGCGAAGGCCGGACGCGTGCTCTACGGTCCCGGCAAGGATGCGACGGTCTCACCACAGAGGTAGTCAATGATGAAGGCACGCATCGCGGCGGTGCTCGTGCTGTGCGTCGCTCGCCCGAGCGTTGCACAACGCGCTCCCGACTTCACGGCATTCGACAAGTACGTGGAGCAGTCCGTTCGCGACTGGAACGGCGTTGGGCTGGGCATCGCCGTCGTGAAGGGCGACTCGCTGGTATTCGCCAAAGGATACGGCGTTTTGGAGCTCGGCAAGCCCACGCGCGTCGACGTGCATACGCGGTTCGCCATCGGTTCCACCACGAAGGCGATGACGTCAGCTGCGCTCGCGATGCTCGCCGACGAAGGAAAGCTGCGCTGGGACGACAAGGTCATCGACTATATCCCCGAGCTGCGACTGTACGACGCCTACGCCACGCGCGAGCTCACGATTCGCGACCTGCTCACACATCGCAGCGGCCTGCCCAGCGTCGATCTGTTGTGGGCGATCGATGAGAACACGATCCCCTTCTCGGAGATCATGCGGCGGCTTCGTTACGTGCGTCCGAGCTCGTCATTCCGCTCCACGTGGGCGTACCAGAACGTCATGTACTCCATCGGCGGAACGGTCGTCGAGCGGGTATCGGGCATGCCGTGGGACGTCTTCATCCGGTCGCGCATCTTCGTGCCGCTCGGCATGAACGAATCGGAAGCGCTCGTGTCGCAGATCGAAGGCAAGCCGAACGTCGCCGTACCCCACGCCGACATCCGCGACACGGTACGCGTGGTGCCGATCAAGTCGACGGACGCTGTCGCACCCGCAGGCTCCGTGTGGTCGAGCGTCTCGGACATGTCGAAGTGGATGCGCTTTGTGCTCGACAGTGGACGCGTCGGCACGAAGCGTCTCATCTCCCCGGCGAACTTTCGTGAGCTCGTCGCGCCGCAGATGCGCGCGCCGATGCCGCAGTACCCTGCCCTCGAGCTCTCGTCACCGCATTTCTTCAGCTATGCACTCGGCTGGTTCGTGCAGGACTACCATGGCGAGACGGTGTGGATGCACACCGGCAGCATCGACGGCATGAGCGCGATCATCGGGCTCCTGCCCGAGCAGCGCGTCGGCGTGTTCGTCCTCGGCAATCTCGACCACATCGAGCTGCGTCACGCACTGATGTACAAGGCGTTCGATCTGTACGGCGACGGTCCGTCACGCGACTGGAGCGGCCAGCTCAGGGACTTGCTCGCGGCGAAGCATGGAGCGCGCCCCGCCACACCACCTGCCTCGCATGTCGTGACGGCGAAGGCGTCGGTCGCGCTGGAGAAGTACGCGGGCACCTATGTCGATTCGACGTACGGCAGCATCGTCGTCACTGCCGCCAACGGTGCGCTGAGCGCGAAGTACGACAAGCTCGATCTCGGCGTGCTCACTCACTGGGACTACGATGTGTTCCGCAGCCGCCCGAGGACTCCCCTCGACGAACCGACGCCGTTGTCGTTCCAGCTGGACGGCTCCGGCGGCGTGGCATCCGTTCGCGTCTATGGCACCACGTTCATGCGTTCGCGCTCGGCGCCGTAAGCGTTGGTTCTCACCACGACACCCTCTCGATCAATGCATGCTGACCTGATCCGCGTGCGCTCGCTCGCCGCGGCTGCGCTCTTCACGCTCAGCGCGTGCGATCTCGTCGCACAGACGCCGACGCGCACGCCGCTGGAGTTCGACAAGCGCGAAGAGATGATCCCGATGCGCGACGGTGTGAAGCTCCACACCCTCATCTATACGCAAAAGGAGATCACCGCAGCGCGTCCGTTCATCCTCAACCGGACACCCTACGGCATCGGGGCAAGTTCGCGGGCGATGAACGGGCCGTACGCCGATCTGGCGGACGACGGCTACATCTTCGTCTTTCAGGACATTCGCGGGCGCTTCACGTCGGAAGGGCAGTTCGAGATGCTCCGGCCGCCGCGCAACAAGAAGGTCAAGGGCTCGATCGACGAGGGCACCGACACCTACGACACGATCGATTGGCTGCTCAAGAACGTACCGAACAACAATGGCAAGGCGGGGATGCTCGGCGTCTCGTATCCCGGCTGGCTGACGGTGATGGCGACGCTCGATCCACATCCCGCGCTCAAGGCGGCGTCGCCACAGGCATCGCCGGCGGAAATGTTCATCGGCTACGACTTTCATCACAACGGTGCGTTCCGGCTCAGCTACGGTTTCGAGTACGCGGCGATGATGGAGGCGGGCAAGGAGCTGAAGGCGTTCGAGTTCGACAAGCCAGATCTCTACGACTGGTACCTCAACCTCGGCTCGCTCTCACACATCGACGAGCGGTACCTCAAGGGCAAGTTCCCGTCGTGGACCAACTTCGCGACGCATTCCAGCTACGACAAGTTCTGGCAGAAGCAGTCCGTCACGCCGTACCTCACGAGCGTGAAGGTGCCGATGCTGAACGTCGGCGGCTGGTGGGACCAGGAGGACTTCTATGGTCCGATCAAGATCTACGAGACGCTCGAGCCATACGACACCAAGCATCTCAACTACCTCGTGGTCGGACCGTGGAACCACGGCGGCTGGAACAGCGCTTCGGGCGGACAGAAGCTCGGCAAGGTGGACTTCGGTTCAGCCACCTCGGCGTACTTTCGCAAGAGCATCCAGGCGCCATGGTTTGCCTACTGGCTTCACGGCAAGGGGACGCTGACGCTCGCGGAAGCGACGACGTTCGAAGCTGGCTCCAACAGCTGGCAGTCGCAGGACCGGTGGCCGCCGAAGGCGAACATCTCGAACAAGCGGCTGTATCCGCAGGCGAATGGCCTGTTGTCATTCGACGCGCCAAGCGAGCGCGGTGAAGCGTTCGATGCGTATGTCTCGGATCCGGCGAATCCGGTTCCGTATCGCGCGCGTCCGATCCTGCCGTCGTTCACCGGCCCTTCGACGTGGGGACGCTGGCTCGTCGACGATCAGAGCTTCCTCAAGGGACGCAACGACGTCGTGAATTGGCAGACGCCACCGCTCACCGAAGACGTGTCGGTCGCGGGAAAGCTGACGGCGCATCTCTTCGCGGCGACGTCCGGCACCGATGCCGACTGGGTGGTGAAGCTGATCGACGTCTATCCGGACAAGTACGATGCGGATTCCACGTTGAATGGCTACCAACTGATGGTCGCGAACGACGTGACTCGCGGCCGGTTCCGGAAGAGCCTCGAGAAGCCCGAGGCGATACCGGCGAACAAGGTCGAGGAGTACACCCTCGACCTTCACACGCAGAGCTACAGGTTCCTCAAGGGCCACCGCATCATGGTGCAGGTGCAGAGCAGCTGGTTCCCGCTCATCGATCGGAATCCGCAGACCTTCGTGCCGAACATTTTTGCGGCGCCGGATTCGGTGTTCAAGCCGGCGACGCAGAAGATCTACCGCGCGGCAGGCAAGGCGACGTTCATCGAAGTGCCGATCGTGAGGAGCGCGCCGCTCGTTCCCTAGTGGCAATAGCCTACGCAGCACCGCGTCAACCCAAACAGCAACAGCGCACACGGATGGGCACGGACAACTGCGCGGATAAACGCTGATACGACAGAAGTACCCGTCTCATCCGCGTCCATCAAATTTCTGTTCGCGCAACTCTGCGTGCGCGGTTGCTCGTTGCGGTTGCGTTGCACTGCGGGTCTAGGCTGGTGGATCGAAGCTCTCCAGTGCTCGAACCTCGCACTCGCCGACGAACTCTGGCCAGTGCACTCGATGCAGCTCCATGAACTGCGTCGCAAAATCGACCGCGTCAGCCCTCGATTTCGCTTCGATCATGGCATAGCCGCCGATGATCTCCTTCGTCTCGGTGAAGGGGCCGTCCGTGACTTGGAGCTTGCGGTTGTCGATGCGGACGCGCGCGCCGTCGGCAGTGGGAGTGAGGCCCGCCGTGTCGAGGAGTACGCCGCTCTTCATGGCGTCCCCGATGAATGCTCCCATCGCATCGTTGAGTCCCGGCGGAAAGGGGAGGTTTCGAATGTCTTCGCTGTGCTTGATCAGGATCAGGTGGCGCACGGTCGTAGCTCCATGGAAGTTGTGGGTCGAGCCGAACGTGGCTCTACCTACACGTCGAACGACAGGGGTCGAAATCGACACGCCAAATCTAGAGTTTCGTACCTTGACGCGGCGACGACGCCGAGCGTACGCTCTGTGCGACGAATCGACGGAACAGGAAGCCTAGGCGGCGATCACGCCGAATGACCGCTACGGAGCAGCGCCGTGTCCGAGATCATCACACGCAGAGAATTCATCGTTCGTGGCGGGGCCGCTCTCTCGGCGCTCGCGATTCCGTACGACCTCCGCGGTCCCGGGACAGCCGAGCGACATCTTCTGTACGTCGCGGAACCCGGCATCCGCAACTACGTCGAATGGGGTGGCATCGGCATTCTCGTCTTTGATGTGGAGGACAACTTCCGCTTCGTCCGACGGATTCCCACGATGCAGGTAGCGGACGGCGAGAGTCCAGAAAACGTCAAGGGCATTTGCGCGAGTGCCGCCACCAACCGCGTCTACGTCACGACGATAAAGCGTATGCTCTGCATCGACCTGCTCACCGACGCGGTGTTGTGGAATCGCGCGTACGAGGGCGGTTGCGACCGCATGGCCATTACCCCGGACGGTCGCACCATCTTCCTGCCAACGCTCGAGGGACCGCACTGGTTCGTCATCGATGCACTCACCGGCGACGCGCAGATGCGCATCGTGAGGAACTCAGGTGCACACAATACACTCTGCTCGCTCGACGGCTCGCATGCGTATCTCGCCGGACTGCGCTCGCCCAGCCTGAGCATCGTCGACACCGCCACGCGCGCAGTCACGAGTGAGGTCGGGCCGTTCGGCAACGTCATTCGTCCCTTCACCGTGGATGGCGCGCAGCGGCGATGTTACGTCAACGTCAACGATCTCCTGGGCTTCGAGATCGGCGACATCCGCACCGGCAAGATGCTGCGGCGTGTCGAGGTGCCCGGATTCAAGGCGGGTCCGGTAAAGCGCCATGGATGCCCGAGTCATGGCATCGGCCTCACCCCGGATGAGAGCGAGTTGTGGCTCTGCGATGGCGCGAACAGCCACGTACACGTGTTCGACCTGACTGAGGCGGTGCCGCGTCTGAGGCACAGTCTCCCAGTGCGCGATCAACCAGGCTGGGTGACGTTCACCCTCGATGGGCGATTCGCCATCCCGTCGACGGGCGAGGTGTTCGACGTCCGGAGCAAGCGCATCGTGACGAAGCTGTCGGATGAAACCGGACGTCCCGTTCAGAGCGAAAAGCTGCTCGAGATCGTGTTCATCGATGGCCGGCCTGTGCGCGCGGGCGATCAGTTCGGTGCTGGACGACGGCGCGGCTAACCCGAGTGCTCACCCAGCGTGAGCACCGCGCGCGCCAGTGCCGGCTGCCGTTTTCCCACCAGTAGCACGGCCGCGAGGATCTGCGCCACCGCTGCATCCCATGGCTCAGTCGTGAGCTCGGCCACACGGCGGGGCAGTGACTCGATCGCGAGCGCGTAGCTCTCTACGACATCCGCGGGAATCGCCGGCGAGCCTGCGAGATGCCGGTTCATCTCGACAATCGCAGCAACGTGCAGCGCCGACACCTTCTCGTTCGCGCCACGCATTTCCGCAATCGACAACAGATGTGGTACAGCTGCGTATGCGGCGGTCACGGATGCGCCGTCGGGACAGAGCGTCGCCCACACGCCGTACCATAGCTCCGCGCGCTCTTGCTCCCCATCTACGGACGCCAATGCCTCGAGCAGCCGAGGGATGTCCTCGGCGCCACCATGCGCGTGCGTGAGATCGCGCCAGCGCGAACTGCTGAGGGGAAGCATCGCGTTGCGCTCCAATACGGGTGACATCGTGAATGACGCAACATACGCAACCGGCAGTGACCAAGGCGACGCTCAACTATGCCGCGTCCGCTTCCGATACTCTACCATATCATACTCGAGGCCGAGGCTCCCATGGCACTACGAAGTTTCACCGATGTTGACGGTTGTGCCTGGGATGTCTGGGAAGTGCATGCGCATGTGAACGATCGCCGGAAGCTCGCCGACCGTCGCGCGAATCCACGATCCACGTTCGAGCGCCGTGTCGCGGACTTCGTCAGCTGGATCACCGCACTTCGGCGAGGCAGTTCGTGGTTGGTGTTCCGCAGCGTACGCGGACGTTGGCGTCTCGCTCCCGTGCCGTATGAGTGGGAACGGTTGAGCGAGATTTCCCTGTACAAGCTCATGGCGCGAGCCACGCGCGCCAAGGACGTTCCTCACGCCGCGTGATCACATAGGCCGCGCGGCGCCAAGGCCTGCCGCGCGGCCGGTCGCCCACGCCCAGAGAAAGTTGTAGCCGCCAATCGGACCGAAGGCGTCGAGCACTTCGCCGCAGAGATACAAACCCGGTTGACGCCTGCTCTCCATCGTGCGCGGATCGATCTCCGCGAGACTGACACCGCCGCCCGTCACCTCCGCTTTCTTGTAGCCTTCGTCGGAGCTCCAGGGCAGCACGCCGCGCACCAACGTCTCGACGAGTTGCATGCGTTCGTCACGCTGAAGATCCGAGAGCACGCGATCAGGCGGTACACCCGCGGCGTCGATCAGCGCGGCCGCCAGGCGGTCTGGCAGTTCCGCGCGCACGGCGCCCAACACCGTTCTCGCACCGCGTGGCTTGAGACGTTCAGTCCATTCCTCGTCGCCGAGTGGGGTCCAGCGCACCGTGAGGCGCGCCGGCGGGCGTTCGCCGGCAGTACGCGAGCGCACCACGACATGCGACACGTCGAGTACCGATGGCCCGCTGTACCCGATGTGCGTAAAGAGGAAACCGCCTGTCGCTGTGGCGGAACGTCCTTGACTCGTCGCCGAAATGGTAACGGGGAGTGAGATGCCTGATAGGCTGGCGTATTGTGCCGACGACGCGACAATCGGCGTCAGCGCCGCATATGTCGCGTGCATCACGTGGCCGAGCTTTTCTGCTATGCGGAGTCCGGTTCCGTCGCTGCCGGTGTTGGGGACAGACAGCCCACCAGTTGCGATGATGACGGCGTCGCAGTCGATCGGTGGCGCGATCCCGCAAAGCACGGTCCAGCCATTCTCGCTCGGCACGACGTCGACGACCTGCGTCTCGCTGTAAAGCGACACACCGCGCTGCTTCGCCAGCGCGAGCAGGCCGTCGCGCACGTCGCGCGCCTTGTGCGATGCGGGAAACAACTTCTTCGACTCGCTCTCTTCAACGAGCGGGACGCCGACCTCGTGCTCGAAGAACTTGATCTGTTCCGCGAGTGGCCAGCTGCGCACGAGCTTGCGCAATGTGTTCGGCGACGAGTCCGTGATGAACCGTGTCTCGTCGAGCGACGCCGGCAACACGTTGCAGCGCCCGCCTCCGCTGATGAGGATCTTCCGTCCGCCGTCGCGCGTGCGCTCGACGAGAATAGTCTCCGCGCCCGCACCGGCGGCGAAGATGGCGGCCATCGTCCCTGCTGCGCCCGCGCCGACGACGACGACACGCCTGGCGCTCATGGCGCCGCCTTCCGGCCTCGCCGACGACGCAGGCCGCCAGGCGCAATGGCGGCGCCGAGCACGGCGAGCGAGAGCAGCGCGAGAATCGCGTAGGCACCGCGGGGGTCGGCCCATGGCCGTGTCTGTAGCATCGAGAGATGAGTATAACAGACGCGAGCAGGTCGCTCGCTGCGCTCGCGGACTAGCGTTTCACTGGGAACTCCGTGGTCTGTTGCCCCACACAACCGGGCCGTCTACCTTTGCATTCATGTCAGGACGCCCGACATTTCGCGGCTATGTGATAATCTGGGCATTGCTGCAGTTGGCACTGCCCAGCGCCGCGACCTATGCCGACGCGATGCTGGAGCGCGCCGGCGTCGAGACTGTCTTCGCCCATGTCGAGTCGAACACGGGTGCGACCTGCCAGCCGGTGCATGCCGCGGACTGCGACCTGTGTCACCTCGTCCAGAATCGGATCAGCCCGGGCGGCGCGCCCACGTGCATTCCCGATTTTGTCGAGCAGCGCGCCCTTCCGCCTGATTCGTACATTGACGCCTCTGCCGCTGCCGCGCGCGCCTGGCTCGCGCTTCCGAGGGCGCCACCGCTCGTCTGACTATCCGCGAGCCCGTCGCTGCACCTCCTGCGATGCTTCGCACCGCCACATCCAGATTGTCACTCGAGCGCCACGCGATCCTTGATGGGGGTCGCTCGCGCGTCACATCCATCACGTCAGTCATGCGCATTCTCCGAATTGCCGCCGTGGCCGTGCTGTTCGGCACGTCAACGCTCGGTGCTCAAGACACTACGCGCGCCAGAACTCGCGCCGATTCCATCGCCAAGGCGGTGCGCGATTCCGTCGCCCTCATGAAGGAGCTTGGCGGAGCTCTCACGCCGCCATCCGGTGCCGCCGCCAACACGACCGTCGGTCCGCAATCTGGCCCGACGAACCCACGCCTCCTCCCCGACTTCAGTGCCGTCGGCGACTTCGTCGGCGACTTCTCGCCCAAGGGAAGCACACAGCGTGACGGCACGCGATTCGGCGTTCGCGAGGTGGAGCTTGCGGTTCAAGCCGTGGTCGACCCGTACTTTCGCGGCGACGTCTTCCTCGGCATCAGCGACCTCGAGGGCATCTCCATCGAGCAGGCCTTCCTCACCACGACGAGCCTGCCCAACCAGCTCGAGGCGCGCATCGGCCGGTTCCTGATGCCCTTCGGCAAGCAGAACACGACGCACCGTCACGACCTCCACACCATCGAGTATCCGTACGTCATCCAGAAGCTGTTGAGCGACGATGGCCTCAAGGGTACCGGCATCTGGGGTAGCCGAGTTTTTTCGCCCTTTGGTTTTTTCCAGGAAGTCCAGATCACCGCGGTCGATCGCATCGCACCGCCCACCGACGGCCTGATCTCCAATGAGGCCGTGAACAAGTCGCTGTCGGGACTCGGCTTCTCGGCGCGCGTCCGCAACTACGTCGACTTGAGCGAAGCACAGAACGTCGAGCTCTCCTTCTCCGCGCTCACCGGCAAGCGCGAACAGCCGCTCGATCCCGCGTATGTCGCGATCATCGACAACGGCATCACCGCGACCAACGCGCGGCAGTCCACGTACGGCGCCGACCTCACGTACCGTTGGCGCCCACTGCAGCAGGGGCTCTATCAGTCATTCATCCTGCAGGGTGAAGTCATGCGGCAGGTGAACGAGCACGATCCGCGCGTACCAGGGCCCGGACTATGCGCTTCCGACGGCTGTACGCTCGTTCCATCGGGCGGGGGTAACTACGCCGGACCAACACGTGACTACACTGGCGCGTACCTCTTTGCGCGGTTCCAGACTGGTCAGCGCAGCTTCATCGGCTCACGCTACGACTACGTGCAGAATCCCGAAAATGCCGGCAGGACCTTGAGTGCCGGCTCAGTGTATCTCGAATGGTTCCCAAGCGAGTTTTCGAAGCTCGTCGCCGGGTACGAAGGCGTCTCGAACGAGGGCAGCAAGTTCGTCAATCGGCTGCTCCTTCAGGCCGTGTTCTCCCTCGGCCCCCACAAGCCACATCCGTTCTGAGCATCGCTCGGGCATTCATCATTCTGGAGTCATACATGATTCGACGCTCTCTCATGCTGTTGCTCGGCGGCGTGCTGGCGCTTGCGCCCCGCGCCGATGCGCAGCTCAAGGTGGTCACGAGCACGACCGACCTGTACGACATCGCCCGCGAAGTCGGTGGCAACAAGATCACCGCGACGCACATCGGCGAAGGATACCAGGACCCGCACTTCATCGAGGCGAAGCCGAGCTTCGTGCTCCAGCTCCGCAACGCCGACGTGTGGGCATTCGTCGGGCTAGACCTCGAGATCGGCTGGATGCCGCTGCTGCTCGACGGCGCGCGGAATCCGAAGATCCGTCAGGGCGGAAGCGGTTACGTCGACTGCTCGACGGCAATCAAGATTCTCGACACACCGCAGGGCAACGTCGATCGCAGCATGGGCGACGTCCACCCGCTCGGCAATCCGCACTACTGGCTCGACCCCGAGAATGGTCGCCGTATCGCCCGGCTCTTCAAGACGAGGTTCGCGCAGCTCGATCCGGCGAACGAAGACACGTATGACAAGAACGAGAAGGCCTACGAGGCGCGTTTGAATGCGGCCGAGAAGGGATGGGCAGCGGATCTCGCGAGCATCAAGGGCAAGCCGGTCGTCGCATGGCATACGAGCTGGCGCTATTTCGCCGAGTACAACGGAATGAACATCGTCGCGTTCATGGAGCCCAAGCCGGGTGTGCCGCCGTCACCGTCGCACCTGTATGAAGTGATCCAGACGGTGAAGCGCACGGGTGCAAAGGCGATCGTGATGGAGCCGTTCTACGATCGCAAGGTCGCCGACCTGGTCGCGAAGCAGACCGGTATCAAGGTGTTGATGCTTCCGCCGTCAGTGGGCGGCGTGAAGGGCATCGACGACTACATCCAGCTCATGCAGTACGACATGGCACAACTCGCCGCCGCGGTGCGATGACATCACTCATCACGTTCGACCACGCGACGCTCGGGTACGGGCGTCGCGCGGTCTTGACGGACATCACGTTCGACGTTCCCGCCGGCGACTTCCTTGGGCTGGTCGGCCCGAACGGCGCGGGCAAGACCACCATCCTCCGTGCGATTCTCGGCACCTTGACCCCGTTGAGCGGCTCGGTGGGCAAGGCAGCCGGCCTGCGCTTCGGCTATGTGCCGCAGCGTGACTCGGTGGACTACAACTTTCCGCTCAAGGTCGTTGACGTCGTGCTCATGGGGCGCTACGACCGCATTGGCCTCGGTCGACGTCCCACGAAGGATGACCGCGATCGCGCATGCAACGCGCTCGAGCATGTCGGCATCCTCAACCTCGCCGATCGTCCGCTGAACGCACTGTCCGGAGGACAGAAGCAGCGCGCACTCATCGCGCGCGCCCTCGTCGGTGAGCCGAACATCCTCATCCTCGACGAACCGACCAACGGCATGGACCTGGTGTCCACGACACAGATCCTCGGACTCGTCCGCGAGCTGCACGAGCGTGACAACCTCACGGTGCTCATGGTGAGCCACGCGCTCAACGAAGTCGCCAACTATGTCGAGCGCATCGCGCTGGTCGTCGAGCGCGGCTTCCGCATTGGCACCGTTGCCGAAATCATGACCGAGGAGACGCTGACGCAGATGTACGGTATACCTGTCGACGTGGACGAGATGCACGGACACCGCATCGTCGTCGCGCGGCGCAACGGACAGCTCGGGACGCATCGTCATGCTTGATACCGTCCTCCTCTTTCGCGAAGCGCTCTACGGCGCGCTGGTCATCGCTGTCGCCTGTTCGGTCCTCGGCGTGTACGTCGTGTTGCGCCGAATCGTGTTCGTTGGCGCAGCCATCGCGCAGTTGTCGTCGGCTGGTATCGCACTCGCCCTGTTTCTGAGCGGCATTGGACTCATCGGAGGACTTGCCTCGCATCCGACGGCATTTGCGCTCGTCTTCGGACTCGCCGGGGCGATGTTTTTCGGCCTGGGCGGCGGACAGCGTTCGGGCGTCCCGCCCGACGCTACGATCGGCGTTACGTACGCCGGTGCTGCAGCCATCGGCGTGTTGCTGATTGCAAAAGCGAAGAGCGGCGAAGCGCACGACATCTTTCTGCAGGGCAACATCCTCGGCATCACACGCGCGGATACGCTCGTGCTGCTCGCGGTGTCGGTACCGGTGCTGCTCGCGCACATCCTGTTCTACAAGGAGTTCCTTTTCGTCTCGTTCGATCGCGAGATGGCGAGGACGATGGGGTTTCGCGTCACCTTCTGGAACCTGTTCCTCTACTTTACGCTCGGTCTCGTCATCGCATTCGCGATGCAGTTCGCCGGCGTGATTCTCGTCTTCAACTTCCTCGTGCTGCCCGCGGTCACGGGCCTGCTGCTTGCACGGAGCATGAAGACGATCTTCGCCGTTGCGGTGCTGAGTGCGGTTGTTGCGGCGGTGGTCGGGTTCGCTCTTTCGGTGCCGTTCGATCTTCCGTCAGGTCCGGCAATCATCGCGTGTTCGGCGGCGCTGGCGCTGCTGGCGTGGCCCATTCGGCTCATGCAGCGGAGGGGCTAGAACACGGTATCAGGCTCCTCTGTCCCGGGCCGACCGACTATGTTTCGTGTCTGCCTATGACCAAGCGCGAAGAAGCTCTCGACTATCACTCGCAGGGGCGGCCCGGCAAGATCGCGGTCGTTCCCACGAAGCCGCTCAACAACCAGCGAGATCTCTCGCTCGCGTATTCGCCCGGTGTGGCCGAACCCTGCCTGGCCATCAAGGAAAACCCGGACGACGTCTACAAGTACACGGCGCGCGGCAATCTCGTTGCCGTCGTGACGAACGGCACCGCTGTCCTCGGCCTCGGCAACATCGGCGCGCTCGCCGGCAAGCCGGTCATGGAAGGCAAGGCGAATCTGTTCAAGCAGTTCTCCGACATCGACGTCTTCGATCTCGAAGTGGGGTCGGAGAACCCGGACGACGTCATCAAGTTCTGCCAGTTGCTCGAGCCCACCGTCGGTGGAATCAATCTCGAGGACATCAAGGCGCCGGAGTGCTTCTACATCGAAGAGACGCTCCGCAAGACGATGGGCATCCCCGTCTTCCACGACGATCAGCATGGCACCGCGATCATCTCGGGCGCCGCGCTCCTCAATGCCCTCGAGCTCACCGGCAAGTTGATCGACCAGATCAAGGTGGTGTTCTCGGGTGCCGGCGCCGCCGCGATCAGCACTGCCGAGCATTACGTGCGGCTCGGGGTGAAGCGCGAGAATATCTTCATGTGCGATCGCCATGGCGTCATCTATGAAGGGCGCGACCATGGCGACATGGATCCATACAAGGCGCGCTTCGTTCAGCAGACGAGCGCACGCACGGTGGGAGATGCACTCGTCGGTGCCGATGTCTTCGTCGGACTGAGCGTCGCCGGAGCAGTCACGCGTGAGATGGTGGCCGAGATGGCGGCGCGACCGATCATCTTCGCGCTCGCCAATCCGGTTCCCGAGATCACGCCGGAAGAAGTGCGCGCCGTGCGCACCGACGCGATCATCGCCACCGGCCGCA
>JAQBPV010000389.1 GCA_028287345.1 Gemmatimonadota bacterium
GTCCGAATGCGGTTGCGGCCGCCAAGCGTGGTGGGCCCCCCAAGGGGTTCTGGATGGCGCTCGCCGCGGTGGCTGTCCTCGGCGTCGGCGCCCTGAGCTGGGTGGCCACGCGTCCCAAGGCGACCGCGACGACGATCGACCCGTCGCTGCCGGCGCTCAAGGCGGAGGGCTACGTGCTGGGCAGCCCAACCGCTCCTGTCGAGATCATCGAGTTCGCCGACTTCGAGTGCCCTGGCTGCGGCCAGTTCGCCACGCTCACTGAGCCCGACATCCGCACCCGCATGGTGAACACCGGCCAGGTGCGCGTGCGCTTCATGGACTTCCCGCTTCCGATCCACAAGAACACGTGGGATGCGTCGCTCGCCGCCTCGTGCGCCAACGAACAGGGCAAGTTCTGGGAGATGCACGACCTGATCTTCCAGAACCAGGACCGATGGAACGGTCAAGCGACCGGACGTCCCCGCGGACCACTCGGCGACCTGGCGAAGAGTCTCGGGCTGGACATGGCGAAATACGGCTCGTGCATGGATGCCGAGAAGTACCGCGCGAACGTGCAGGCCAACCTGCAGGAGGGCGAGCGGCGCCAGGTGTCGCAGACGCCGACGTTCGTCATCGGCGACCAGATGATCCCGGGTGCGATTCCCTTCGACATGTTCAGAAAGCTCGTAGACGCAGAGTTGGCAAAGCATCCGGCGGGCGCTCCAACTGATACGACGAAGGTGCCGCCTGTCGACACCAAGAAGGCCGCGCCTCTCACTCCGTCCAACAAAGGTCAGTGAACAAGCGCATGCTGGCGGCGCTCGTCGCGCTCGCCGGGATGTTCGTGGCGCTCTACCTCATGCTGTATAAGCTGGGCTACATCGGGACGCTGGCCTGCGCCGTGGGGTCGTGCGAGACGGTGCAGACCTCCAAGTGGGCCACGTTTCTCGGACTTCCAGTGGCCGCTTGGGGCGTGGCGTACTACGTCGCCATTCTGGGCGTCTCGCTCGCTGGCCTGATGCCGGCTTTCGCGGAGCGTCGCAGCGTGTCACAGCTGCTCGTCGTGATGACGGGCGTAGGGCTGCTGTTCTCGCTATGGCTGACCTACCTCGAGCTGTTCGTGATCGACGCCATCTGCCAATGGTGCGTGATCTCGGCCATCCTGGCGACCGCGCTCTTCGTGATCTGCTGGCTCGACCTGCGCGACGCCGACCGGTGGGTCGATGACATCGCGCAGGAGCTTCGACGGGACGACGCTACGCGCGCTTGACGCCCCGCTTGGCTTCGGCAGCTTCGCCGAGGCGGAGCGGCGGACGCGAATCGTCGGGGGCCGGAGTACCAGCGTCGTCGCGCGAGCGGCGGCGATAGGGCACGAGATCCTGGCCAAGGACGACCAGTGTGCGCGTGGCCACGGTGCTGGCGAGTGGCTCGGGAATCGACATCTGGCGGACGTAGGAATCGATGGCGCGGTCGAAGGTGAGATCTTCGGCCAACGTATCGACGAACATCAGGGCGTTGTCGACGTGCGTGCGGATGATCGACTCCTCGGCGCGTGCCTCAGCGAGGCGCAGCCGACGTTCTGCCCCGGGATCGATCTTGCGCGAGAAGATGTTTTCGGGGAACAGCCGCTTCAGAAAGCTCCACATGATCGGATCCGGGTTCTGGTCGTGGGCTGCTAGCGCAGGGAATATACCAGACCGACCTTTGTCGTCCCACCCGAATCCCGAGCAATGCGTCGCCTTCTCAACAATCTGACCTTCCAGGTCCTCTTCGCCATTTCACTGGGCGTTCTGCTCGGCCTGTTGTCGCCGGGAGTGGCCAAGGCGATGAAGCCGGTGGGCGACACCTTCGTGAATCTCGTGAAGATGATCATCACACCGGTGATCTTTCTCACGATCGTGCTCGGGATCGCCAACATGAGCGACCTGAAAAAGGTCGGACGCGTGGGCGGGAAGGCGCTGCTCTACTTCGAGATCGTGACGACGTTCGCGCTGACGATCGGGCTGCTCGTCGTCAACATCACGAAACCGGGCGCTGGGCTCGACGTCAGTTCACTCGCGAAGGGCGACGTCTCGAAGTTCACCGAGGCGGGAAAGTCACTCACCTTCGTGGACTTCGTGACGCACATCGTTCCGTCGAGCGCCGTTGGTGCGTTCGCGAACGGCGACGTGCTCCAGGTGGTGTTCTTCGCCGTGTTGTTCGGCGTTGCGCTCGCGTTCACTGGAGAGACGGGCCGTCCAATCACGGAGTTCCTGGACCGGCTGTCGCTGGTGTTCTTCCGCATCGTCGCCATTGTGATGAAGGTGGCGCCGATCGGCGCGTTCGGCGCAATGGCGTACACGGTCGGCACATTCGGCGTGAAGAGCCTCGTGCCACTCGGGCGCCTGATGCTGGACGTCTACCTCACCATGGGTGTGTTCATCTTCATCGTGCTGAACCTGATTCTCCGCTACTTCGGCTTCTCGCTGTGGGAGTATCTCAAGTTCATCCGCGAGGAGATCCTCCTCGTGCTCGGCACGTCGTCGAGCGAAGCGGCGCTGCCGCGCATGCTCGAGAAAATGGAGCGCTATGGTTGCTCGCGCTCGGTGGTGGGCCTCGTGATTCCCGCGGGCTACTCGTTCAACCTGGACGGCACGTCGATCTACCTGTCGATGGCGGTGATCTTCATCGCGCAGGCGTTCAAGGTCGATTTCTCGATCGCACAGCAGCTCGGTGTGCTCGGTGTGTTGATGCTGACGTCGAAGGGTGCGGCAGGCGTGACGGGATCGGGGTTCATCGTGCTCGCGAGCACGCTCGGCGCCATGCGCGTGGTGCCGATCGAGGGTGTGGCGATTCTCCTTGGCGTGGACCGCTTCATGAGCGAAGCGCGCGCGATCACGAATCTCATCGGCAATGGTGCAGCGACGCTCGTGATCGCGCGAAGTGAGAATGCGTTCGACGAAACCGCGCGGTTGCGAGCCGTTACCGAGTTACACGCGCAGCGCGCCGAAGCCGCAGCGGCGTAACCTCGGGCACCGTCGCGGCGACTTCCGTGACTTGAATCATGTGAATCGTGTGGAATTTGCTCCGTGACGGATTGGGATGCGGTGCACCCTCGTCGGCACTGCGACCCATGAGAGTGACACGTGCTTGGCACGCAGCATCCATATGCGTACAGAGCTCGAATTCTTTTTCAATTCACATGATTCAAGTCAGGTTGTTGCTGTTTTTCCCGGTTTTTTAGATTCCAGCACCAACGACAACTTCGAGGACCGCGACGGCTCCGCGAGTCGAAGCCGTCCCAAAGAAAGCAAAGTCATTGCTTTGCTTTCTGTCATCGCAAAAACATGAGTGCCGAGAGGGACGAGCCCGAAGTTTGATCCGATCGTAATCCGAAGATCCGTCAGATTCGCTCCCTTCGGTTGTCTGTCGCGCGCGTGATGCCAATGCGCGCGGCGGCTCGGGCGCGACAAACGTCAGCGTTTCACCAGCACTCCACAGGCGATGCGGGCGCCGCTGTTCCCCGAGGGATCGGTGCGCTGATCATCGGGCAAGGCGTGCAGCACTACCGAGGTGCCGTCCGCGTCGAGCAACGACTTCGGACCCGGCGACAGCGTGATGCGAGAATCGCCCGCGAGGAATGTTCCCTTGCGGTAGGAGTCGATCGTCAGCGCCTCGAAGTCGCCGCTGTGCGGACCGTCGGGGTTGAAGAGGCCGTGTTTCCTGCCCGTGGGATTGAAGTGATTGCCCGCTGACGAGAATGCGCCGGCCGGATTGCACACGCCGACACTGTGAAAGTGGATGCCGTGCTGACCCGTCGTTGCGCCGCGATCGACCTTGATCGACACCTCGACTTCCGGAGCGCCTGGCGTCTCCGTGATTCGCACCACGCCGACTTCGGCGCCAAGTGTGTCGAGGAGATACGCTTCCGCGCGAATACGGCCGTCGTTGACCGGAGTGCTGTTGTGACACGCGGCGACGATCACGAGCGCCAGCGTGGAGAGGGATACCAAACGAACGTTGATCATTTCA
>JAQBPV010000401.1 GCA_028287345.1 Gemmatimonadota bacterium
TAACGCCCAAGTTGAGCTGCGAGCGGATCAAATAAAACGCGAGCGCAGCGAGCTTCCAAAGACCGCTCGACTGCTCCAACGAACGTTAGAAAGCAGGGGACGCAAGACTCTCTCGTAGTTGCGGAACGAAACGACGCGGCAGCCAGATGGCCAAGCCACAACTCAGCGCCGACAGCGGAAATACCACAGCTGCCTCGCTCCATCTGAATCCGAGGTTGCTCGAGGCGAACCCGAAAGTGAGCATCGCAACAGGTGGGCACGCGAGGACGCAGGCCGCGAACGCCCGATTGCGGTGCGTAGCTTCGAACGCGGGGTGACGTCGAGCAATCGCAACCCACGCCGCGAACACGACGACGTAGCATGGAAACGCCACTGCGCCGATGAACAGCGCCCAATAGGCCGAGCCCAGAATGGCAAAGGGAATTGTGCGGAGGGTCTCCGCGAGACTAGCTCCTGGATAGCGCACGCTCCAGGTGATGCCGCCCAACACAGACCACAGCAGCACTGCAAGCCCGCTGCCGACGGCCGCCCACAACACCGCGATCCGAAAAGTCTTCATCCCAAGGGTTGTAGGAGTGCGGCTGCTTTCTAACGCCCAAGCTCACCTGCAGGGCCACAAATAAATAGCGCGCGGAGCGCGCTTCCGCAGCGCCCTGTCTGGTGCAGCGCACGTTATACCACCGGCGGTACTAGTTTAGGCTATGCTACTCGTCATCCTAGGTGCCGGAGCGTCCTACGACTCAGTCGCCAGTATTGCGCTGCCACAGGGCGGCGATCTTGGTGAATTCGTATTTGAGAGGGCTCCGCTACGGCGTATGCCGCTGGCTAACCAGCTCTTCCTGCCCGTGCAACATTTCGCGCAAGCACGAAACGCCTATCCGGAAACAGCGCCGCTGTTTCCCAAGCTTCTCGATGGAGATATCGAAGCGAAGCTCGAGGCACTTCGCGGTGAGCAGGAACTGAGTGAACGACGGGTACATCAGTTCGCTGCTTTGCGCTTCTACCTTCGCGACGTGGTGTGGCACTCCGACAATATCTGGGGCGAGACTCTTCGGCTCCAGTTGAACCATATTTCGCTAATCGATGACATCGAGGTGCCCGTCAAGGCGAGGATGTTCTCATTGTGACGTTTAACTACGACACATTGATTGAACGCTCTCTCGTATATGGCTGGCCTATCAACCAGATGAGTGATTTCGTTGGCCCACATCCTTACAAGCTGATCAAGCTTCACGGATCAACAAGCTGGGGAAGGCGAGTGACACTCCCCGAGCACGCTCGCGAGGAAGTCATGAGGAACGTCCATCCTCAAGCGTTAATTAAGGCGGCCCCACAGTGGCAATTGACCGATCAGTACTACTACTCGCCCAGTGCGCCTCCCGACTATCGCACGCCCGATCTATTCGTTCCTGCGATCGCTATCCCCACAATTCAAAAGGCCATGTTCGAGTGCCCTCCGGAGCATCTCGCCTCACTCGAAGAGCGCATCCCTGACGTTGATCGCATTCTTACCATTGGCTGGCGTGCGAGCGAATTGCATTTCCTGAAATTGCTGCGCGATGGCCTCAAGAAGCAGCCGCTCGTGCAAGCGGTGAGCGGCTCGACTACGGACGCTATGCGCACCCTCCAGAACCTGCAAGCTGCAGGCATTGCGTTTAGCAAATCTGAGCCATATGGCGGCGGGTTTTCGGCATTCGTGCGCGACTCTGGAGTGCGGCAGCTACTGAACTGGGCCACGAAGCGCCAAGAATAGCCCGGTCGAACGGCTCGTGAGCTTGTGGTGGTATAACGCCATAGCTCACCTGCGGGCGAATCAATAAAACGCGGCGGCGGAGCCGCCGCTACCGCAGATCGCCCGACTGGTGCAGCGAAACGTTAGGCAGATGGTCGTGATGCCAGCCCAAGATGCGCTCGAAGGCGCTCGCACGCACTCTTGATGCGCTTCCTGAGATGGTCGAGCGAGTGTTCGGCGCGCCAGCGATGAGGGTGAAGCAGGATTGTCAGTTCGTGATAGACATCATCCGCTTTGTCGCTGGCGGAAGGGGACGTGCCTTCCTGGCCCTGCAACTGGAAGCGGATTTCCTTTGCGCGAAGCAATACGGGCGCGTTAGCGCCGGCCGGCAAGTCTGCCATCTCGCGAAGTTCGTCAACGAGGGCAGAGGCCTGAGTGTTAGTGAGAGTGGAAAATTTCATGGGTGGATCTGCCTAACGCTAATTAGACGGACTGCATATTGTGCCAGCGCGGTGAACGTGTACAAGCTTTCGCTCGCTAATGCGCCCCCGATGCCATAGTGCGCGGCGCAACTCGTTGCGAGCGCATCGTCTATCCCACTGGCGCGGTGCTGCATAAGGCATTATCCGGCGTGGCGTCGCAGGATAAGATGCGGCGATAGATTTCGCGCGGCGAGGTGCGCTAGGGACCACCCCGACAGCCCTTAGTCCTTCGCTTTTCGCGCACCGCACAAGTCAAAGTCGATCCGCCGGACTGATCACACCGAGACCGCCCCGGTTGAGCACGTGAGTATAGATCATGGTCGTGCGAAGGTCCGCGTGGCCGAGGAGCTCCTGTACCGTGCGAATATCCGCTCCGTTCTCGAGCAAATGGGTGGCAAACGAGTGCCGAAAGGCGTGACACGTCACTCGCTTCGCGATCTTGGCACGATGCACGGCGTCTCGAAGAGCGCGCTGCATTGCACTCTCGTGCAGATGGTGTCGTCGCTGCACGGCGTCGCGGTCCAGGAACGTTCGTGTTGCCGGAAACACATACCGCCACCGCCACTCCGTGGATGCGCCGGGATACTTCCGCTCCAAGGCCGCGGTGAGGCCTGTCGTGCGAATGTCGGCGCGGATGTCCGCTGCGTAGCGCGGCTGCTGATGACGAAGCCACGCCTCGAGATCAGGCACGCACGATTCGGCGAGGGGCACGCGCCGATCCTTGCCGCCCTTGCCGCTCCGCACGACGATCTCGCGGCGATCGGTGTCGACATCCTTGACGCGGAGTGTAAGGCATTCGGTCAGTCGAAGCCCCCCGCCATACATGAGCGCGACTGAGAGGCGGTACGGGTCGCGCATCGAGGACATGATCGCACGAAGCTCTCTCGGAGAGAGTACGACGGGCACATGCCGCGACAGCCGCGCCGGAGCGATGCCCTCGATTCGCTCCAGAGGTGTCGACAGCACCTTGTCGTAGAGGAACAGGAGCGCCGCCAAGGCCTGGTTCTGTGTCGATGCTGCGACACCTCGTCCAATTGCGAGGTGCGACAGGAACTCTCCCACCTCCGGCGCACCCATGTCCCTCGGGCGCCTGCGTCCGGTTACAGGACGAACTTGCGAATCCAGTTGACGTACGACCCCTCCGTGCGCACGCTATAGCGCCGTGAGCGCAACGCGCGACGAACGAGCTCGAGGAGCCGCAGCTGGCGCTCCGGCTGTGGCGTCGGCTCGAGGTGCGCCGCTGGAATCAATGGAAAGCGAGGCGTCGCCACGAGAGCAATGCTACTACGTCTCGGCCGGCTTACGTCATCGAATTCGCGCGCGTGGCATCAAAAGAGATCCTACCGCAGCTCCGTTCGTCCGTATGCGTCGACGGCGTAGCAGACGTTCGCGGAGCCGGCAGGCGTGCCCCTCACGCGCCCTGTGCTACCGGCTCGAAGTATGATCCCATCCGAGGGCCCCTGATAGAAGATCGTGCGCGGATGCCCATCCGGTGTGCCCGCAGCTGCCACCGTAGCGCAGGACGGCACCGTGCGACGATAACCATCGCCGAAGTCGACGACCATCGCGCCGCCCTCGGTGACGACGTACGACGAGCCGCTCAGATCGGGAAGGCTCATCGGCGATACGGATTGCCTCGCCACCTCCATCTCGTACGCCGCGTACAGGGGTCGGCCATCCGTGTCGTAAACGCCGCCACCCTCATATCCGCCGCTCGGCGCAGTCATGTAATACACGATCGCAGGCGCGGACACGCGACCGAAGCGATGCCGCGGGGAGACGCGTTGGTCACGATTCAACGACAAAACGGAACGCTGATCCACGCTCGGCCTCGGCTCGATAGCAATGCCGATGCGCGGATGTGACTGGGCTGCGCGAAGGCTCCGGGGCGGGGCCGTATAAGCACGCGCGGGCTGCGAAGCCCGCGGTTCGTTGCGCTGATATCGCTGCGCAACGGCAGTGGCCGACAGACCTGAAATTCCGAGCAGGCCGGCTACGACGACCGCGGCGCGCACTACGCGAGTTGTGACGCTCATCCGTTGCTCCTGATCGGCCTGCTGAAGAGTTGAGCTACGACTTCGATACACCAGTGACCCGTCCTTGGTCCGGCCACGTCACGTGACCGCCCTGGCAAGAATAAGAGCCGGCCCGTGCATCGCGCGGACCGGCTCTTATGAGTACTAGAACTCAGTGTTGTCGTTCTTTCATAAGGATGGGCGTGTACGGACTTGCCGGCGCCTTCGGCAGAATCCCACCATTCAAGTTCTCCGGCTCACCATCCTCATCCTGCGCGATCGTCACATCATCGCCGGTGCCGACACGCTCCACACGGAAGGTCTGCTTGTACGTCTGACCACCGGCAGTGAGCGTTGCGACGTACGTGCCCGGCTCGACGAGATTGCCGCCACCGCCGAAACCACCGCCACCGCCACGACCACCCGCTGGCGCCTTCATGCCGATCAGGTCCCAGATCTTCTGCTGACTCGCATCAGGCGAACCGCGACCACCACCAGCGAATGCCGCAGCAATTCCCTCCGCCGACGTATCTGCCGCAACCTGCGCCGCAGCACCACCAGCGCCGGCGACCGCAGCCCGGCCGCGCCCAGCAGCAGCCGGCGCGGGTTCAGCCGGCCGAGCACAGAACGTGTCCCACTGCGTCATCGGATGCTCGCATCCAGCTTGCGCACCTCCGCGCCCACCACCGCCACCACGTCCGCCAAGTCCACCGGCAGGCGGATTGTTCGCGATGTTCACGATGCGACGCACCGTCGCCAATGCCGTCGTGTCATAGTTCGCCTTCGCCAATGAATCGAGCACCACCGGCGCGCGCTGCTTGAGCAAAATGCTGTCGCGTCGAGCCGCCGGCGCAAGCGCGACGCGCGCAGCAGGTGCGGGCGTGAAGGCCCAGTTCACGTTGTGGAGTCCGCGCCGCGACGGACCAGCGGTCGAATACAACTGTGTGCCGCCTGCGTCACTGATCGCAACGCGCACTGGGCCCGTCACCGAATCCTTGAGGCGATACGAGATCGTCGCGCCGTACGTCGGCGCTGAAATCACCAGCGGCGCCTGACCCCATCCATTGCCGGGCAACCCCAGTTGCGGACCCTCACCCCACTGAAACGCCGTGCGCGGCACGTAGAGCGTCGCCACATCGGCCAACGTCTTCGGCGTGATCTGCTCGAGCGCGGCGATGTCGACGAACCAGAGACCGCGACCGTGCGTCGCGATCATGAGCTCGTGATCGCGCGGATGAATCTTGATGTCGTACACGGGCACGCTCGGCAAACCTGTCGAGAACTTCGACCAACTCTTGCCGCGATCGAGCGACGCATACACCGCGAGCGACGAACCGACGAACAACAGGTCGCGGTTGTGCGGATCCTCGCGAATCACATGCAGGTAGTCCGCGGGACTCG
>JAQBPV010000526.1 GCA_028287345.1 Gemmatimonadota bacterium
CGAGCGCCTTGCGAAGGAATCGGACGCTCTGGCGGAGCGAGCCTCTGGCGTGGGCGTCGTCAAGGGCGGGCCACAACAACGTGGCGAGCGCGTCACGACGCGCGAAACCGCGCTCGCGTTCCACGACGAGATACGTCAGCAGCGCGAAGCGCTTCGGCTGTGCGAGTACCGATCGCACTTCGGCGCCGTCGTCGTCTCGTAGATCGATCGCGCCCAACGAACGCAGGTGGAACGAGATGGCGGGCACTTCGAGGTACCGGCAGAGGTGGTTGTGAACCCGCGCGATTCACGGCTAGATCACGGCGGCGTCCTACCCTTCTCACTCGCGAACGTACGTCTTCGCGGCCAGACCGCAACATCGAGACGATGAGCGGGCGTCGCGTGCCCCATGGACAACCACGTGTCGCGGCGGCGTCGCGTACTGCTCACTCCTGGAGGTCGCCATGTTGGACCCGATTCGCAGCAAACCGCATGTTTCTGCAGCTGCTGAACGCGATGTTAACCCCTATACCTCGACTGGACCTCGCGCTCAGTCGAGACGGCGTGGATACGCCGCAGGCATTGTGCTGTCGCTCGGATTGGCCCTCGCGTGCGAGGCTCCTCCATCCGCACCGAGTGTCGCGCCCGTTGGAGTAACGCCGGCCCTCAACTCCGTAGCGGCGGATCTTGGCGCGGCCAACTTCCTGGACGCCGGCGCGAGCGTCGGTTGGAACCAGATCACTCGCGACTACGTCGACGCTCTCACGGTCAAGCCGAACCAGCAGGCTACCTTGCGCGCCTTCGCATACCTCTCGCTCGCGCAGTACAACGCCGTTGTAGCCGCGGAGAACGCACGGGAGCGCGGCCTGCTTCCCTCGCCGCGTGCGGCCGTTGCGGGTGCGTCGGCCGTCGTGCTGAGCTACGTCTTTCCGGCGGGTGCCGTCGGGTTCGAGGCGGCGGTGCGGGCGCAGGCAGCCGGTCCGACCTGGGCAGCCGGCGAGAGCGTGGGGCGCGCCATCGGCGCTGCCGTCGTGACCTCGGCGCAGGCAGACCGGTTCAATGCTGTGTGGACGGGAACCATCCCCACAGGACCCGGTCTGTGGACCGGAACCGCGCCGCTCCTGCCGCTCCTCGGGCAGATGCGGACGTTCTTCCTGGCCTCTGGCGACCAGTTCCGGCCACCTCCGCCGCCCGCGTTCACATCCATGGAGTTTGCGCGCGCGCTCGCCGAAGTCCGCCGTTTCTCCGATACCCGAACGCCGGAACAGCTCGCAATAGCGACGTACTGGGCGGGGACGACCGGTTCGCTCGTCGCCGGCTTCTGGAACGCGAAGGCGTCCGATCTCGTGGTGCGCTATCGGCTCGACGAACTGCGTGCGTCGCACGCTCTCGCGCTTTCGAACATGGCGGCCATGGACGCGAACATCGCCTGCCACGACGCAAAGTACACCTACTGGCTGATCCGCCCATGGCAGGTCGACCCGGCGATCACGACGCCAATCGGCCGGCCCAACCACCCGTCGTACACATCGAACCACGCGTGCGTGTCAGGCACGATGGCGTACACCCTGGGCGCAACCTTCCCCGCTGAACGCGCTCGACTGGCGGCGATGGCGGACCAGGCCGCGGAGTCTCGCCTCTATGCGGGCATTCACTATCGGTTCGACAAGAACGCCGGCCTCCGCATAGCCAGCCAGGTGTCTGACGTTGCGCTTGGGCTCGACGTGCACGGTCATCAGCCGTTCCGCCTGAAGTAGGCACGGGGTGGAAGGGACTGATCTGAAGCGGCAGCTCGCTGAGCACAACCGATCCTCACCGAGTCGACTCGATCTCCTCGAGCGCCCACGCGGCGTGGCCGCGCACGAGCGGCTCGGGGTCGTCGAGCGCTCGAGTGAGCACGTCCACGTCCTCGGTGTTGCGCATATTGCCGAGGACCACCGCTGCGTTGCGCTTGAGTCCCCGCAGCTTCGCGCGTTTTATCGGTGAGCTCTTGAACTCGCGACTGAACTCCTCCTGCGTCATGCTCAACACGCGACGCGCGAGCGTCGCCGCATCCTTGCCCATGAGCGCCGCGCGAGGTG
This sequence comes from Gemmatimonadota bacterium, assembly GCA_028287345.1. Classification (GTDB taxonomy): domain Bacteria; phylum Gemmatimonadota; class Gemmatimonadetes; order Gemmatimonadales; family Gemmatimonadaceae; genus AG11. The sequence goes on from JAQBPV010000526.1 coordinate 2,061, forward strand.
CGAACTCGGGCACTCTGTTCGATCGTGCAAACGAGACATTCCACGGACACACGTCCTGGCAGATGTCGCACCCGTAGATCAACTCGCCAATCGGCGCGCGCAGCTCGACAGGAATCTCGTCCTTCAGCTCGATCGTGAGATACGAGATGCACTTCGTCGCATCGAGCTGCCTCGGCGCAACGAGCGCATCGGTCGGACACGCCTCGAGACATCGTGTGCAAGTACCGCAGCGATCCGCCTCGAATGGCGCATCCGTCTCCAGCTCGAGATCGAGCACCAGCGCGCCGAGAAAGAAGAACGAGCCAAGCGTCGGATTCAGCAGATTCGTGTTCTTGCCGAACCATCCGAGCCCCGCGCGACGCGCGAGGTCTCGCTCGAGCAGCGGCCCCGTATCGACATAGGGCTTTCCCTCGACGACACGTCCCGCATCATGCTCCACGCGACGATGCAACTCGCGCAGCTTCGCATCCATGACGTCATGGTAATCGTCGCCACGTGCATAGCGCGCCACCGGCCCAGTTGGCTCACGTCCGCCGTAATCCAGCGCGACCACGATCGCGTGTGTCGTCCCAGGCTTCGGGCGCCGAGAGTCGCGGCGCTTCTCCGCGCCGCGCTCGAGATAGTGCATCTTGCCGGCACGCCCCGCATCGATCCACGCGTCGAACGCCGACGCGGTCTCCATCGGCCCAAGCGCCGCCACACCGACGAGATCGAACCC
>JAQBPV010000449.1 GCA_028287345.1 Gemmatimonadota bacterium
GCGAGCTCGATCCCACGGTGAAGGACAAGTGGGGAATTCCGGTGTTGCGCTTCCATTGGAAATGGTCGGACCACGAGCTTCGCCAGGTCGCGCACCAGCAGAAGACGTTCGCCGAGATCATCGATGCGATGGGTGGCAAGGTGCGGGAGACGCCGGCGGCCGATCCGTCGAACGCCATCCGCGCGGGTGGCAACGTGAAGCACGAAGTCGGTGGCGCGATCATGGGCAGCGACCCGAACAAGTCGGTGACGAATGCGTTTGCGCAGACGTGGGAGGTGAAGAACCTCTTCCTCACGGATGGCGCGCCGTTCTGCTCGAACGCCGACAAGAATCCCACGCTCACAATCATGGCGTTGGCGTGGCGCACGGCCGAGTACGCGCTCGAGGAGATGCGGCGGGGAAATGTCTGACTCATCGCGGATGGATCGCCGAGAGGCGATACGGTGGATGTTGTCGGCGGTGGGGTCGGTGGCGTTGCTGGATCACGATGCGTTCGGACAGTTGCCGGCGCCGACTGGCGGGGCCGGGTACGGCGTCGATCCCAAACTGCTCAAGAGCTACAAGCCAGGCGACCTCTGGCCGCTCGCGATGAACGCGACGCAGCGTCGCACTGCGGCTGTGTTGTGCGACGTCATCATTCCCGCCGAAAGCGTGACACCGAGCGCGTCGGCGTTGCACGTGCACGACTTCATCGATGAGTGGATCAGCGCGCCGTATCCGACGCATCAACGCGACCGCGTGGTGATCGTCGACGGACTGGCGTGGATGGACGAGGAATCAGCGCGGCGCTTCGGCAAACCGTTTCACACGATCGCGATGCGGCAGCGACACGCGATCTGCGACGACATCTGCTACGAGCCGCAAGCGAAGGCGGAGTTCAAGAAGGCGGCGGCGTTCTTTCGTCGATACCGCGATCTCACCGCCGGCGGATTCTACACGACGCCGGCAGGGATGAAGGACATCGGATATGTCGGCAACGTCGCGCTGCCGGCGTTCACAGGGCCACCGAAGGAAGTGAAAGCGAAGCTGGGGCTCGGGGATTAGCCCCGTGCATCCTCCGCCTCTGAAGACGGTGCAGGGTCCTTTGGCGTTACCGCCCCAACGCGGCGTGGATTGTGCTCGCAGGCGCGCTCGTTGGGCTCACGAAAACGGCGTGGCTGCAGATGTGACTGCCAATGTTCTATTCGCCAGGAGAATCGATGGATACCAATCGAACAGAGGGGTCCGACGCGTCCGTTGAGCCGATTCGAGAACACGGCCGAGTCGTGGCAAGCTTTCACGGCGTTCGGTACCAAGTCGTCGACGTGGCTCGCTCCGTCGATTTCTATACCACCCATCTTGGCTTCACGCTCGGCCATCAACAACTGCCGGCGTTCGCGGCCGTGTCGATCGAAGACCTCACACTACTGTTGAGCGGTCCGCAAGCATCGGGATCACGTCCAATGCCCGACGGCACGCGACAGACGCCGGGTGGATGGAACCGCATCGTCCTTCGCGTAACAGATCTTCCCGGCCGAATCGAGACCTTGAAAACGGCCGGACTGCAATTTCGCAATGAGATGGAGGTCGGGCCCGGCGGACGACAGATCCAGATCGAGGACCCTGACGGCAACCCGATCGAGCTCTTCGAGCCGGCTCGATAACGCGTGCTGTCGCGGTCTCGAGCGACGCCGGCGTACTTTCGCCCACGAACTAACCGACACGCGGGCGCGCAGGAAGCGGCAGTTGCTCGTATCGGTGAACGGCCACATGCTTGTTCGTTCAGACGCCCGCACTACCGACACTAACAGCACCAACCATGACAATCGATCGTCGCAGTTTCCTGATAGCGTCGTCTTCTGCATTGGTGTTGGGGAACGGCAAGCTCCTCCCGTCGGCGATTGGACAGCCGACGGAGCTGCCCGAGTCGCCCCACATCGAGCGTAACGTCGAGGCGACGGACATCACCGTCTACACGACCGCCGACAAGACCAATCTCCGCATCTCCGCCACGGACAAGCTGACATTCAAGCGGATGGGCCAGCCGCTCGAAACCCAGATCTGCGTCTTCGTCGATCCATCGAAGAAAGCGCAGACGATTCTCGGCATCGGCGGTGCACTCACGGATGCGTCGGCGGAGACGTTTGCCAAACTGTCACCGGCCAAACAGCAGGAACTACTGGATGCCTACTTCGATGCGAGCAAGGGCATCGGCTACACGCTGGGAAGGACGAACATCCACAGCTGCGACTTCTCATCGAGCAGCTACACCTATGTCGACGAAGGCGACAAGGCGCTGAAGTCCTTCAGCGTCGCACACGACGAGCAGTTCCGTATTCCCTTCATCAAACGGGCGCTCGCAAGCGCCGGAGGAAAGCTCACGCTCTTCGCGAGCCCGTGGAGTCCACCGGCATTCATGAAGACCAACAATGACATGCTGCATGGTGGAAAGTTGAAGCCGGAGTTCGCTCAGGCATGGGCGAACTACTACACGAAGTTCATCAAGGCATACGAGCGGGAAGGAATTCCCATCTGGGGCATCAGCGTTCAGAACGAACCGATGGCGACGCAGACCTGGGAGTCGTGCATTTATTCAGCCGAAGACGAGCGCGATTTCCTCAAGAACTTCCTCGGCCCAACGATGAAGCGCGAAGGGCTCGGCGACAGGAAAATCATCGCGTGGGATCACAATCGCGACCTCATCTACCAGCGAGTCAGCACCATCCTCGCCGACCCCAAGGCCGCGCAATACGTGTGGGGTATCGGCTATCACTGGTATGAGCCGTGGAGCGGCGGCGATATGATGTTCGACAACGTTCGGCTCGTGCGTGAGAACTTTCCGAGCAAGCCCCTGATCTTCACTGAAGGCACGGTCGACACATTCAAGCCCGACGACATCCACAACTGGAGATTGGGCGAGTACTACGGGCGCTCGATGATCAACGACTTCAACGACGGTTGCGTCGGCTGGACGGACTGGAACGTATTGCTGGACGAAAAAGGTGGCCCGAATCATGTCGGGAACTTCTGCTTCGCTCCCGTGCACGCCGACACGCGAACGGGCGAGCTGACGTATACGAATTCGTATCACTACATCGGGCATTTCTCGAAGTTCGTTCGTCCTGGCGCGAGACGAATAGCCTGCGCACCCAGCAGAAGTGCGTTGCTGTCGACCGCGTTCGTCAATCCTGATGGAAAGGTGTCGGTAGTGGTAATGAACAAGGGCGACGCGAAGCTCACCTATCATCTCTGGGTGGATGGCAACGCCGCGGAAGTCAGCAGCCTGCCGCATTCCATTCAGACACTCGTGTTCTGAGGTCTTTTCGCGATGGCGAACCAGCCGGTCGCATCGCTGAACAGCCTCGATCGCGACGCTGCGTGAGCGATTGGAGCGAATGGTACCCGTTCGCTAGTACGCTCCAGTACATGTCTCGCGTCGAAATAGCGGCGGTCATGCATTTCGTGCGCGATGTGACCGATATGTGGCCAATGTAAAGTTTTGTTCGCCGAATTGGCATGCGTGGACACCCTTTTGCCAAACGCATGCGTGCGTCCACTCTCGTTTGTCGGACGATTCCCCTTCGGGGAACGATTAACACTGGGGTGTACTCCAGGAGTTTCAACATGTACGCAGCACAAATTCCCTCTCACAAGCTTCACCAGGTTCGATTCACGTCCGCAGTCAGCGTCCTGTCGATGCTGATCCTCGCGGCGTGCACAACGGATGTGCCATCCGGCATCCACTCACCCGCGTCCGCCCCCGGCGGCGCAAGCCGGAATTCGGCTCAACTGGGCAGCGGCCCAGCCGCGGTCAACCTCGGCAGCGCTGGTACGTTCGCGATCCTGAGCAAGACCGGCATTACCGATGTGTATGCGTCGGCGGTGAAGGGAGACGTTGGTACCAGCCCAATCACCGGCGCTGCGCTCCTGCTCTCATGTGGCGAAGTGACAGGAAGGATTTTCGTCGTCGATGCGGCTGGTCCTCCGTGCGCGATCAACGACGCAACTTCGTTGACCGCGGCCGTGGGTGACATGGAGGCCGCCTACCTCGACGCCGAAGGGCGCGTCTCGCCCGATTTCACCGAGCTGGGTGCCGGCGAGATCGGTGGACTGACCCTTCGTCCCGGTCTCTATAAGTGGGGCACGGGTCTCTTGATCACGAACGACGTCACGCTCTCGGGAGGCCCGAACGACGTCTGGATCTTTCAGGTGGCAGGAACGCTGAACCAGGGCAACGCGGCACGCATCACCCTGGCCGGCGGCGCACTTGCGAAGAACATCTACTGGCAGGTCGCGGGTTCCGTGACGCTTGGAACGACCGCTCACTTCGAGGGCATCGTGCTGGGCAAGACGCTCATCGCCGTGAACACGGGTGCGTCGGTGAACGGGAGGCTCCTCGCGCAGACCGCAGTCACGCTTCAGATGAATGCGATCACGCAGCCGGCCCCATAGGAAAGCTTGGCAAGACGAGTATGTGAGGAGAAAACAGAGGGCCCGGGCGATGAGCCCGGGCCTCTTTGCTGTTATTCCACCGCTTCTCGGGTGTTACGCGCGCGGCAACACGGCCAGAAAGCGATCGACGTCGTCCATGTCGTTGAACACCGACGGTGCAATCCGGATGTGGTTCCAGCGCGTCGTCACATTGACGTTCGCCGCCTTGAGCATCGGCGCAAGTCGCTCGGCGTTCTCCGCCACGACAGTCACGATCGGCGACCGCGCACCGAGTGGCGTCAGCAGCGGATACCCGCGCCTCGGCAGCTCGGCCTTCAACCGATTGGTGAGACGCTGGGCGTGCGCCTGAATGTTGTCGACGCCGATGTTCATGATGTAGGGCAGGGAATACTCCAGGCCAGCCAGCGTCGCGATGTTCGGCTCGTATCCCATCGCGAACATTCCCGCGGCGCCCTTCTTCTGCCCGTAGTGGTCGACAATCTGGGCGCCCGGCGCATCGAACGGATACATGTGCGTCGTGGGCAGCGGCGTGGTCTCCTGCTCCCAATGGTAGAACGGCGGGCGCATCCGTTCCTGTGACGACTTCCGCACATACAGGAACGCCGTACCGGACGACATCAGCCACTTGTACGTGCCCGTCGCTGCCGCGTCGACGCCGGACGCATGGAGATCGAGTGGAGAATTACCGGCGGTCTGAATGATGTCTGCATAGACCATCGCTCCCTTCGCATGCGCGATCTCCGACACGCGCTTGAGGTCGTGCTCGAAGCCATTGACGAACGACGTGCCGGACACCGCGACCAGCTTGGTCTTGCCCTTCACTATCGCGCGGTCGAGGTCGTCGAGCGAGATCGCGTTGTCGCGCATCTTGACCCACGTGACCTCGACGCCTCGCTTCGCCATGTCGGTGTACATCATCTGCGAGCCGACGAAATGCAGATAGTCGCTGACGACGTGCGACCCGCGCTCATGCACGCCAAGCGCGGAGGCGACGAACGATTCACCTGCCTGCGTCGTCGGCACGAGGACGACCTCCGACGCATCGACATTCACCAGCGTGGCGAACATCTCACGAATCCGCGTTTCGTTGGGCCGATACATTCCGCTCGGATCGGCTTCCTCTGCCGCCACCGACTTCCTGATGAACTCCGTGGCGCCAGCGGGCCGAGGGTGCGTCGCGGCAGCATTGAGGCTCGTCCCT
>JAQBPV010000451.1 GCA_028287345.1 Gemmatimonadota bacterium
GGGAGCGCCTCGAACAACTCGTTCGCACGATATGCACGCCGTCCCTCGAGAAACGCCTTGAGCGCGTCGAGCGACGTCGTCGTCACCGCCGCGAGCTCGGCGAGTCGTTCGCCAGACTGTGCGCCCTGCGCCACGGCCAGCTGCGCCGTGATGCGATCGATGAGGCCAAAGAGTGCCGTATCACTACCGATGGCGCTCGCCTGCATCTTCGGCGCGCCGCCCTTTCGCGAATCGTACAGCGCGGCGCCGATCTTCAACTGGCCAACCATGTCGACCACGGTGCCCAGCACGTAGTAGGTCGCACCGAGACGCTCTGCGATCTTCTGTGCTTCCTGCGCACTGATTGGTGTCGTGCGGTGCAACGCACTCGTTGCAGCGATCACCACACGTGGGTCGATCGTGTGGTAGCCGCCCACGCCGTCGAGGCTCGTGCTGAGTAGATCGACCATGCCGGCCTGCAGATAGCCGACGCTACCGCCGCCTGTCACGGCAAACGGGAAGATGGCCACCGTGCGGTCGCGCGTGGGTAGCGTACGACTGCTGATCCAGAAGAACGCAGCCACCGCCACAACGACGAGTGCGGCGCCGGCGGCAATCAGGTGACGCTTGCCGAAGCGTCGCGGAGCCGCAGCGCCAGCGCGCTCGAGATGATACGCTCGGCGCGATCCCTGCTTCGCGACGCCACCCCATCCATCGCCTCCGGAGAGTTCCGCAGCCGCACCATGCAGTGCCTCGCGACGCAGTGGCGGGATGAGCGCGTACACCGCGCGCTCGACGACCGGTGGAGTGATAGGCGCCCGCATGCGAGCGTCCGGCGCACCGAGAAAATGTGCGCGCTCGAGTGCCGCGAGCGCGTTCTCGATTTCCGCGAGTGGCAATGCGCTGATACGCGCGACGTCGTTCGCCGAGAACGGAGCGCCCAGCACAGCCACCGCTTCCACGACGCGCTGCGCGGATGCATCGAGCGCGCGAAGACGGTGTCGCACATCGGACTTCACGCGCGCCGGAATGGGAAGGCCGCGATCGCCGACGCGCGACAGCACGTTGGCGTTCTCGATGCCGCCTGGCGACAGCAGCTGCTCGTCGAGCAGCGATTGAATGGCCGCCGACGCGTACAGCGGAATGCCGCCAGTGTCGGCGCCGATCGCCTGTGCGAGTGCGGTGCGCTCACCTGTCGGCATCGGAGCGGCTACATCGAGCATCTCCGCGACGTCGTCAGGCGAAAGCGCACGCAGCGACGTCACACGCAGGTTGGCGACGCGCTCGCGCAACCTAACGAGTACCTCTTCGCCCACGTCATCCGGTCGCAGTACGAGCACGAGCAGAACTGCGCCGCGAACGCTGTCGGCCAACGCAACCATCAGGTTGCGACTGTCGGCGTCCGCGGTCGACAGGGAGTCGCACAGGACCAACACCGGCGCGTCTTCCGACGCCGCCTCGAGCGCGTCACGGACGGCGGTGACGAGCATTTGCGTGTCGGGCTCGGACGACGGACGCGTGAGATGTGGAAACCGGCTCTTGAGCGCGGGCGCGATCGTCGAGAGCACACCAAGCATTTCTGGTGACGTACCACCGAGTGCGGGCGCCGAGGCGAGGTTGTTGAGGATCGCACCGGCAGCGGAGTAGGCGCGCGGGGGTGATGACGCGACGATGCCCGTGTCGGCATGCAGCGCGATGCGCGTCGAGCTCTGCTCAGCGGTGGAGCGAATGAGCTCCTCGCAGAGACGTGTGGCGCCCATGCCATGCTCGGCCATGACGACCACCACGACCGAGAGCCCGGACTGCGCAACGCGCCAGGCGTCCTGCAACTTGGTGAGCGCGGATGCTCGACCGACAAGCGGAAGCGCGGTGACGGACGGGAGCGACGACCGGCCGCGCTCCGGTGCATCGGCGCGCGCGGCGTCGTAGAGCGATTCGGCGAGAAGCAGGAAATCGCGTGAGGGCTCGACCTCGAGCGCCTCGCGGACGTGGGCGGTGAAGTTCGTGTGAACGGATAGCGCTTCCACGGAGTGGCCAGCGCGGCGCAGCGTCGTGATCAGGCGCTCACACGCATGCTCGTCGAGCGGGGTGAGCTCCGTCCACCGCCGCGCGATGGCGATGGCGTCGCGCGCACCGTCGTTGCGCTCGGCATCGTCGAGCAAACGTTCGAACGCGAGCGTCAACCGCCGCCGGAGACCGGCCCGCTCGGTTTCGAGCCACAGCCGCAACGCCATTTCAATGCGGTCGTCGGCTTCGGCGAGAAAATCTCCCTGCCATCGGGCCACAGCTTCGCGGTCGCGACGCGCTTCGACGTCTTTCTCGAAGAGGTCCGCATCCATCTGCAGCTCGCGGAGCTCGAGCTGCACTGTGTCATGCGTCACACGCAGCCCGTCGCCGACCAACCTGTGCAACTCGAGCAGCGCCTGGCGCAGTGAGTGTCGCGCCTTCGCTTCCTCGCGCTCACCCCACAGCAGGGCGGCGAGCTCGCTTCGCGCGACGGGCCGAGGAGCGCGGCGCGCGAGATATGTGAGGAGGAGGAGAGGCTTCCCTCGGCGGGAGAGCAGCGTTCCGTCCTCTGCTACGAGCTTGAGCTCGCCGAGCGTAAACAGCTGCAGCATGGAGAAGCGTGAAGGACAGAGGGCGCGGGCTACACGTGCATCTCCTTATGTCACAGACGCTTGACGCTCTCATTGACGGCCCTCTGCGCCTGCGCCGCTAATGTAGCCCCCGACACACGATGCGCCAGACGGCGCGCGCCTTCTCCGCGCGTCGCGACTGTAGATGGAAGAGGCGCTGCCTACCTCGGAGTCTTCAAATGTCTCACCCCTCGAACGCTCGGTTCGTGATCGGGACGCTCATCCTGCTGGCCACGACGCCATTGGCCGCGGATGCCCAGTTCGGCATGCTGAAGAAGCTCAAGAACTCCATCAGCCCTGACTCGGCGGCGAAGATCGAGGCGGCAAAGGAAGACAGCATCGCGCTGGCCGCCAAGCTCGCGGCCGGCGACACCACGCCGCTGGGCCGGTCGAAGTTCTCCCGCGTCGTGTCCGCGGCGGGCGCCGCATCAGAGAAGTTCGAGGCGGTCACTGGCGTGTCGGCGAAGGATGCGGCACTCGCCGCGACTGGTGTCGGTGCGACCAACATCATCGCCAAGAAGATGGGCGTGGATCCCATGAGCCTTGGAACGAAGGCGCTCAATCTCCGCCAGCAGGGGACGGCCAACCGTGCTGCGTCCGGAGCCGGGAACCCCGGAATGAGCGGGATGGTGGGCATTCCAGGCATGCCGAACATGGCGGAATTCGCGAAGATGCAGCAGGCATCTTCGGCGCGAATGCAGCGTTCGCCGGCACCGAGCAGTGGCGGCCAGACGATGCCGGCAAACGCATGGGGCGGATTCACCGAGGCCGACGCACAGGCGATTGCGGCATTCCAGCAGGAGATGATGCAGGTCGCCCTGGCGGCGAGCAATGGCGACCTGGCGGCGCAAGCAAGGCTCGAGCGCTGGCAGACGATCGCCCTGAAATACGAGCCCGAGATCGAAAAGCTCTCGCTCGCCGCGAGTGGCGGTGACATGGCGTCGGTGCAGCGGCTTCAGGTCATCCAGGTCGACATCATCAAGGAGTGGGCGAATACCGGCACCGTGAAGCCATTGAAGCCGGTGAAGCCGGTGAAGACGACCAAGGCCCCCGCGAAGCCCGTGAAATCCACGAAGCCCTGAGGCCTCTCGCTCGTGTCCTTCCGCGATTGACTCTCGCCCCCCGCAACCTAGATTCGAACAACGCCCCGCACCCCGCGGGGCGTTGTGCGTTTATTCGCCTGGCAAACGCTCGGGAGCATCATGTTCGGATCGGAATCGCACGTCGTCGTGGTCGTTGGCGCACAGTGGGGCGACGAGGGAAAGGGCAAGCTCGTCGACGTCCTGGCAGAGCGCGCGGATTGGGTAGTCCGGTATCAGGGCGGCGCGAACGCGGGGCACACCGTCGACCTCGGCGACCGCACCTTCGTCCTCCACCAGATTCCGAGCGGCATCCTGCATCCCGGCGTGCGCTGCGCCATCGGCAACGGCGTAGTGCTGGATCCCGACACGCTGTTCGATGAGATCGACGGCCTCGTGAAGGCAGGCGTCGACGTCGAAGGACGACTGTATGTGAGCGAGCGCGCGCACCTCGTGCTGCCATATCACAAGCTCGTCGATGGCGAGAGTGCGTCGAGCAAGGCGATCGGCACGACAGGCCGCGGCATCGGGCCGGCCTACGAGGACAAGGTCGCTCGACGCGGTGTGCGCCTACTCGACCTGCGACACCCGGAGCGGCTGCGCGAGGTTGTCGAGAAGGGTGCAGAGAACGCCCAGGCGCGTCTCGTTCGCTATGGATCCGACAAGGTCATCGACGTCGATGCGGTGGTGGCCCTGCTCGAGCGCCTTGCGTTGCGTCTGCTTCCGCTCGCCGACGACGTGAGCCTTACCGTGCATCGCGCGGTGAAGGCGAAAGCGGCGGTGCTCCTGGAGGGGGCGCAGGGCTCGCTGCTCGACATCGATCACGGCACGTATCCCTTCGTGACGTCGAGCAACACGACGGCTGGCGGCGCGTCGATCGGCGTCGGCATCGGACCAAGCGAGATCGATCGCGTGCTCGGCGTGGTGAAGGCATACACGACACGCGTGGGCAACGGGCCGTTGCCCACCGAATTCGACGAGCCGCTCCAGAGCGAGGTGCGCGCGCTCGGCAATGAGTTCGGTGCGACCACGGGCCGAGCGCGCCGGTGTGGCTGGTTCGATGCGCTGGTGGTGAAGTATGCGACGCGCGTGAACGGGCTCAGTGATCTTGCCGTGACGAAGCTCGACGTACTCGACACGCTGCCCGAGCTGAAGATCTGCACAGGCTACGAGATCGACGGCGAAGTGCACGAGGATTTTCCGAGCGATCTCCTGGCGCTCGAGAAGGTGGTGCCGCGGTACGAGACGTATCCCGGCTGGCGGAAGTCGACAGCGGATGCGCGCGCGCTCAGCGACCTCCCGACCGCAGCGCGAAAGTATCTCGACCGCATCGAGTCGCTCGTCGAAGCGCCGATCACGTACGTCAGCGTGGGGACGCGCCGAGATCAGATCATCGGTCTGTGAGATGATCGATCTGCTCATCGTCGGTGCGGGACCATGTGGGCTGGCCGCTGCGATATCTGCGCAACGGGCCGGACTCACTGCGCGCGTTTTCGATGCGGGGCCCGTCGTCAACACCATTACGCAGTATCCCTACTACGTGAGCTTCTTTTCCACCGCGGAGAAGTTGTCGCTGGGTGAGGTGCCGTTCGTCGTCGCCACCGACAAGCCGAGCCGGCGCGATGGGCTCGCGTACTACCGCGCGATCGTGCGTCACTTCAAGCTCGACGTGCATCAGTACGAGCGCGTGGTCAGTCTGCATCGCGCGGACGGCGCATGGACGGTGCACACCGAGACGCTGGAGGGCGCATCGCCGGAGACGCGCGCAAAAAATGTCGTCATCGCGACGGGGTACTTCGGATCGCCGAACTACCTCAAGGTGCCGGGCGAATCGCTGCCGACCGTCAAGCATGTGTATCGCGAAGGCCACGAGGCGTTCAACCAGGACGTCGTCGTCGTCGGAGGCGGCAACTCTGCCGCGGAGGCGGCGCTGGATCTCTGGCGTGGCGGCGCGCGTGTGACGCTCGTGCACTTCGGACCCGACTTCGACAAGCGCATAAAGCCCTGGATCCTTCCCGATTTGCAGAACCGCATGAAGGAGGGAGCGATTGCCGCGCGATGGAACAGTCGCGTAACGGCAATCGAGCCGGGCACGGTCACGATCGAGACGATGGACGGTGAGGAACAGCTCGCGGCGCGATTCGTCTACGTGATGACTGGCTTTGCGCCGAACATCGACCTGCTGCGCGACGCAGGTGTGCCGATCGATGCGACGACGGGAATTCCAACGCACGAGCCCAATTCGCTGGAGACGAGCGTCGAGGGACTGTTCATCGCCGGCGTGGTTGTCGCAGGCTATGACGCGAACAAGGTCTTCATCGAGAACGGGCGCTTCCACGGCGACAAGATCGTCGCGCATCTACTCGGGAGGCCGGTGCCGCCGCCTCCGCGCTTGAGCGCCGAGCTGGATACGTGAGTAATTTGTACGCAACCCACAAAGAGACCGCCGTTCGATGCCCGTCAGCACTCAACCCGATGTGATGGACAAGCTCGTGTCGCTCAGCAAGCGGCGCGGCTTCATCTTCCAGAGCTCGGAGATTTACGGCGGTACCGGTTCGGTGTGGGACTACGGTCCGCTCGGCGTCGAGCTGAAGAAGAACCTCAAGGATCAGTGGTGGAAGGCGATGGTCCGCATGCGCGACGACGTCGAAGGACTCGACGCCGCCATCATCATGCATCCCAAGGTGTGGGAAGCGAGCGGTCACGTCGCCGGCTTCACAGATCCACTCGTCGACTGCAAGACGTGCAAGGGCCGCTTCCGCGCCGACAAGCTCGAGGATGCGCGCTGTCCGCAGAAGCCGAGCAAGCGACCCGGCGAGGCGGAACAGTGCCAGCTCACCGAGCCGCGCATGTTCAACCTCATGTTCAAGACCTTCATGGGTCCGGTCGAGGAGAGCGCGTCGACCGTGTACCTGCGGCCGGAGACGGCGCAGGGGATCTTCGTGAACTTCCTCAACGTGCAGCAGAGCACGCGGCAGAAGGTGCCGTTCGGCAT
>JAQBPV010000499.1 GCA_028287345.1 Gemmatimonadota bacterium
GACGGCGACATTCGCGTGCTGGGCTCCTTGCTCAAGTAGACGACGAGAGTCGAATCAACGAATCGAGACGAGGCTCACCATTCCACCAACTTCGCTCCCTGCACTTCTCGAGCGGAGTGACACGCCTCCGCCGATCTCGAAACGACCGAACTGAAATCCGACGCCGGCGGCCGCCTGGAATCCATCCGTCACAGCCGCGATTCCGGCGCGCAATGGAAGCATGGAGATGCCGCGATATTCCGCGCCGACGCCGACGTGCATCTTCGGACTGATGTCGATGCCGTCACCGATACGCTGGCTGGCATCCGCTGTGAGCGTCAGTCGATCCGACCGCTTGGCGAGGCCCACCGCAACCTCCGGCTTGAATTTCTCCGACTCGAGCGCAGCGCGCATTTGCGCCGGTGCCGAGGCGTACGGCGACTCGTCGAAGTTCGACTCGTTCGTGGTGCCGTCGAACTTCACCGTGCCGGGAGTGGAGCGCAGCGCGGACGTCGACCACGAGAAGCTGTTCACGACGTTGCGCACCGTCGCTCCGAGCGACGTACCGCCATTGCTCCACGCCACGCCGAGATCCATGCCGACGCCGGAGCCAAAATTCGACGTACCGGTGGGACCGTAGATCACCGGAAACGCGACGGTGATGTTGTCTGGAGTCACGACAGATCCGTTGTCCTGCGCTCGAGCCATGCCGAGAGCCATGACGTACTTGCCGGTGATGCCGATGGCGAACTGCTCGTCCGCGCCGCCCATCGGTTTCCACGATGTCGGCAACGCGGCACTCGCGGCGCCGGTCGCGAACAGCGATCCATTGGCGTTGGAACCGTTGAAGTTCATGCTCCTCGGCGCGGTGCGTCCTGCATTGCCGAACAGGATCGCCTCGGCCGCATCCTCGTTGATGCTGGCGAAACCGGAGCCGCTGGCGCCGAGCTGAAATCCGACGCGCCCAATGCTCAACGCGACAATGGAGATGCCACCGTCCAGTGTCCCACTCTCGGTGCCCGTCCCGATTGCCCGCAACCACTGCTCTTTCTGCACGGTCGGAATGAGTTGGCCACCATACGAGGAGATGTCATTGAACTTCACCGGATTGAGTCCGGACGTCGCGCCGCCGGACAGAAGATTGATGGTGAAAGATGGCGCGCTCCCGAGTCCAAGCGCCGCTGGATTCCAGGCGACAGCATCATAACCGGTGGCAGCTGCGGTGTAGTTGCCGGCCATGCCAAATGCTGCAGCGCTGGCATTCGGCTGTTGAGCCGCCGCGGCATGCGATGTCAGCACGAGTGCGATAGCGACGCCGCTTCTGTGGAGAGTCATCATCGGTCAGCGCCCCACTTCGAGGAAGACGTCGAGCTTCGCCGTCACGAGGACGTTCTGTTTCGGCGAGACCGTTACCGGGCCGCTCGTCGCGTTCACCGCGCCGACGTACGTGACGATGACGTTGTTGCCGAGTAGGCTCTGGAGCTCTGCCTGCGAGAAGGGAACTCTCTGCGTCGTGGTGCCGACGCCCAACGTGACGGCCTTGGTGATGGCGGTGCCGCCAGACGGCGTGAGTCGCAAAGTAAGTGTGCCCGTGACGTTGAATGAATTGGCCAGTGTGAGAATCAGCGCACCCGATTGCACGCTATTCCTCACCGTCGAGTCCACGCCCGTGAGATCGAAGAGCGAGGTGGACGACACTGAACGATTCGACACGAGGACAATCGCATTCGCGACGACGAGATTCGTCGGAGTTGCGGTCGCGGTGATCGTGCGCGAAGCGTCGATGCGCACCGGATCGCCGGCGGGTGAGTTGAGTGTGACTGCGACGGTGACGGGCGAACTGCTTGTGATGACGCCGGCCAGCGCGATGTCGCGCGTGAGCGTTCCGCCATTTGCGGCGAGTGCCGACGTCGCGCCGTTCACGGAATCCTTGCCGAGCAGCGTCCCGCCATTCGACACGGTGATCACCGCCCATCCTCGCGCGGAGCCCACGGCAGCGCTCGGACGAAGAGGGTCGAACGTGTTGTTGTTCGTGATGACGAGGCGCAACGTGCCGCTCGTCAGCGTCGCGGAAGAGATATCGGGCGGAAGTGGTGTCGAGACGCTCGCGTTGGCGACGAATGCCGGCTTGGGAACGGTGAGTCCATTCGCCGCGGCGCACGCCGGACAGTCCTGTGCCAACGTTCGCGAAATCGCCGCGCTCGGCACCGAGATGGCGAATCCGCTGCTGTCGGTGGTTACGGCGACTCCGCCGGGCAGGAGATTGGCAACGGTGATTCGCTGGGTCTCGACGGGCACGACCCAGCGCTGCTCGACGATTGGTGCAGCGGACGGGATGTCCACGCACGCGCTAGAGAGTGAGAGGACGAGAAAGGGAAATAGGGTTCGGTGCATGTCTATTGTGGTGGGAAGTGGCTTCGAACGACGCGGAACACCCCTGCAAGAAGACGGCACTATTTCTTCGGCGTTCTTTCGGGATATATTGTCTTGGACTTCGTCCGGCCCTTTCCCGCATCACAGGTAGCCAGCGCCATGTCCCGCGCCGAGATCACAACGCCGGAAGTGTTATCGGACGAGTCCGTCGTCGAGCTGTCGCTCAGGCCACAGCGTCTCGACGAGTTCATTGGCCAGCAAAAGGTGAAGGACAACCTGCAGCTGGCAATCGACGCGGCCCTGGCGCGCGGCGAGCCACTCGACCACGCGATTTTCTACGGACCGCCTGGACTGGGAAAGACCACGCTCGCCGAGTTGATCGCGCGCGAGTTGCGCGTCAACATTCGCACGACGTCCGGTCCCGCACTCGAGAAGCCCGGCGATCTCGTGGGCACGCTGACGAATCTTCGTGCGGGCGACATTCTCTTCATCGACGAGATCCATCGCCTTCGGCCGATCATCGAGGAGTTTCTCTATCCCGCGATGGAGGACTACAAGATCGACATCCGCTTGAGCGAGGGTCCGAAGGCGCAGACGATCACGATGCCCATCGAGCGCTTCACGCTCATCGGCGCCACGACGCGGTTCGGCATGCTCACGCCGCCGATGCGTGCGCGCTTCGGCATCGAACAGCGGCTCAACTATTACTCGCCGGAAGATCTCGAGCTCATCGTGCGCCGCACGGCCGACGTGCTGAAGGTGGAGACACAGATCGCCGGTGCGCGTGAGATCGCGCGTCGCTCGCGGGGTACGCCACGCGTGGCCAATCGCCTGCTGCGTCGCGTGCGAGACTACGCGCAGGTGCGAGCGGATGGCATCATCACCGAGGATGTTGCGCGCGCGGCGCTCGCGATGCTCGACGTCGATCAGTTCGGGCTCGACGACATGGATGCGCGGATCCTGAAGGCGATCATCGAGAAGTTCGACGGCGGTCCGGTGGGCGTGGCGACGATCTCGGCCGCGATCGGCGAAGATGCGTCCACGCTCGAGGAAGTCTACGAGCCGTTCCTCGTACAGCAGGGATTTCTGCAGCGGACGCCACGTGGCCGCGTGGCGACGCCGATGGCCTATCGGCACTTCGGATATACGCCGCCGTCGTTGGCGTCGGATCAGGTCGCGCTCTTTTGATGTTTGCGATCGGACGGAAGCCCAAACCTTAAGCCCAGACTGCACAGCGCACACGGATCAGCACGGACTTCGGGCGGATTTTCACAGATACTGCAGCAATCCTGATTTTGTGGTATCCGTGTAGATCGCTGTTCTTTCCGTGCAGATCCGCGTGAGCTTTTGCAGTTCGCCCGTATTGGCGCAGGGATGCGAGAGGAGCACACGCGCGCATTAGCTTTTCTCGATGCACGGCGCCCGCACTTCCGACTACGACTTCGAGCTTCCTCCTGAGCTGATCGCGCAGGCGCCGCTCGCTCGGCGCGATGCCAGCCGGTTGTTGGTGGTCGATCGCGTTGCGGGGGCCATCTCGCATCGATCGTTCGCGGATCTACCCGAGCTGCTGGCTCCGCGAGATCTGCTCGTCGTCAACAGATCGAAGGTCGTCAGGGCGCGACTGCTCGGCACACGTGTCGGCTCCGGCGCACCGGCGGAAGTTTTCCTTCTCAACCCACTCGGCGACGGACGCTACGAAGCGTTGGTGTCGCCTGGAGGAAAGCTCAAGCCGGGACGCGTCGTGGAATTCGCGCCGGGTTTTACCGCCGAGATCGTGAGCGTCACCGAGCGCCGAACGCGCATCGTGCAGCTGCGCGCAGAGAGTGGCGTCGAAGCGGCCATCGAGGCGCATGGACACATTCCCCTGCCGCCGTATATCGAGCGCGGTGACGTCGCGGCGGACGTCGAGCGTTATCAGACCGTCTATGCGAAAGAGGCCGGGTCAGTCGCCGCTCCGACCGCTGGTCTTCATTTTACGCCGGAACTGCTTTCCGCAATTGAGCAGAGAGGCGTTCGCCGCGCCGAGGTCGTGCTGCATGTCGGTGCGGGGACGTTCAAGCCGGTCGAGGTGGAAGATCCGGCCGAGCATCTCATGCACGAAGAGCGCTATACGATTCCGGCCGAAACGTCACAGGTGTGGGCCGAGACGCGCGACGCAGGAAAGCGCGTTTGGGCTGTCGGCACGACGACCGTGCGCACGCTCGAGAGTGCGTTCGAGCACGGCTCCGTCGCGCCCGGCGATGGCGAGACGCGTATCTTCATCCGTCCGCCGAAGGCACTGCACGCGGTCGATGCGCTCGTCACCAACTTTCATCTCCCGCGCTCCACGCTGATCATGCTCGTCGCGGCGTTCGCTGGCTATGAGCTTACGATGCGCGCCTATCACGAAGCGATTGCCGAGCGATATCGCTTCTACTCGTATGGCGATGCGATGGCGATCGTATGAAGAAAGCGTGAGCGACGCTCGTCGATCGCCACAGAAATCACATTCTTTGATCCTTCAATCCTTTGATCCTAGCCGGGTTGTTTACCGACGTACCGGACCGATGGCTAGGATTGAAGGATTCAAGGATTGAAGGATCGACTCGATGAAGTGAGAGAAGGTTGCGCCGGCGCACCAAAACCAAGACGAGGGAGTCCCTCCGTCGCTGCGCTCCGGTCGGGACTACAGACTATCGATTGAGATTGCATTTTGAGCTTCGAATTCGAGCTGGAAAACACCATCGGCGCCGCCCGCGCGGCGACGTTCACCACGCCGCACGGCGTCGTGCAAACGCCGGCGTTCATGGCCGTCGGTACGCTCGCAACCGTGAAGGCCCTCGACCCCGACGACCTCCGCGCGATGGACGCGCAGATGATCCTCGCGAACGCCTATCATCTTCACCTCCGGCCCGGTGACGACCTCATTCGTGAGCTCGGCGGACTCCACGAGTTCATGCAGTGGCACGGCCCCATCCTCACCGACTCCGGTGGATTCCAGGTCTTTTCACTCGCCACGCTGCGCACGATCAGCGAAGACGGCGTCGAGTTTCGCAGCCACATCGACGGCTCCAAGCGCCAGTTCACCCCCGAGAGCGTCATGCGCATCGAGCGCAACCTCGGCGCCGACGTCATCATGCAGTTCGATCACGTCATCCCGGGACAGAGCGAGCCAGATGTCGCGCGCGACGCGAGCGAGCGCAGTCTCCGCTGGCTGGCGCGGTGTCGTGAAGCATTCGAACGATTGAACGCCGACGAGCCCATTCCGGGCCGCAGCGAACAGGCGCTCTTTCCCATCGTGCAGGGTGGCATTCACGCCGACCTGCGTCGCGAAGCGGCCGCTTCGATCCGCGACATGGCCGACTGGAAGGGCTTCGGCATCGGCGGACTGTCGGTTGGTGAAGCCAAGCCCGACATGTATCGCATCCTGGCCGACGTCCACGAAGTTCTGCCGAAGGATCGGCCGCGCTACTTGATGGGGGTTGGCTTCCCGGAGGATCTCGTCGAAGGTGTACGACGCGGTGTGGACCTCTTCGACTGCGTGGCGCCGACGCGCATGGGCCGCAACGGCGCCGTCTTCACCCGCGACGGCCGCCTCAACATCAAGCGCGCCGAGTTCCGTAACGACAAACGGCCACTGGACCCTGAATGCCAGTGCGCGGCGTGTAAGCGCTTCACTCGCGCCTACCTACGCCACCTGTTCCTGTCGGACGAGATCCTCGGACTCCGCCTTTTGTCGCTGCACAACGTACATTTCCTCGTGCTGTTGATGCGGGAGGCGCGGAACGCGCTGCTCGCCGGCAGCTTCGACTCCTGGAGCTCGGATTGGCTCCAGCGGTATCACTCCAATACAGCGACGACTCCCACCGTATGATTCACGCCGGCTTGCTCCCCGCGCTTCTCGCCCTGCAGTTCGGTGGCGGCCAGAGCCTCACGCCATTCCTCGTCCAACTCGCCGCGATCTTCGGCATCTTCTACTTCCTGCTCATTCGTCCGCAGCAAGCGCAGAAGAAGAAGCACGAAGAGGCGTTGCGGAACATCAAGCGCGGCGACCAGATCGTGACGGCTGGCGGCATCATCGGCGAAGTGGTCCACGTGAAGGACTCATCCGCCGAAGGCGAGAAGGGCCGCCCGATGGAAGATCCGATCACGATCAAGTCGGCGGAGTCGCGGCTCATCGTCGAGCGCGGGCGCATCGCGCGCATCATAGGCGTGAGCACGAGCGCGCCGGCGATGAAGGAGTAGCTCGTCCAAGTGGCAATACTCGACATCCGCGTACTCGGCGACCCGATTCTGCGGCAGGCGACGACGCCCGTCACCGAGATCACGGACGAGCTGCAGCGCCTGATCGACGACATGTTCCAGACGATGCGCCACGCGCGCGGCATCGGGCTCGCCGCACCGCAGGTGGGTCGTACGGAGCGCATTGCCGTCGTCGACGTCGACGACGATCCCATGGTGCTCATCAATCCGGAGATCGTGCAGCCGACGTCGGCCAAGGCGAAGGGCGAGGAAGGCTGCCTCTCCATTCCCGACATCTACGCCGACGTCGAGCGGCCGAAGGGCGTGACCGTTCGCGCGTTGGACCGGCACGGCAAGGTCTTCGAGGTGGAGGCGGCGGACCTGCTCGCGCGGTGCCTGCAGCATGAGATCGACCATCTCGATGGCAAGCTCTTTCTCGACTACCTCAGCGTGTTGAAGCGCACCGCCGCGTTGGCCAAGTGGCGGCTCAAGTCCGACGACTACCCGGGCTACGTCCGCCGCGTATCGCTCGAGACACCCGAGGAGCTCGACGAGCACCAGCACCCGGAGGAGGAGCTGTAGGGTGCGCGTACTCTTCTGGGGGACGCCCGAATTCGCGACGGCTCCGCTCCGCGCGCTCATCGGCGAGGGATTCGACGTCGTCGGCGTCGTGACGCAGCCGGACAAGCCTGTCGGCCGTTCGCGCTCGACGTTGCAGGCGTCGCCCGTAAAGAAGGTGGCCCTGGCCGAAGGCATCCCCGTACACCAGCCGGAAAAACCGCGTGGCGACGCATTCATCGCTGAAGTCGCGGCGCTGTCGGCAGACATCAGCATCGTCGTCGCGTACGGCCACATCCTGCCCAAGGTCGTGATCGACCTCCCGCGACTCGGCACTCTCAACATTCACGCATCGCTGTTGCCGGCGCTGCGCGGCGCGGCGCCGATCCAGGCCGCCATCCGCGAAGGGCTGGCCGAAACGGGCGTGAGCATCATGCAGATGGTGCCGCAGCTCGACGCCGGCCCCGTGCTTCACACCGCACGGACACCGATTCTCGAGGACGAAACGGCGCTCGAGCTGTCGCTTCGCCTGAGCGAATTGGGCGCGAATGCGCTCATCGAGGCCCTCGCCCTAGTCGAGCTCGGGTTGGCGAAGCCGGAGGCGCAGGACGAAAGCCGAGTGACGTTCGCGCCGAAGATCACGCGCGAGTCTGCGCAGGTGGATTGGACCGCCTCCGCCTACGAAGTCGCACGACACATTCGCGCCTACGAGCCCAAGCCGGGCGGGTGGTCGAAGGTCAACGGCGTCGAGGTCAAGCTGTTCGGCGCTCGCATCGCACCGCGCGGCACCATGCACGGGGCGGGCGACGTCCTCAAGGTCGACTCGGCCGGGCTATTGGTGGCGTGCGGCGCTGGCGCCGTGCGGATTCTCGCCGTGCAGCCAGCCGGGAAGACGCGACTCACTCCCGAGCAGTGGGCAAATGGGCGCGGCATAGCGGCGGGCGACAAGTTCGACACTCCGGCCGGTCCCATCCCGTAGGACTTGGCATTGACCCTCGACGATGAGGCCGGCATGCGCAGGAGTGAGATTCCCGTGGTCCATGCCGTCACCAACGACGAGGTGGTCGCGCGAGCGGACTTCATCGACATCGCGTGCGCGGTGATGCGAGAGCTGGGTCCGCGCGGGGCGCTGCATCTTCGCGCCAGCCGTCTCACCGGGGCGCGCTTTCAATCGCTGGCCGAGGGGCTGGCGGCGGCACAAGGGCTGACGGGTGGGTGGTTCATCGTCAACGATCGCATCGACGTCGCGCTGGTGTCCGGCGCGCGCGGTGCACAGCTCACGAGCCATTCACTCACCGCCGGCGACGCACGTCGCATTGCGCCCAAGCTGGCACTCGGCGCCAGCGTGCACGACGTCGACGAAGGGAAAGCTGCGGCGCAGGCCGGCGCCGATTGGTTGGTGGCCGGACACGTGTTCGCGACGCCATCGCACGCCGGTCAAGGCCAGCGCGGTGTGGAGTGGGTGAAGTCGCTCGTGAGCGCGACCGAAGTGCCAGTGATCGCCATCGGTGGGGTGCGCGCGGACCATGCGTCGATGCTCAAGGCCGCAGGGGTGTATGGAGTCGCTGTCATTCGGGGAATATGGGACGCGCCGAATGCCGAACAGGCAGCGCGCGACTATCTTTCAGCCTATGACGACGCAGGTAGCACATGAGCCGTCCGCGCTCGAGCTGACGGTCAACGGCGAGCGCCGCAAGACGGCGCCCGGCACAACGCTGGCGAGCTTTCTGGCGGAGCTTTCGCTCGATCCCCGCATGGTCGTGGTCGAGCACAACCGCACCATTCTGCGCGATCGGGATGCGTATTCGTCGCTCGCGCTCGCCAGCGGTGACGTGCTCGAGATCGTGCACTTCGTGGGAGGCGGTTGATGGCCACCGCAGCCACCGAGACGCTCGACACCCCCTTCATCATCGGCGGACGCGACTTTCGCTCGCGCCTGATGGTGGGCACGGGCAAGTACAAGTCGAACGCCGAGATGATTGCGGCCATCGAGGCATCGGGCGCAGAGGTCGTGACGGTCGCTGTGCGTCGCGTCGATCTCGACCGCTCGAAGGACGAAGCAATTCTCCATCACCTGAGCCCCGACCGCTTCTTTCTGCTCGCCAACACGGCTGGCTGCTTCACTGCCGACGAAACGATCCGGTATGCGCGTCTCGCGCGTGCGGCAGGATTCAACGAGTGGGTGAAGCTCGAGGTCATCGGCGACCAGCAGACGCTGCTCCCCGATGCTGCCGGGACGATCGAAGCCACGCGCGTGCTCGCCGCCGAGGGCTTCAAGGTGATGGCGTACACGAACGATGATCTCATCAGCGCGCTGCGTCTCGAGGATGCGGGTGCTGTCTGCGTGATGCCGCTCGCGTCGCCGATTGGATCGGGGCTCGGCTTGCTCAATCCGTTCGCCATTCGCACGATCAAGTCGCGGCTGAGTGTGCCGGTCATCGTGGACGCTGGCGTCGGCACGGCGAGCGACGCAGCGATGACGATGGAACAGGGCGTCGACGGAATTCTGATGAACACCGGTATCGCTGCGGCGGCCGATCCAGTGCGTATGGCGACAGCGATGCGTCTTGCCGTGGATGCAGGACGCCTGGCGTATCTCGCGGGCAGGATGCCGCGCCGCGAAGTCGCGGTTCCGTCGTCACCCACCACCGGCATGCTCGACAAATGACCGGTCCGGGGCGTCCCGTCACGATGGCTCCCCGAGCCGCCGTCACGGACGCGCGCGCTGCAGCGGCGGAGGTGTGCGCGGATCTCCGCGGTGGCGACCTGCTCGACAGCAGCTTCGAGCGACGCACCGTGAAGCTCGAGCCGCGCGACCGCCGGTGGACGCGCGAGCTGGTGTACGGCATGCTGCGCCGTCGCAGCTGGATCGACGCCATTCTCGCCGACCGCGTGAGTGGTGGACCGTCGCGTCTCGACGCCGACGTCGCCGACCTGCTGCGCCTCGGCACCTATCAGCTGCTCGCCATGGGCAGCGTGCCCGCGTATGCCGCCATTGCGCAGACCGTCGAGTTGGTGAAGCGTCGTCACGGCATCGGTGCGAGCAAGCTCGCGAACGCCGTGCTGCGCCGCATCGATCGTGAGCGTGATGCGCTCGTGGTTGCGGTGCCGACGGACCTTACGGACGCGCTCGCGCTCGAGTATTCGCATCCGCGCTGGATCGTGGCGCGGTGGCTTGCACGATTCGGCGAAGCAGATACACGCGCCCTGCTCACCGCGAACAACCGCGAAGCGCCACTCGTCGCTCGGCCCTACCATGTCGTGCGCGAGCAGCTGGAAGCGATGCTCGAAAGCGCTGGAGTCGAGACGGCCGACGCTCCGCTGGTCACCGACAGCGTCGTGCTCACCGGCGGCGTGACATCGCTCACGGAGCTCGGCGCCTTCAAGCAGGGACTTTTTCATCTGCAGGATCCGGCGTCCACGCTCGTGACGCGCTATGCGTGCGTCGCGACGGGCAGCACTGTCGCGGACCTGTGCGCGGCGCCGGGCGGTAAGGCACTCGAGCTCGCGCGTGTCGCGGGCACCGTGTACGCCGGCGACTCGTCGCGCGTTCGGCTGTTGCGCGTGCGCGAGAACGTCAAGCGTCTCGATGTCGCGAACATCTTTCCCTTCGTGGGCGATGCGACGGCGCCGGCGCTGCGCGACATGGATGCGGTGTTGATCGATGTGCCCTGCACCGGTACGGGCACCTTCCGTCGTCATCCGGATGCGCGTTGGCGGCTGAAGGCGAGCGATCTTGCCGTGCTGCCCGCGACGCAGCGCGCAATCCTCAAGGCCGCTGCAACTGCGGTCAGACCGGGCGGTTTGCTCATCTACAGCACCTGCTCGCTCGAGCTCGAGGAGAACGACGAACAGGTCGCGCGCTTTCTCGCCGAGCATCCGGGTTGGACGCTGGAGCCGCCGCCTGAGGGTGTGGTGCCGGCGTCGGTGCTCGACAACGGACTGTTGCGCGTACTGCCGCAACTTCACGCCACTGACGGCGCCTTCGCTGCGCGCTTTCGTCGTCCTCGATCGGGAGCGGCGGCATGACGTGGCGCTCGAAGGTTCGTACGTCGCTCGTGTATCTCGTCGCCATCGGGGCCGGGTTCGCCCTCTCGTACCTGGTCGTCGCGTTCGTTGTCTTTCCGACCGGTGTGGTTCCGCGCGACGTGAAGGTTCCGAACGTCACCGGGTTGAACTACGACGAGGCGATTCAGCGGCTCGCACAGGCGGGCTTCAAGGGCGAACAGGGCGAACAGCGCTACAACAACTCGGCGCCGAAGAACACGGTGCTCGAGCAGTCGCCGCCGCCTGGAGCGAAGGATGGAATCGGCACGCCCGTGGTGCTTGTCATCAGCGGCGGACAACGCATGGCGGTCGTCCCGGCCGTGACCGGCATGTTGAAGGTCGAAGCGCAGGCGTTGCTCGAGAAGGAAGGTTTCGACGTCGGTGACGTCACCGAACAGCCGAGCAATGCGACGCGCGGCACAGTGACCGCGACCCGTCCCGCAGCGGGTTCGCAGGTCAGCGTGCCGACCACCGTCTCGATCGTGCTCAGCGGCGGTCCGGCGAACATCCAGATGCCCTCGCTCGTCGGCCGCGACGTCGATGGAGGGCGCCAGACTCTCACCCAGCTCGGCGTGCGCAATATCCAGGTCGTTTGGGATCCCATGGCAATCGGCGCTCGCGGGACGATCGTCGGGCAGACGCCGGTCGGCGGTGCGACGCTCTTTCCCGGCGGCAGCGTGCAGCTGCGCGTCGCAGGCGGCGAGACTGTGACGCCTCCATGAGCGAGGGCGTTAGCGTGAAAATCTCGCCCTCCATTCTCAGCGCCGACTTCGCGAAGCTCGGCGACGAAGTCGCGATGCTCGAGGACGGCGGCGCGGACTGGCTGCACATCGACGTCATGGACGGACGCTTCGTTCCGAACCTGACCTTCGGTGCCAAGGTGATCGAGACGGTCCGCAAGCGCACCTCGCTGCCGCTGGACGTTCACCTGATGGTCTTGGAACCCGAGCGCTACTTCGACGACTTCGCGAACGCCGGCGCGAGCGGCCTGACCATCCATGCCGAGGTGTCGCCGCATCTCGACCGGCAGCTGACGCGCATTCGCGAGGTCGGGTGTGCAGCCGGCGTGGCGCTCAATCCGTCGACGCCGATCACTGCGGTGGAGGATGTGCTCGACAAGCTGGATCTGTTGCTCATCATGTCCGTGAACCCAGGCTTCGGCGGACAGCAGTTCATCCGTCGCTCGCTGGATCGCATCGCGCGCGCGCGTCGCATGCTCGAGGCAGTGCGGTCGCCCGCGGTGCTCGAGGTGGACGGTGGCATCAATCGCTCGACGATCGTGGAGTGCTGGCAGGCGGGCGCCGATACGTTCGTCGCCGGCAACGCGATCTTTGCCGCGGCGAATCCGAAGGACGAGATTCGAACGCTGCGCGAGCAGTGCACGCATCGCGCTTGAGGGAGACGATCACATGACCGCACGCCAGCAATGGAGCGTCGTGCTCGGAGTGGTGCTGCTGCTCGCTGTGACGCTCGCGGCCGCAACGCATTTTCTTGGCGACGAGTTGTTTCCGGTCGAGGTGGGCTCGAAGGCGCCGCCGATCGAAGCCAAGACGATCGACGGAACGAACCGGACGAAGACGCTCGCCGACTACAAGGGCAAGATCGTCATCGTGAACCTGTGGGCCACGTGGTGTGCGCCCTGCCGCGACGAGATGCCGAGCATGGAGAAGCTGTATCGGGAGTTCGGGCCGCAGGGGCTCGAGATCGTCGCGGTGAGCGTCGACAACCCGGGCACCGAGGAAACGATTCGAACGTTCGCGAAGGAGCTCGGGCTCACGTTCGAGATCCTGCATGATCCGGCGAAGGAAGTGGCGCGGCGGTATCAGGTCACCGGCTATCCGGAGTCGTTCGTCATCGGGCGCGAGGGGATCATTCGCCGGAAGGTGTTCGCTGCCGCTGACTGGAGCTCCGACGCGAACCGTGCGCTGATCCGCGAGCTGCTCGGCAGTACGACAGCGTCGCGCTGACGAATCGCGCGCGATGACCGCATCCCTGCCGCCAGGCTCGTCGACGCGCGCGCGCTGGCAGCATGTGATTCGGGAGGCGTTCGTCGAGCGGCTGGGCATCAAGGCGCTGTCGATTCTCATTGCAGTCCTGCTCTGGCTCATCGTGAAAGGGCGTCAACCCGTGCAGGACTACGTGATGGTGAACGTCCTTCCCACGCTGGACAGCTCGCTCGTAATGCTCGAGACGCCGCAGCCATTGCGTGCGCTGGTGAGCGGTCGCGCCGTGGACATCGCGAAGCTTCGCGCAGATCCTCCGGCGATTCATCGGATCGTCGACGGTGATGCGCCTGATACGTTGGTGTTCCAGGTGGCGGCGTCGGATGTGCGCGTGTCGGCTGGACTCGCCGACTTCGTGCATGTTCTCGACGTGCAGCCGAGGACAGTTTCGCTGCGTTTTGGCGACAAGGCCACGCGACAAGTGCCCGTGATGGCGGGTCAGGGATTCATTCAGCTGCGTCGAGGACTTGCTCTTCTTCCTGCTGATGTCGTGGGGATCAGGACAGAGCCGCGCACCGTGCGCATCACCGGGCCGCGCCAACTCGTACGTCGCATCAAGAGCGTCCATCCATACTCGATGACGATCACCGAAGGCGATACTACGGCGCAGCTCGCAGATATCGATACGACGAGACTTGGAGTGCGCGTCGTGCCGTCTCGCGTGCGGGTGTACGCGAAGTGTCTCGTGATGGAGGGCAGAAGTGGTCCTCCGTGCCCACCATGACGCGCATCCTCGGCATCGAGACCTCGTGCGACGAGACCTCCGCGTCCGTCCTGACCGGCGAGGGCAACGACGTCACGCTCGATTCGCTCGTGATCCTCTCGCAGGACGTCCATCGCGTGTTCGGTGGCGTCGTCCCCGAGATCGCATCGCGGCAGCATCTCACGGCGATCGTGCCGGTGGTCGAGCGCGCGCTGGCCGACGCGAACATCGGTCTCGCCGATTTGGACGCCATTGCGGTAACCCATGCACCAGGGCTCGTCGGCGCACTGCTCGTCGGCGTGAGCTTCGCGAAGGCACTCGCGTTCGGACGTGGCATCCCGACCGTCGGCGTGCATCACATGGAAGGCCACCTCTTCGCAACGGCGCTCGAACATCGCGACGCGGTTCCTCCGTTCACCGCGCTGCTTGTCTCCGGCGGACACACACTGCTGCTCGACGTCGAAGCGTGGGGCCGCTACCGGCTGCTCGGCCGCACGCGCGACGACGCCGCTGGGGAAGCCTTCGATAAAGTTGCAAAGCTCCTTGGTCTCCCGTATCCGGGCGGTCCCCACGTGGAGCGTCTTGCAAGAACGGTCGAGTCGTCGAGGCTGCGTTTCGCGCGACCGATGCTGCGTCGCAACCAGCAGCCTGGCGACGTCGACTACTACGACGTCTCCTTCAGCGGACTGAAGACCGCCGTGCTGCAGGCGTCACGTACAGCGACGCCGGACGATCACCCGCACATCGCGCGCGCCTTTCACGATTCGCTCGTGGAGACGCTCGTCGAAAAGACCGCTCGCGCTGTGCAACAGTACGGCCGCACGCGCGTCGTTCTCGGAGGCGGCGTCGCGGGCAACAAGACGCTCGCCGCCGCAATGCAGCAGCGCGTCAAACGGCTTGGCGCCACCGTGTACGCGCCCAGCCCCCGCCTCGCGACGGACAATGCGGCGATGATCGCTCGTGCAGGGCTGTATCATTTCGAACAGGGGACGCGCGCTCCGCTCGACCTCAACGCTTTCGCTTCGCTCCCAATTCCCGGTCTCGTCGGCGCATGATCCTGCCTCACCCAATCGTCCAGCATCCGTTCTCGTACAAGTTCGGATCGTTCGGATTCACCGGCTTCGGCCTCGCCATCCTGCTGTGCTTCCTCACCGGACAGGTGGTCGCACAGCGCGAGCTCGTGCGCCGAGGGTATGATCCCGACCCCATCAACGACATGGTGTTCGCGGCGGTGGTCGGCGGACTGCTCGGCGCGAAGCTGTACTACGTCGTGGTGCTTCAGCACTGGGACGCTCTGTTCGAGCGCGGTGGCTTCGTGTTCTGGGGCGGCTTCGTCGGTGGCGCGATTGCGGTGATGCTCGTGGCGTGGCGAAAGAAGTTTCCGCTAATGCGCATCTTCGACGTCGCCGCGCCGGCATGTGCAGCGGCGTATGCCGTGGGCCGCACCGGCTGTTGGGCTGTGGGTGACGACTATGGTCGTCCGTGGAACGGCTTCCTTGCGGTGTCGTTCCCCGAGGGCGCGCCGCCGTCGACGGCCGGCATCATGGCGCAGGAGTTTGGGGTTCCCATGCCGGTCGGCGCCAATCCGAACACGGTGCTCTCCGTCTACCCAACGCAGCTGTACGAGGTCGCGCTCGGCCTGGTGATGTTCCTCGTGCTCTGGCGTCTGCGCGATCACAAGCACGCCGAGGGGTGGCTGTTCGGCGTCTATGCTGTGATGGCCGGAGTGGAGCGGTTCATCATCGAGTTCTTCCGCGCGAAGGATGATCGGCTGGTCATGGGGCTGACGTATGCGCAGATGATCGCGTTGGCGTTCGTGGCGTTTGGTGTTGTGTGGATGACGTGGAGATCTCGGCCGGGGCCGGGAAGGCCTGGAATCTACCCTGCACCTGAGTCGGCGCTTTCGTGAGGTCGCGGTCGATGCGGCGAGTCGTACGGAGAGCGGCGTCCGGCGTGATGCGACTCGTGTTGCGGTCGCGGTCACGATTCGAACCTCTCCCGATGCCATCAGCGCGAATGTGATGCGGAACTGAAGGCCGCTCCACAATCCGCGCGTGGCCGTTCAAGCGCGGCGAATCGGACGTGCGGCCGCAACACGGAGCGCCGCACGCAGTACGCCTCACTCCGCACGACGCGCCGTACGCCGCATCGCCAACGCCGTACGGAAGCCCGTGTTAGCTACCGGCGGGTTCGCGCCCCATCGCTTCCTCGAGCGCGGCGAGACGCCGCTTCAGCTCTTCGTTCTCGAGTTGCATGGCGACGATCTCCGAGCTCACGCGTGCCTTCGGTGGGTCGGGCATCACTGTCGGCAGTGCGACTGACCGCTTCGGCCAGAACGTCTTCAGCACCGCGAACGCGAAGAGCAGCAGCAACACCAACTGTGTCAGCAGCCCCTGCCAGCTCGGATAAATCCCCAGCCACTCGATGTGCGGGAAGCCGCGAATCGCCGTCAGCGGAACTGCATTCCCCTCCTGCAGCTCGCGAATTCCCTTCCCCGCGAACACGAACGCCATGTAGTAGAGCAGCACGCTCGTCACGGCGAAGAAGCGGCGGATCGGAATGCGCACGCCGTAGCGATAGAACAGCGTGAAGATCACCGCGAGCGCCGCGAAGCCCACCATGATACCCAACGACAGCGGCAGCACGACGTTCGGGCCTTCATTGAATAGTGCCTGGTAGAACAGCGCCGTCTCCGCACCTTCGCGATACACCGCGAGGAATGCGACGAAGGTCAATGCTCGCCCACCGCCATGATCGAGCGCAGTGGTGACCTTCTCGTTGATGAACTGCTGCCACTTCGCCGCTTCGACCTTCGAGATGAGCCAGTAGCTCACCGAGAATAGCACGCAGACGGCGAGCAACAGCGTGGTGCCCTCGATGATCTCGCGGCTGGCCGGCACCGCGGAGAGCATCGTCTTGAGTACGACAGCCGTAGCTGCGCTCGCGGCGAGCGCGTAGGCAACGCCGAGCCAGATGCTGCGAAGGCGGTCGCGATGGCCGGTCTTCATGAGGAAGGCGACGATCGCACCGATGACGAGAATCGCCTCGAACCCTTCGCGCAGGATGATCAGGAACGACTGCCAGAACGCTTCACTGCCGCTGCCCGAAGGCACGGTGAGCGCGAGCACTTCCGGCAGCGATGCCTCGATGGCGTCGCGCAGCTGCTCAGCACCGCGAATGTCGTTCGACCGCACCGCCGCCTTGAACTCGGCGAACTGGCGCTCCATGGAAACCACGAGGCCCGGATTCTTCGCGCGCGCCGGTGCCTCGATCGGCTCGAAGGCGATGTAGGCGTCGAAGGCCTTGTCGCCCGCGTCGGCCGGACGACCGCTGCGCGCCGCGGCGAGCGATTGCTCGAGCTGCGCGAGGACGTTGCGCGCGGCTGCCTTGCTCGACGTGCTGTCGTTTTCGGCAGCGAGCAGACCGGCGTTTCTCTCCTTCAACGGGAGCGTGCGAACGTACGACACCACGCTCGCTACCTGCGTGTCGGTCAGCTCGTGCGATGCGGGCATCGCGGAACCGGCGATGCCGTCGCGGATGGCGGTGGCCAACTGGTCGTCGCTGCGCTCCACCTGGAACGCGATGGTGCCGATCTCCGGCGGAAGCTTCGTCAACGACCGAGCCAGCGCGCCGTCGCTTCCACCAACCACGCCGTGACACGATGCGCACCGCTGCGTGAACAACCCTTCGCCTTCGAGCTGCTGCGCGTGGTTCGCTCGCAGCGTATTCACGTAGGCGACGACGTTCCACCGCTGCGTGGACGTCAGCGTGTTGCCGAAGCCGACCATCGGCGTTCCGGCGATGCCGACGGACATGATGCGGTACATGAGCGCCGGGGAGACACCGCGCATGTGCGTCTGGGTGCCGATCGCCGGCGGCGCGGGGTTCATCTTCGCGCCCGCGAGTCCGTCGCCCAGCCCGAGCGACCCATGACAGCTCGCACAGCTCTTCTGGAAGATCGCCTTCCCCTCGGCCAGATCGAGCGGTTGGCTCGGGAGTTCGAGCTTGGCCTCGTTGCCGAGCAGCGCGGCGAACCGCTTCTCCAGTGAGTCGAGGGTGGCCGGGGGCTTCTTGTCGCGCACCGCGGCGGCGACGGAATCCAGCAGCGCACGCGCAGCCACCGCCTTATCGCCCGAGAGTCGCTCGGCGGCGGTTCGGGCGTCGTTCAGGAACTCATTCGCTTCCTGATATTCCTGGGCGCTGATGAGCCGGCCCTGCCCGTCAACCGCCTTGCCATACTCCTGAACAGCGACGCTGACGATGTTCGCCACGCGCCGCGCCGGATGTTCCTGTGCGCCGGCCGGCATTGCAGCCAGGAGGGCGCCCAGTAGGACAGCTCGGTTGAGAATTGTAGTGGTTCTCATTGCCGAGAAAAGATATCGGGATTGAACGGCTGGGTACAGTGGGGCCGGGCGCCGGTGAAGACTCAGGCCCGCTCAGCGATTACGTATGCGACGGCCATGTGCTCCGTATGGCTGATGGAGAGGTGGACGCGATACACGCCGAGCTCATTCGCCCGCGTCTGCGCCCGCCCATGGAGCACGAGCACCGGCGCCTGCCCCTTTACGGACACGACCTCCATCTCCCGCCAACCGATCGCCCGGGCGAGGTCGTTTCCTGAGAGGGCCTTGTACGTCGCCTCCTTGGCGGCGGCTCGGGCGGCCAGTTGTCGCTCCGGCTCCGGATGAGTGTGCGCGTACGTGCGCTCGCGCGCCGTGAACATCCGCTCGAGCGCGCGGTCGCCCTTCCGCTGGAGCAGCAGTCGCATGCGGTCGATCTCCACGAGGTCGATCCCGATGCCGACGATCATCGCGGCGTCCGCTCGAACCAGCGTGGCGCGGCCGAGCGCGTCTGGCGCGTGGCGATGAGTGTCGCCAGAGCGCGACACGCCACGTCCGCTCTCGTGAACACGGCACGCAGGCGCGCGACCCATTCGTCCCACGCCGCGTCGTTGTCGAGCGCGGATGACGCTGCGCCATCGAGCGCCACGAGCGCCTGATGCAGCGGTTCCATCAACTCTGCACTCTGTGCCGTGAGTGCCCGTGCGAGCGCCGGCTGTTCGATACCATGAACCGCCGCGTCCACCGCCTGCGCCTCGATGCGCGCAGCCAGTGCGCTGCCGCGCAACGCTGCGAGCACGGTCGCCTTGTCCGCGCCGCCAGCTCGCGCGCGGGCGTCGAGCAGCGGAACGAAGATCGCCGCGTGAGCAGCTTCCGCCGACGCATCGCGTTGTGCGCCGAGTGACCGCAGCGAGCGCGCGAGCTCGGGGAGAAGTGGAGCGTCAGGCATTGATGGGATCGAATCCGCTGTCGTTCGCGAGCGACGCATGCGACAGCGCCGCACGTGCGCCCGTCCGCGCCTCGTAGCGTGAGGCGAAGTCGACGAGCCGCTCGCTGGTGAATCCTTCGCGCGGCATTCCAAGCGCCGCAATCGCCGCTTCGATCTGCTCCGGCGTGCCTTCGACTTCGACGAGCGTGTCCATGCGCGGATAGCGCTCGAAGCGAATCATTGTGCCGTCGAAGTCATACTGCATGATCTCACGATCGATCGCGATGGTCACCACGTAACCGAGCTTGTCGAGGATGGCGAAGAGCGTGTCGCCATTGGAAACCTCCGTCTCCAGCTCCTCGCGCAGCTTGTAGCCATCTTCGCGACGCGTGGGACCCTTCCAGTCGAGCTCCGAGCGCGAGCCGTGCGCATCGCGATACGTGCGAACGCGAAGCACCTGGTCTTCGGCAGTCAGCGACCGGTCGGTAGTATCGTAGCGCCGATCCTCGAGTCTCCCGGAAAACACGAGCTTCGCACCACCAGCTTCGATGGCGGTGCGCCGGCGCTCCATGTCATCGACGACGCTCTTGACCTCCACTTCGAGCATACGCCTATGCTCCGAGAATGGCGCGCATGACCGCATCCGTATCCGAGAGATTCACGAACACAGGGCCGGCATTGCAGGCTTCGAGCGCCTCGACCGAATAGCGGCCGGTGGCGACGCCGATCGCCCGCGCGCCGATGCCCTTGCCGCAGCTCATGTCCGCCGGCGTGTCGCCGATGACGACGACGTCGTTGCCCGCCACCGGATGTCCCAGCATCGCTTCCGCACGAGCGCGCGCGATGGCCGGCAGCTGCGGGCGATCCGCATGGTCCGATCCGAATGCGCCGATCTTGAATCGATGGCGCGCGAGACCAACCGCGTCGAGCTTCGCGAGCGCTCCCTCGTGCACGTTGCCCGTGAGCAGGCCGATCAAAACATCGTCACGCTGCTCGAGCGCGTCGAGCAATGGGGCGATGCCGGGATATGTCTTGTCGGAGTGGTCGATGCTTGCCAGCTCCTCCTGCAACAGCTCGACATAGCGCTTCAATGCGAAGTCGAGCTTCGACTCGACCATCTCGCCGTCGATGCCGCCGAGCTTCATCAGCTCGCGTACGATCTGCGGATCAGTCTTGCCGTCGAACTCGTGCTCGATGCGATCCGTCGGACCGAACACTTCATCCAATGCACGATGTACCGCGCGACGACCCGCGCCATCGGTCCACAACAGTGTGCCGTCGATGTCGAAGAGAACGACCTTCATTCGCACACCGGGATGGGCCGACGCCCGGGAAGACGCGTGAGCACGAGCCCACCGATGATGCACGCGGCACCCGCCAGCTGCAGCGTGCGCGGCGACTCACTGAGGACCAGCCACGCCGCCGCCATCGCGAACAGCGGCTGCAGGTTCGAGTACATCGACGCACGCGTCGGGCCGAGCACGCGCACGCCGCGATACCAGAAGAGATATGCGACGACGAGTGCGAGGATGCCGCTGTACGCCACCGCCGCCCACCCCGCACTGCTCACCGCACTCCAATTCGTCTTCGCGAGCGACGGAGCGCCAGC
Source organism: Gemmatimonadota bacterium (assembly GCA_028287345.1). Taxonomy (GTDB): domain Bacteria; phylum Gemmatimonadota; class Gemmatimonadetes; order Gemmatimonadales; family Gemmatimonadaceae; genus AG11. The sequence goes on from JAQBPV010000499.1 coordinate 20,762, forward strand.
GATCAACATCGGCACGATGCCGCCCGTCATCGTCACAGCCGACAGCGTCAATCCATCGACCTGCTCGGTGAATGGTCGGAGCCCGACCGAGTACACGGCCCAGCAGAGCACGGAGCCGAGAATGAATGCGTTGCCTGACCAGGTGGATTGACCAGCCACCGCATTGGCCGCACCCGATACCACGAGCCCGATGCCGAACAGCGAGATGACGATGCCGACGACGCCCGTCCATCCAATGCGGTCGTTGCCGCGCACCCACCCGATCATCTGGATGAACGCCGGCGATGCCGCCACGAGCAGCGCTGCGTCGCTCGCGCGCGTGCGCGCCATGCCCTCGACCCACAGGATCTGATAGAGACCGTTGCCCAGCGCACCGAGCGCCAACATGCCGAGGATCATCCGCCTGTTCGGTAGCGGATCGCGGCGAACCAGGACGATCACCCACAGGATCACCACCGCCAACAGGATGCGCACGCTGTTGAATGCCAAGGGTGCAAAGACGCCCGTGGCGAACTTCACGACGATGAAATTGATCCCCCAGATGAAGGCCATGCACAGCAAAAGCAGGTCGGTCGCCGAGAATCCCGCTGGGACACTCTCCGCCTGCTCAGGTGTTTCGACGTACAAAGTTGAAGCCATGCCCTGAAGTTAGGCGGCTGACTACCCGTTTCAAACCGCGGCGTCTGCTTCTACTATTCACGATGCACGTGACCTTCGCTCTCTTCGCCGACGCGGCGAACCTCTCGCAGGAAGGAAAGCTGAACATCCTCGGCGTATTCGACGCGCTGCAGGTTGGTTCACTTCCCGCGCTTCACCCTCGCGCAACGTTGGTCGTGCATCTCAAGGGCTCACCGTCCGACGCGGGATCGCATCGCGTCACGCTACAGTGGATGAGCCCGAGTGGTACGGAGCTCTGGAGCAGCGACGGGGAGCTCGGCGTCGTGCCTCCGCCAACGGGCGTCGTCGAGATGGACTTCCCGCTCATCGCGCAGATCGACCTCCCGCTCGACATGGCGGGACGCTACCTGATGCGCGTGGGACTCGACGGAAACACGCACGCCGAAGTTGCCGTGCAGGTCAGGCCCGCCGCGGCGGCGCCCGTGTCGCGCACGCCGGTGATGATGAGCTGACGTCAGTCGTTGACGAGAATCCGTCGCGACGTCACGAACCGATCGAGCAGCTTGCGAACGTACGGATCGCGCGCATCGTCGAGACGCTCCACCGCGTAGCCGCCGCGGCCGAGTGCCAGATGGACCAGACACCCGCCGCCGAGTGAGATGGCGACGTGCGTGATGTGTTGGTCGACGCGATCGGAGAAGAAGAGTAGGTCCCCCTCGGCTGCATCGATCGGACTGTCGACGGCATGCACGCCCTGTGTCGCCTGCTGCCACGCGTCGCGGTACAGCTGAATGCCATGCAGCCAGTACACGCTCTGCACGAGGCCCGAGCAGTCCGCGCCCCACGGAGTCACGCCGCCCCAGAAGTAGCTCGTGCCTTCGAAGTAGAGTCGAGCGCTGCGGGTGATCGCGCCCGCTTCCGCTGGAAACTGTGTGGCTTGCTCGACGCCGTCGATCGCCTCGCCGCTGCGCACGACTTCGTCCGGCGTGAGAAACGCACCGAGCGGCATGGCGCGATGCGCGCCGGACGGATTGCTCGTGACGCATCCGAGCGAGATGCGCGCAGTCGCGATGCTGCGACGCGTCGTGGTTTCAGGCACGGTCGTCACGTAGCCGCGATGCATCCATCCTTCATACTCGTCGGGCCCGCGAACGCGATACCAGTCGTCGCGCGTCTCCAGCACGTCGGCCACACGGCCGGCGAGGAGCTGCGAGATCTGGGCACTGGCGACACGAGGTTCGGCGAAGAGCTGCGCGACCGGCGTACACACGGCGATGCGGTGGAGCACGTCCGTCATTCGCGAAAGATGTCCCCGGGTGCAGTGGTGCGCACAGCCCTCTCGATTGCCTGCTCGAGTGCGGAGACGGCGAGCGCCTCGACCTGTGCAGTCGATGCGGCAACGCCCCCTGTGTAGGGTGCCGTGGCGAATACGACGTCGCCATCGAAGGCGGTGCCGACGGGCGTGATGCGCCGATACAACGCGGCGCTCGCTGCACGCGCCAGCGCACCGAGCTGCACTCGGCTCACATCCGCGTTGGTGCTGACGACGCATAACGTGGTATTCCGTCCGGCCACATCGCTGAACTGCGCGTCGACGCCATTTGCGATGAATGCCTCGCTATCGAGCCACGTGCCGTCGGGCCGACGCGCACCGGCGATGATCGCACCGGATGCGTTGCGCACGTCGCCGAGTGCGTTCACGACGGCCAGTGCGCAGACGATCACACCGTTGGCTTCGGCCGACGCGATGCCGATGCCGCCCTTCATCGCTCCCGCCGGTCCGCCGATCTTGCCGACCGTCGCGCCGGTGCCAGCACCAATCGAACCACTGACGTCATCCGACGATGCATTCTCGCATGCCTCGTACGCCATCGCCGGCGTGGGGCGCGCATCGAATCGGCCGAGTGGCGCGAGGTCGAAGATCACCGCGCCGGGAACGATGGGTACGACGCCGGCGCCGACGGAGAATCCGCGTCCACGCTCTTCCATCCAGCGCATCACGCCCGCGGCTGCGTCGAGTCCGTATGCCGAGCCACCCGTCAGGAAGATCGCGTCGACGCGATCGACTAAATGCGTGGGGTCGAGCGATGCCGCTTCTCTCGTGCCCGTCGCGCGACCGACGATGTGCAGCGCACACCGAAATGGGTCATCGATGCCACGGACGACTGTGCATCCGGTAGCCCCGTCGACATCCGTCGCGTGGCCGACGGCGATTCCGCAGCGCGCGAATGGCGTCATCAAAATTCGCGTCCCACACAGATCTCGGCGGCGACTTCCGGAACTTGAATCATGTGAATTTGTTGGAATTTCCTCCGGGAGGAGGAAAGAATCGCTTTGCCCATCCTCGGCCACGACATCAAAAAGAACGAGCGAGTCCGGCGCCGTGATCTCCACGACTCACCGATGCAATTCAAACAATTCGCATGATTCAAGTCAGTCGGTTGCTGTCTTTCGTCCTGCAGCCCTAATCCAGCCACTTGGGCGTAGGAATCTCCGCCGCTGCGCACGTGCGGCACTTCACGACGCCGCGGATGTTGCAGATCACGCAGATGAACGTGCCGCACTTCACGCAGGGATACCCCTCGGAGGCGCGCTCCTGGTTGCCGCAGGCCCGGCAGACCATCATGTCATGCTCTTGTAGCTCAGTCATGTCTCCTCCCCTCGGCCGATCGCAGCGGCGCCCGGCCGTTCGCCGAGTCCGTACTCGCGGATCTTCTTGATGAGCGTCGCGCGCGAGATGCCGAGCTCCTTCGCGGCGCGCGTCCGGTTTGCCGCATGAGCGCGAAGAGTGCGCTCGATGTGTCCCTGCTCCACCTCGGCAAGTGTTCGCGACACGTGCGGCAGCGACGCGTCGTCGCCGATGCCGCGCACTTCGGCGGCAAGATGCGTCACGCCGATCACGCTCTCGCCCTTCGACAGCATGAGGGCGCGCTCCAGCACATTGCGCAGCTCGCGGACGTTGCCGGGCCACGGATAGCGGCTGATCATCTCCATCGCCTCCTCCGTCAGCTCGCGCGGCGCATCCGACAGCCCGCGACGCAACTCGTTGAGGAGCGCGTAAACGGTGTCTCGAAGATCTTCCGGCGCACGCGCGCGCAGCGGCGGCAGGTGCAGCGGCATCACGCCCAGCCGATAGTAGAGATCCTCGCGAAACCGCTGCTCGGTGACTTCGGTGGCGAGGTCGCGCACCGTTGCGGCAATGAGTCTCACGTCGACGGGCACTTCGCGCGTTCCACCCGTGCGTCGCACTCGGCGCGCCTCGAGTGCGCGCAACAAGGTCGGCTGAAGTGCGGCCGGTAGATCGGAGATCTCGTCGAGAAAGAGCGTTCCGCCATTCGCCGCCTCGAAGAGCCCAGGCAGCGGGCCCGCTTCAGTCTGATCCACGCCGAAGAGGTCGACGTCGAGCACCTCGACCGGGCGCAGCCCACAGTCGATCTCGTGAAAGGGGCGCGATGCACGCGGACTCAGCGCATGAATGGCGCGTGCCGCCCGCGCCTTGCCCACGCCGTGCTCGCCCACGAGCAGCGCAACGGTGCGCTCGCTGCGTGCGAGCAGCTCGATCTGCTCCGAGAGCTCGCGCATGGGCGCGGACGAGCCGAGCAGCATGTCGGCCGACGCACGTCCGATGCGCATGTCCGCCGCGCGACTCAATTCGCGGAGCTGTGCCTTCTCCAGCGCGCGATCGACGACGGCGCCGAGATGTGCCAGCTCCACCGGCTTCGTGAGGAATCCCTCGGCGCCGTTCTGCATCGCGTGGACGGCGGCGGGGATGTCGCCATGCCCGGTGATCATGATGATCACCGGTCGCTGCTCCTGCGTGCGATCGAGGACGTCGAAGCCCGAGATGTCTGGCAGGAACAGGTCGAGCAGCACCACAGCCGGCCGCTCGCGCTGCACGAGCGAGACACCTTCCTCGCCCGTCGCTGCGAACAGCACGTCATGGCCCGAGCGCTCGAAGTATCGGCCCAGCGCGGAGCGGATGTCGGGTTCGTCGTCGACGATGAGGATCTTCGCCATCAGTTCGTTACGCTCGCCAGAACGGCGGCGAGGTCGTCCAGTTGAAAGGGTTTGCCAATGAACGGCTGTCCGGTCTCCGTGAGAAAGCGCTGCGCAGCGTCGCTCTGCAGGTCTCCCGTGACGAACACCACGCGCCGTGCATGCCGCGCATCGTACTGGAGCAGCTCTCGGAACAGCGCCTCCCCACCCAGGTCGGGCATGCGAAGGTCCAGCAGCACCACATCATACTCACTTGTCGCGAGGAGCGCTCGCGCGTCGGCGCCGTTGGCGGCCACGTGGACCTTGTGGCCGAGCGACGTCAGGAAACCGGACACCGCGGCGCGCATCGCGGGCTCGTCGTCCACCACGAGTATCCGTCGTCCAATGGCCCACTCTTTCGCCGGCTGGGGCAACGCCACTGGCTCGTCCGCCGGTGGAACGACATACGGCAGCTCGACGACGAACGTCGCGCCCTGCCCAGGCATGGAGTCGACGCGAATGCGGCCACCATGCTCGCGCACGATGCCGTCCGAGATCGACAGTCCCAATCCAGTGCCCTGCCCCACTGGCTTCGTCGTATAGAACGGGTTGAAGATGCGGTCCACCTGCTCGCGCGGAATTCCCGGCCCATTGTCGGACACCGAGAGCACGATCCGCGTTCCAGCGGCCGCAGTAGAAGTCCGAATGGTGATACGCCGCTCGCCCTTCGTTTCCCCCAACGCCTGCTCGGCGTTGGCGACGAGATTCAACACGACCTGCTGCAGCTGGAATGGGTCGGCCCACGTCGGCGGGAGCGCGGGATCGAGGTCGAGCGTGACGTCGACGTTTGCCGTGCGCAATGTGTAGCGCCTGAGCTCGAGGGTGTCGTTCACGATGTCGTTCAACCGCGCAGCGGCGCGCTCGGCGGGCTGCTGGCGAGCGAACGTGAGGAGGCTCGACACGATCTTCGCCGCCCGCTTCGCCTCGCGGTGAATCGTTTCGACCGCCTGTCGCGGCTCTTCCGACAACGGTACCGGTGCGCCGAGCAGCAATTGTGCGAACGCCATCACCGCGGCGAGCGGGTTGTTCAGCTCATGCGCCACGCCGCTCACGAGTTGTCCGACGGCCACCAGCTTCTCCTGCTGCAACAACTGCTCGGCGAGACGCTGCTCGTCGGTGACGTCGCGCAGGATGCCCAGCGCACCGACGATCCGGTTGCCCTCCAGCACGGGCGACGTGATGACGGAGCCATGGCGCACATCGCCGTCGCGGCCGATGTAGCGAATGGCGCCGCGCGAACGCGCGCCGTTGATCGTCTCCCGCAGCAGCTGTTCCGCGGCCGAGAGATCGCGTGGATCGACCAGCTCCGCGAACGACGATCCCATGAGCAATTCGCGCTCGCGTCCCACCGCATGCTCGAGCGAGCGATTCACCGCGGTGAACAGGCCATCCGTGTCAACGGTGAAGATCGCATCCGACGCCGATTCCACGAGTCGCACGTAACGGGCCTCGGAGCGCTCGAGCTCCGCGGCACGTGCACGCGCCTCCGTGACGTCGCGCGCGACACCGAGAATGCCGACGATCTCCTCGCCGCGACGGATCGGGGTGTTCGTCACCGACACCAGGCGGCGCTCGCCATCGGGACGACGCACGCGGCACTCGTAGCGCGCTGCGCGTCCCCCCAGCGCGCGCTCGAAGTGGTGCTGCACGAGGGGAATGTCCTCCTGGTCGAGCACCACGCGCGTGCTGTGGCCGAGCATCGCGTCTCGCGTTCGGCCGGTCAGCTCGCACGTCGCCTGGTTGGCGGAGGTGAAGGTGCCGTGCGAGTCGAGTGTGTAGATGGCGTCGCTCGCGGACTCGAACAGGTTGCGATAGCGGCTTTCCGACAGCGCGACGGCGTCTCGCGCCCTGCGCTCGTCGGTGATGTCGCGTAGCGTGGCGACGATTCCTGTAACCTTGCCCAACTCCAGCATCGGTGCGGTGGCGATGGCGACGATGCGTCGGTCGCCGTCTGGCCGTACCACCTCGCCTTCGTAGTTCTGTGGCTCACCGGCGAGTGCCCTGTCCTCGCGCTCGCGCACCTCGGCGTGCTGGTCCTCGGGGACAGCGTGTTCGGCGGGCAGGTCGATCAAGTCGCTGCCGCGGGCCAGGAGCTCGTGCGCCGCGGGGTTGGCGAAGATGATGCGCCGCTCGCGATTGGTGATGACAATGGCGTCGCGCGAGGTTTCCACCACGCGCCGATGGCGCTCGGCGAGCGCACGGTGTTCGGTGACGTCATCGAACGTGACCACTGCGCCGCCGAGCGGATGCGGTGAAGCCGTGATCTCGAATACGCGGCCTCGCGCGCGATCGTCATGTGTGCCGCGCTTCACCATTCCCTGCGTGATCGCGGCGAAGTGCACGCACTCGTCGCACGGCGCGTCGTCCCCGAAGAGCGCCGTGTGAAAGTCGCGGTCGAGCACTTCGTTCTCGTACGAGACGCCGAGCAGCACGCGCGCCTGCGCATTCGTGCGCTGGATGCGTCCGCGCTTGTCGAGCAGCACCATGCCGCTGCCGATCGAGTCGAATGCGACGGCCCATTCGCGTGTCGCCTCGGCGACTTCCTCGAACAGCTTGGCGTTCACCACTGCGACCGACACCTGGTCGGCGAGTCGTTGGAGGAACTCGGCGTCTTCCGGAACGAACGGCTCGAGGCGGTTGAACACCGAGAGCACGCCGACAGGACCGTTTACGGAGAGCAGCGGGACGATGATTGCGTTGGTGATCTGTGCGTACGCAGCGCTCGGGACGAACGCGTCCGGGTCCGCGTTGACCTCCTCCCTGATGACGCTCGACGCCGAACGAATGACGCGGCCACTCACGCTGCCCTGGATTGGCATCCGGCTGCCAAGAAGGGCCTTGCCCACACCGATGCCTGCCGTCACCTCCAACGAGTCGCCGCGCAGCAGCGCGATGGTCGCTCCATCGGTGCGGAGGAGAGCACTGGCGTGGCGCAGAATGAGCTGCATCACTCGATCGATACGGAGCGATTCCCCGACGACGCGCACGACGTCAGCGAGCGCCTCTGTCTGTCGCCGCTGGTGCAAGCTCTCAGCGTAGAGACGTGCGTTGCTGATCGCCGCGGCGGCCTGCGCGCCGATCGTGAGCAGCAGATCGGCGTCGTCCGCGTGGAGCGGTTGGCCCTTGGCCGTCTCGACGACCACGGTGGCGACGGTCGTCGGCCCGATGACCGAGGGCACGGCGAACATGGTTCCTTGAGTTATCGGACGCTGTTCCTTCGCCGCCGCTTCGCCGAGTGCCCGCAGCGCTACCGGCGTGAACATCTCGTCGATCTCCTCACCGTCGCGGCGAAAGGCGCGTGGCCAGGTGATGCCCTTTGCGTCGGTGGCGAGCACGATGACCGTGTTCACCGGAAGGATGCTCTCGATCTGCGCGGCCAGCGAGCGGAGAATCGTCGGCTCGTCGAGCGAGCGCGCGAGCAGTGAACCCGCTTCGTGAAGATGCTGCAGCCGACGCGCACGTCGCTCCGCCAACTCGACGAGCGACGCCTGCTCGAGCATGGCCGCTACCTGCTGCCCGAACAGCTCCACCGTGCGAACGCGCGTCAACGTCGGTCGCGTGCGGTCCGCTGGGTCGTCGAGCACGAGTGTCGCCACGATGGTTCCATTGGCGAGTCGCAGCGGAACGAGCAGCGTATCCTGCGGCGACCATTCAGGATCCGTACTCGGCTCGAGCGAGCTGCGGAGACCACCCTGGAACTCCTCGATCACCCAGGGATCACGTCCCTCGAGATAGTACGATCCGCTGATGCGAAAGCGTTCGATACCGGCGAGGCGCCGCTTCCACACCGCGCCCGATACCGGCTGCGCGCGCAACAGATTCTCTTCCGCCGACGACAGCCCTGCGCTGACGATGGCCGTGGCATTCATGTCCACGTCGCGGAGCGTGATGGTGACGCGTCCGAATCCGATCTGCCGGATGGCTTCGACGAACACGTGCAGCCGCGCGTCCATCGAGGGGGCGCGCTCCACTTCGGCGAGCGCTTCGTGCAGGAGCAACAGGTGATCGCGCTCCTGCTGCAGTTGGCGCACTGCCTCGTGTGGCACTTCTCGCTGTGTGCTCATGCGCGCTCAGCGCCCCGGTACGAGCAGATGCGCGGCCAACGGCTCCACGGTAATGTCGACTGGAGTGACACCGAGCAACTCACCATCGGCTTGCAGGGGAAGCACAGGCACGGTCTCGAGGCGGAACCGCTTCCCCTTTCTATACAGCAATGCTCGGTCCGGCCGAAAGTCGCGTCGCGTCACCCGCCACATGATTCGCACAGCGTCCCACAGGTTGAACGGCGAGAAGATGCAGCAGTCCAGAAGTCCGTCATCGATCGCAATGTCGGGACCGAAGGTGAGACGCTCCTCGAGAATCGACCCGAAGTTGGCAAAGAGGACAGCCGCCGCCTTCCGCTCGATCATCTCACCATCGACCTCCACCCGCGCGAGAAAGAATTGACGGAACAGCACGGCGCGCAGCGCGGCTTTCGTCGCGATGATCGTATACGAAAGCACGCCAAGCCGTCGCTTCATCCACGCGGGCGTCTCGGCCACCATCGCCGCGTCGATGCCGACGCCGGCCGCGACAGCGAAGCGCTGCCCGAGCACGACGCCGAGGTCGATCTGCTTGACATGGCCCTCCATGAGAGCCTTCACAGCTTTCTCGATGTTGCGCGAGATCCCCAGCGCACGCGCGAGCAGGTTGCCCGTTCCGCCCGGCAGCACACCGATGGGAATGCTCGAGCCGGCGAGCGCGCCGGCGACCTCCATCACCGTGCCGTCGCCGCCGAGGGCGAACACGATGTCGTAGTGTCTGCCGCGACCCTCACTGATCTCGCGGGCGTGACCGGCACGCTCTGTGAGAATCACATCACACGACACGCCGGCGTCGGTGATCGCTCGACACGCAGCATCGACGAGACGCGCTCCGCTTCGCGAGGCGGGATTCGCAATGAGCAGCGCGCGCTTCAAAACACCCAGGATCGGAAGAGCGAGAAACCCCACTGCTGCGGCGTCGCCACGAAGCCGCGCACGCTGCCGGCGTTGCAGCGGAGTGCACTCGCCGCCGGATCGAGACCTGCGCGCAGCGACAGGCGGTCCGGCGCCAGCAGCGGGAAGCGATACTCGAGCTTGCCCTCGATAGCGTTGCCGAAACCCTTGAGCCCCTGCAGCGATGCGTCGTCCGACCCTCCGAGCTGACAGAGCCCGGTGCTGAAGCTCAGGAAGAGACGATCCTTGATCTGCTTCTCGCCACCGAGCCTCGTGCTCGAGAGGAAGCTGCGGAATGCGCTCGTCGTCGCGCCGGTCGACGTGCTGAGCGGATCGTTCGCTGCACCCGATTGGATCTGAATGAGGTCGACGAAACCGCCGAGTTGATCGCGCAGCGCGCGACTCACGGTGGCGTTCAGCGTCGGCAGCAGGAATTCCGCAGCGCGCTGCGAAGCGGCGACGTCGCGCTCACCGAGCTCGAAGCTCGGACGTCCCGTGACCAGATAGCTCACGAGATCCGACGGCGAGAGATACGCGTCCGTACTCGATAGCTCGAGCGCCGGCTGCGGATAGAAGTTGCCGTGAATGCGCGCCTTGATGCCGATATCGGCGCGACTCGCCTGCTTCACCTGATAGAGTGCCGAGACGTCGATCTCGGGATTGAAGTCCGGCGTGCCGAAGAAGGAGATGCGCCCGCTTTGCACCTGGAACTCGCGCTGCACCGCCGTGAGGTCGAGCGTGTACGTGCCGCGATCTGCCGTGAGTGTGCCGCTGAGCGCGAGCTTGTACCGCGCGGAGTCGCCACGGACGTCGCGAGCGAGTGTGGAACGTGTCGTCTCGCGTTCGTCGAGCGCACGCGTGACGTTGAGCGAGCCGCCGAGCTTGATGTTCGCTTCGCGCGATCGCAGCCACACCTCATCGCCCAACTGCACGGACACGCCTTCCAGACGCAGATGCTCCACCAGTGCGCTCGGCGGCTGCGGCATGATCTGGCGGTTCTTCACGTCCGTCGTATCGAAGAGCTGCGCGAAATCATCCGCCGTGAGGTCGACGATCTGCTTGCGAATCAGCTCGGGGATGAAGATCGTGCCGCGATCCACGACCACCGTTCCCGACATCCTCGCTTCGTCTGGAGTGCCGGCGAGCGTCAGTCCGTTCTGTCCCGTCGAGACGTCGAGTCGCGCGAGGCCGCGCTTGTCGACGGCGCGCAACTCACGTGCGTCGAGCCGGAGATCCAGACGCGGATTTGAGAGATCGCGGAACACGACTGACCCCTGCAGCGACGCGCCGCCACCACTCGCCGGACTTGTCCAGTGCAGCTGATTCACCGTGAGCGAATCGCGCGCCGCATCCACCGAGATATCGCCCGTGATGTTCGACAGACGCATGCCGACATCCGGCACCTCGATGCCGCCATCACGAACCGTCGCGACACCGCCCACGTGCGGATGATCCGGCTGGCCGCTGAGCGTGAGGTCGAGCGCCAACCGTCCTGTCGAATTGCGCAGCTTCGTCGACAACGCCTCCACCAGCGCGAGATCGACGCTGTCCGCGTGCACCCGACCGCGCAGCGAATCGCCGGTCGTCTTTGCCGAGAAGAGCGTGAGTGCGACGGGGTAGCTGAGCGTGCCGTCGAGAATGGAGCGTCCGCCGCGCAGCACGTTCGCCTCGAAACCGAGACGATTCGCATCGTAGCCACCGTCGACTTTCACCAGCTCGGTCGAAAGGCCCGCATACTTGAGGTCGCGCGCCGCGGCGGTCAGTGCGATCACCGGCTGCTCGCGCGTGCCGCTGACGTTGAGGTCCAGCGACATCTTGCCCGCGAGCGCCGAGGGCAGCTGCGCGAACACTCCCAGATCGGCGAGTGGAACCGAGTCCGCCTTGAGCCGAATGCGCGCCGGAGCATGCAGCGGCGCGTTCACGAAGCCCGAGAACTTCGCGCCTGCCACGTCAGCGAAGATCAGGGTATCCACCGTCACGCTCGAGTCCGACCTCGTGAACACCGACGGACGCTGCAACCCCCATCGCGAGGTGCCGAGCGCGAGGTTGAGCGTGTCGAGCCGCACTGTCATCGTGTCGTGAGACGTGCTCCAGTCTCCCGCCGCCCGCACCCACGCGCCGTTCTCGCCGCGAGCGCCGGACGCAAAGCGCGCGTGGCCCGCATCGAGAATATTCGCCGCGAACGTCGCCGAGTCGAGCCGCACGCCCGAGACCATCGCCGTGTCGGCGCGCAGGTCGAGTCCGCCCGTCAGCCTCCCGAGCACGTCGCGCACGGCGAGTGTGCCCGAGACGCTGCGCACGCGATCGCCGCGTACATACAGGTTGCTTCCATTGAGTGCGCCGCGGACGTCCAGCGAGTCGAGCCACCCACGCATGACACCGCGGAAGGCGAGCGACCCGGTGAGCGAATCGGACGCGAGCTTCTTTACGGTCGAGTCGGAAGCGCGGCCGAGATAGCGCCGCAGTCCGCCGAGTGAATCGACGTCCGCTTCCAGTTGCAGCGAATCGGCGCCTGCCGGCCGCGTGAGACCCAGGATACCGCGAGCACGGAGCACGCCGGCTTCGCTCACCACGCGCGCCGTGTCCATCAAGAGCACGCCGTTGTCGAAGCGCATGCGCGAATACC